>CAZNOC010000406.1:0-3367 GCA_964574545.1 uncultured Bifidobacteriaceae bacterium | reverse complement strand
ATGCAGTGGAACGACAGCTACAACGCGCAGGAGTTCTCCTTCGCGAACAACATCAACACGCACGAAGGCGGCACGCATCTGTCCGGATTCCGGGCGGCGCTGACGCGCACGGTCAACGTGTATGCCCAGCGCAACAACCTGACGAAGGACCTGAAGGACGCGACGATCAGCGGAGACGACATCCGCGAGGGGATGACCGCGGTGATCAGCGTGAAGATCCCGCAGCCGCAGTTCGAAGGGCAGACCAAGACGAAGCTCGGCAACACCGAAGTCAAGGGCATCGTCGAGAGCGTCGTGAACGATCGGCTTGGCGCGTTTCTCGAAGAGAACCCGTCGGTCGCCAAGCGGGTCGTGCAGAAGGCCGTGGACGCCGCCCGCGCGCGGGAGGCTGCCCGAAAAGCCCGCGACCTGGTCCGCCGGAAAGGCGCCCTGGATGGCAGCTCGCTGCCCGGAAAGCTTGCCGACTGCCAGGAGCGTGACCCCGCACAGGCCGAGATCTATATCGTGGAAGGCGAGTCGGCCGGCGGCTCGGCCAAGCAGGGCCGCGATCGACGGTTTCAGGCCATCCTGCCCATCAAGGGGAAGATCCTGAACGTCGAGAAGGCGCGGCTCGACAAGATGCTGAGCAGCGACGAGATCAAGACGATGATCGCGGCGCTCGGTTGCGGGATCGGGACCGAAGACTTCGACCTGGCGAAGCTCCGCTACCACCGCGTGATCATCATGACGGACGCGGACGTGGACGGGTCGCACATCCGCACGCTGCTGCTGACGTTCTTCTACCGCCAGATGACGCCCCTCGTCGATGGAGGGCACATCTACATCGCGCAGCCGCCGCTCTTCCGCGCCAAACGGGGACGCACCGAGACCTACATCAAGGACGAACGGTCGCTCGAGAGCTTCCTGGTTCATCGGGCGGTGGAATCCCGGATGGTGCGGCTGGCCGACGGCCAGGAACTCTTCGGCGACGAACTCGAACGCATCCTGCACGCGATGATCGGGTACCGGAAACTGCAGCAGATGATCGAGCGCAGGGGGCACGCCCCCGATGTGGTCGAGGCGCTGCTCGACCTGGACGTGCGCGACAAGACGTTCTTCGAGAGCGAGGCGGCCGTCACGGACCTTGCGGAGCGCCTGTCGACACCGATCCGCCGCATCACGGCCGCGCGGGACGAGGCCCACAACGCCTGGTCGCTCGCCATCGACGATCGGACGAACGGCTACCCGAGGTACGACGAGATGGGTGTGGACTTCGTCGCGACGGGCGAGTACCGGACGCTGGCGGCCAGCTACGCCGAGATTCGTGACGTCACCCGCGTCATGAAGGCGGGCCCGGTCGAGGTGCGCACCGTGGCCGCGCACAAGGCGGACGAGGACGAGGCGCCGGACACCGGCGGCGACGAGGCCGCACCCCCGGCCCCCGAGGCGGCTCCGAAGCGGCCGGACGCCGGCCCTGTCCAGATGGGATCGCCCGACGCGTTCGTCGAGCACTTCATCACCCTTGGACGCAAGGGCGTGGCGATCAACCGCTACAAGGGCCTGGGTGAGATGAATCCCGACACGCTGTGGGACACCACCATGAACCCCGAGACGCGCACGCTGCTGCAGGTGAAGGCCGAGGATCACACCGAGGCGGATCTCATGTTTACGACACTGATGGGCGACCAGGTGGAACCGCGAAGGAAGTTCATCGAAGTCAACGCCCTCGACGTCAGGAACCTCGATATCTGAGGCGGACACACTGAGGCCGCGAAGGCCTCTCCACGACGAACAACCTCTGGCGAACCGCGAATGGGGAACGGCGAAGATCCGTGTCTGACATGACCACCGAACAGAGACTTCCGGTCAATATCGAAGACGAGATGAAGCGCTCGTACCTCGATTACGCGATGAGCGTGATCATCGGGCGGGCGCTGCCGGACGTGCGGGACGGACTGAAGCCGGCGCACCGCCGCGTGCTGTATGCGATGCGTCAGATGGGCCTGGCGAGCAACCGCGCCTACCGGAAGTGCGCGAAGATCGTCGGCGAGGTCATCGGCAATTATCATCCCCACGGCGACGCGCCGGCGTACGACACGCTGGTCCGCCTCGCGCAGGACTTCAACATGCGGTATCTCCTGGTGGACGGCCAGGGGAACTTCGGATCCGTGGACGGCGACCCGCCCGCGGCCTATCGCTACACGGAAGCCCGGTTGAAGGCGCTTGCCGAAGCGATGATGCTGGACCTCGACAAGGAGACGGTCGACTACCAGCCGAACTTCGACGAGACCACCGAAGAACCGCTCGTGCTTCCGGCCCCGTACCCGAACCTGCTGGTCAACGGGTCGTCCGGCATTGCCGTGGGCATGGCGACGAACGTACCGCCGCACAACCTGCGGGAGGTGATTGACGGAGCGGTCTGGCTGATCGAACAGACGCTGATGGCCCCCGAAGGGGCCCCCACGTATACGCGTGAACAGAAGCTCAAGGAACTGGTCCGACTGGTGCCAGGGCCGGATTTTCCGACCGGCGGCCTGATCGTGGGCCGGCGCGGGATCCACGAGGCCTACATCACGGGCCGCGGCTCGATCCAGGTCCGGGCGAAGGCCGAGATCGAGGACATGCGGAAGGGCGATCGGCAGCACATCGTCATCACCGAGATTCCGTATCAGGTGAACAAGGCGCGCCTGCTCGAGCGCATCGCTGACCTCGTGCGCGAGAAGACCCTCGAAGGCATCTCCGATCTGCGCGACGAGTCCGACCGCGACGGCATGCGCATCGTCGTGGAGTTGAAGCGCGGCGAGGTGGGCGAGGTCATCCTCAACAACCTCTACAAGCACACCCAGTTGCAGCAGGGGTTCGGCATCATCATGCTCGCCATCGTCGGCGGGCGGCCACGGGTGTTGAACCTGCTCGAGATCCTCGAGCACTTCATCGACTTCCGTCGAGAGGTGATCCGGCGGCGGATCGAATTCGAGCTGCGCAAGGCCGAAGCGCGCGCACACATCCTCGAGGGACTGCGCATCGCGCTCGACCACCTGGACGAGGTGATCACGCTCATCCGCGAGTCGAAGAACCCGCTCGAGGCGAGGACGGGCCTCACCGCCACGTTCGGACTGAGCGAGATCCAGGCGCAGGCGATCCTCGACATGCAGCTCCAGCGGCTGACCGGACTCGAGCGCCAGAAGATCCTGGATGAGCTGGCCGAACTGCTGCAGACAATCGAGCGTCTCCGCGCGACCCTGGCGAGCCAGCCGCTGCTGCTCCAGATCATCGTTGACGAACTGCGGGCGGTGCAGACCAGGTTCACCGACGAGCGGCGGACCGTCATCATCGAGGACGAGGGCGAGTTCAGCATCGAGGACCTGATCGCCGACGAGGACGTCGC
>CAZNOC010000405.1:0-3422 GCA_964574545.1 uncultured Bifidobacteriaceae bacterium | reverse complement strand
CCGTGGACGATGCCATCGGCGAGCACATCGCGGCGCTGGTGCCCGACGGCGCGACGCTGCAGATGGGCATCGGGACGATCCCGGACGCAGCGCTCCGGCGGTTGGCCGGGAAGTCCGACCTCGGGGTCCACACCGAGATGTTTTCCGACGGCGTGATGGAACTCACCAGGGCGGGCGTCATCACGAACCGGCTCAAGCACGTGCACCGCGGCCGGACGGTCACGAGCTTCGTCGTCGGATCGCCGAGGCTGCTGGAGTTCGTGCACGACAACCCGTTCATCGAGTTCCACCCGTGCGACCGGACCAACGACACGGCGCTCATCCGAAAGAACGACCGTGTCGTGGCCATCAACTCGGCGCTCGAGATCGATCTCTCGGGGCAGATCTGCGCCGATTCCATCGGCCATCGAATCTACTCGGGCATTGGCGGTCAAATGGACTTCATGCGGGGCGCCGCGCTCTCGGCGGGAGGTGTGCCGATCATCGCCCTGCCTTCGACGGCCGTGGGGGGCACGGTGTCGCGTATCGTGGCGGCGCTGAAGCCGGGCGCCGGCGTCGTGACGACGCGCGGCCACGTGCACTGGGTGGTGACCGAGTACGGCGCCGTGGACCTGTTCGGCAGGAGTCTACGCGAGCGGGCCGCGGCCCTCATCTCGATTGCCCACCCGGATTTTCGCGGCGAATTGCGGCGAGCGTATGCCGAGACCCGGCATGTCGTGCTGACGTCGGGCGAAGACGCGACGTCGCGCTGAAGGGGATGATCGGGCTGCCGCCCGGACGTTCCTGCTACGAAGGCGACGAGCGGTGATGCGACCGCTGATTGGCCGGACTCGAGGCCCAGGCGGCGTCGTGATCGAAGACGCGCCAGGGCTCGCTGGCATCCCGGGGCGCGTCCTCGTGCGGTTCGACGACGGGTTCGTCCCGATGCGCAGCGCGGGGTGCGCACAACCACACGCCAGGGGTATTCCCCAGAATGAGGATGCCGCCGAGGAAGTAGGTGGCGATGGCGATGCTCAAGGGCAGTCTGAAGTCGTCCAGCGTGAACACGAACGCCGCGGCGATGGCCAGGAGCACGCCGGTATCGCACGCGGCCGCGGCCCATCGCCTCCAGTGTTGAGACAGCAGCCTTCCTCCACGGAACGGGGACGGTGTGTCGGCGAGCGTCAGGCGGAGGGCCGGACGTGACTCGTCGGAGCCGTGCGGGTCTATGAGGCTGGCTGGCGTCCCTGCTGGGCCCGGAGCCGGCGACGCGGGATCCGGAAAGCGCTCGTCGAACTCGTTCACCACCGGGTCCGGGTCGAGCCCAATGGCCTCGGCGTATGCCCTGACAAACGATCGCCGATAGATGCCACACGGCCACCGGGACACGTCGTCGCGCTCCAGGCCAGTGAGCAGCGCAGGCAGGATCTTCGTCTGGGCGGCAACCGTGGAGAGAGCTATCTGGCGGCGCTCCCGCTCCCTTCGCAACCGGGTGCCAAGACTTTCGTCACGCAAGAGTCATTATCCCGAGGGGTGGTGTCCATGCGTCACTAGCAAGGGACATGCCCGTGACGGCGGGTTCATCATATCTGAGAGGACGACGGTTTCACCGAAGATTTCGATCGCAAACGGAGCCCCCGCAACTCGGCCCTGTGCGAGAGGCGCCGCTTTTACATGGTCGCGCTTCTCCCTTACACAGCCCTGACGGTCCTTCACGCCTGCCCCCACCCTTCCGTCGGTGCCCGCGCGGCGCCGAGGGCCCTGACCCGATGCGAGGGTGTCCCTTGTGGACGACCTCATCCCTTGGACTGGGACGTCCGGCGCGAGCGACTTCTGCTACCATCGCGCGGTCGCTGAGCGACCATCGCTCACGAACTTCCAAAGCTGAGGTGGCCCATGAATCTGATCCTCCTGCTGATTGTGCTTCTCTTCCTGTTTGGCGGAGGCGGGTACTACGTGGGTGGCCCCGCTATCGGGGGTGGTCTTGGCGGCATCATCCTCCTCGTGCTGATCGTGATGCTGCTGACGGGCCGACGCTAGCTCTGTCGCGTCTTCACTGGGACGCTCCTTCCTGGGGCACGGCCCACCCGGGCATCGGACTGGCGGCAAACAGGCGACGGCAGGGCCGGCGATCAGGCGGGCCCATCGGGTCGAACGCTGGACGCGCGCGCTGCCGGTCGCGATGCCCGTGTGGCGTACATCTGCCGGTACAGCTTTCCCAGGCCAGGTCGCCGTCGCCCGTCACCACCGGGTGCGCGCCGCCGAGTTCGCGAGCCTCGTCCGGAAGGAGCGTGCCTCGCACGGGGCTCTCGATGCCGATCGAAGTGCGGGTGCCGGTTGCAATGCCCTCGTTCGTCAGGGCTTTGCTCGGCCATCGGCCACGGTGGTACGATTCGGCGGTTGACTGCCCGCGACTCCGGAATCCGGAGGATGGGCAGGTCGCGAAGCCTGCACGAAGGCGGAGGACAGCAGATGGCGAAGATCATTGCAGTGACGGGTGCAACAGGCGCGCAGGGCGGCGGGTTGGCACGGGCCATCCTCGCCGACGCGAGTGGGGAGTTCGCGTTGCGAGCGATTACCCGCAATCCGGGTTCCGACAAAGCGAAGGTGCTTGCGGACGCGGGTGGGGAAGTGGTTGCAGCCGATCTCGACGATCCGGCGTCGCTTCGCGCCGCGTTCGCGGGCGCGTACGGCGCGTTCTGCCTGACGAACTTCTGGGAACACTTCTCCGGAGCGAAGGAGACGCAGCAGGGCCGCGCGCTGGCGGAGGCGGCGGCCGCCGCCGGCGTACAGCACGCCATCTGGTCCACGTTCGAGGACTCGCGCAAGTCTATCGCTCTTGACGACGACCGCATGCCGACCCTGCAGGGCCAGTACAAGGTCGCGCACTTCGACGCGAAGGCCGACGCCGATGCCGCCTTCACCGAGGCCGGCGTGCCCACGACGCTTCTCCTCACGTCCGGCTACTACGAAAACTTCATCCACTTCGGCTGGGGACCGCAGCGCACCCCCGACGGCGGCCTCGCCGTCGTCTTCTGTCTGGACGCCGCGAAGATGCCGATGATCGGGGTGGAAGACATCGGCAAGTGCGCCTTCGGCATCTTCAAGCGGGGCGCGGAGTACATCGGGCGTACTGTCGGTGTGGCCGGTGACCATCTGAGCGGCGACGAGATGGCCGCGGCGCTCACGCGCGCATTGGGACAACCCGTGGCGTACACTGCCGTGCCGCCCGACGTGTACCGCTCGTTCGGGTTTCCCGGCGCCGACGATGTGGGAAACATGTTCCAGTTCAAGCGGGACTTCGAGGAGATGTATCGTGCGCACCGAAGTCTCGAGGAGAGCCGCCGGCTGAACCCGGCGATCCAGACGCTCGAGGTGTGGCTGGGCGAGAACGCCGGAAAGATTCCGATTCCGGCTTGACCGGGCCGCGTCGCCGGTCGCCA
>CAZNOC010000404.1:0-3427 GCA_964574545.1 uncultured Bifidobacteriaceae bacterium | reverse complement strand
GCCGCGATGAACGTGAATCTCATCGCTGGTGCTTCGCGAAGAAGGCCGCGGCTTTCCTAAGAAACTCCTGCTGCTAGCCCGCTCGCTCGACGAGCGTGTATCCCAGGCTCTTCGCGCGTCGCTGCAGATGCTGCACCACGCGCTGACGATACCGCGCCTCGTACGTGGACACCCCGGGGTCGGCGTACGCCAGACCGAACCGGAGGGCCTTGTAGAAGAGCACCGCCAGCTTGCGCGCCGTCGCCGTGACCGCTTGCGCCTTGCCGATGCGCGCGGCCAGGCGGCGGTAGAACGCGCCGAGCGCCGTCTGCGTCCGTCCGACATTGACGGCCGCCATCCGAAGCAACACCGCCGCGCGATTGGAGGACCGGCGGGTCCCGGCACTGAGCACCCGGCCCCCGGAGATCTTATTGGCGGGCGCCAGACAGAGCCACGACGTGAAATGCTTGGCGGTCGGCCACCGAGTCATGTCGTCGCCGCACTCCCCGATCAAGCGCAGCACCGTGTATGGCCCGAAGCCGTGAATCTGACTGAGATCGGCGCCCAGGAGGCGGTACAACACGGGCCGCACCTCAAAGGTCGGTTCATTGCGGCCCTTCGCGTGCCGTTGCGCCGGGAGTGGGGTGGACGGCGCGATCCGCTCCGCGGCCAGGGCGCGCAAGGCCGTCTCGATCTGGGTGTCGCACTCGGCGACTTTCGCCTGATGGAAGTCGTAGAGCTCGAGCGCCTGCTGCAGCGCGAAGACATGCTCGGGCCGATAGTGGCCCGTGAGCGCGGCCCGCAAGGTCGCGTCCGAGGCCGCACAGCGCACGTCGCGAAAGGCGGCCAGGATCTCCGGCGAGCGCTCGCCCGCCACGATCGCGCGGAGAATACGCATCCCGGTGACACCGGTGATGTCGGTCACCGCATGGTGCAGCTGCAGATTCATCTGCATTAGCGCCTTTTGCATGTGCTGAATATGCGCGGCCGCGTACGCGATGAGCCGTTCCCGCAGCCGCAGGTAGGCGCGCAGCTGGACGACTGCCTCGCGGGGGCGGAAGCTGCCGCGCAGCAGCCCGTACTGGTGCAACTGCTGGAGCCACTGCGCGTCCGTGACGTCCGTCTTCCGCCCCGGCACGTGCTTGACGGCGCGGGCATTGACCAGGACGACCTCGAACCCGCGAGCCTCGAGGATCTCGAACACGGGAATCCAGTACACGCCTGTGGACTCCATCGCGACGGTCGTGATACCGACGGCCTGCAACCAGTCGGCCAGCGCGTGCAAGTCACCACTGAAGGTGCGAAAGGTGCGCACCGGTATGGCATCACGGTCGGCGGCGACGGCGACGACATGGTGCGTCGCCCCGATGTCGATACCGGCGGCGTGCGGATTGAGCGTGGAAAATGGATTCGACGATCGACGCTTCGCCATCACACTCCTCCTCGGATCTCCCGAGGCAGGAGTGGCGCACTCGAACACTTTCCTAAACGGGATCACCTTACGGTGTCACCACGGACATGTGCGCAGGCCACCCCCGGACCATGTTTTTTAGCGGGCTCGTGATGTCACCAGAAAGCGGACGGCCACGGCCTCGGGCGTGTGAGCGTACGCCACGGAGTTTCTGGACCACAAGTGGGGCCGCCCCAGGGCCCGAGACTCGTTTTTTAGTATGGTGCGCTCTTCCTCGAGGATCCGGACCTCGCGCCGCAGCCGCGTCAACTCCTCGCGCTCCACCCCGGTCAGGCCGGTCCGGCCCTTGGTGCGATCGGCCTGGGCCCTCCGCACCCAGTCCGCCAAGGCCGACGGCGTCAGATCCAGCTCGCGGGCGACGGCGCCGACCGTCTTCCCTTCGTCGAGGACCAGCCGGATCGCCCCCGCCTTGAACTCGTCAGTGAACTGCCGCCGGGGACGCCGGCCACGGGCTTCTTTCGACATGCGGGACATCGTATCCACCTTTCGGAAGATGTCCACGAAACCGGATCAAGCCCATATTCGAGGCGCATCAACCGAAGACCGATTGGTGCCTGAGATCCAACGCCGCTTAGAGTGAGGGGAGGTCGCCTGTCCGGGCGCTAGTCTGATATGGAATGACCGGTTGTCAAGGGCCTGTGGTCGCTGTGGAAAACGGTTCTGTCGTTTTCCAAGCGGCTGTGGGCGCGTTCTTCAGCGTCCATAGCCGCGGCAGCGTCCACGGGCAGTGGCGCACGCGCGTCACCAAGGTGACGGACGACATCGGACGCTTCGACGACGAGTCACGCTGATATCCGGTGGTTACCTCGGTTGCCCAAGGCAGAGCACGCATGACAGTGCTTCGTCGAGAGGACGTGCAATCTAGGGGCGCGCGTTGGGACCGAGGTCCGTGGCGCATAACTAGTCCGCCGATCCTCTGATTCGTGCCGATGTGCATCCGTCACCTTCGCGACGCGCGCACGCCGTTACGGTTGCCCAATCACGACGTGGGCCGCCACCACGGGTGGTTGCAGGGCGGCCCAGATGAAACCGGCCAGCTCCCGCGCCACTGCGACCGCCACCTTCGACTTCGGCTTGTTCGCGGCGACCATGCATCGGAACCGTCGACACAACCGCTGTTGCGCTTTGTCCGCGATCGCGATCACCCGAGCCGGTTGGCCCGTACGTCGTGCCTTGAGGGCGCGCCCGACGGCTGGCCGATGTTGATAGTGCCAACTGGCCTCCACCAGGACCCGGCGGACCAACGCATTGCCCATCTTCGTGATGCGTCCGCGCCGATGTCGTTCGCCACTGGAGTCCTCCCCGGGGACCAGGCCCAGAAACGCCATCAACGCCCGGGCCGATCCGAAGCGGCGGAAGTCGTGCAACTCGGCGAGGATCAGCATGGCCGTCAGCGTGTCGATGCCGCGGAAACACCGGAGCCAGCCGACGGGCTCGCGATAGGGCACCTGCTCGGCCAGTTCGGCCAGGCGTGCATCCAACTCCAGGAGACGGGCCTCGGTGTGATCGATCGCCAGCTGATAGTCGTCGACCACGGCGCGCTCGGCGGCGTGCGTCCACGTCAGGCTATCCACCCAGCGGCGATGCGCCTGCGTCCAATTCTTCCCCGGGTAGTGCAGGCCGCGCCGCAACAACAACTTGCCGAGCCGATGGCGACAGCGCTGCAAGTCCTCGCGCGCGTCGTCGCGCGCCCGCGCCAGATCGCGGACGGCCTCGTCGGCCGGCGTGGGCGGCTGCACAACCGTCAGGAGTCCCGCGCGACCGAGCTCGGCCAGCTTGCGGGCGTCGCGCCGATTCGTCTTCACGCGCTCGCCCGGCTTCCGCGGCATCAAGGCCGGGGCGATGACGTCACAGGCGATCCGGCCCGTCGCCATCTGCCGCTGCAGCGCGTACCCGCACGGGCCGGCTTCATAGAAGACGTGCACAGGTCCGGGCGCAGCGCGCTCGAGCTTGCGCACCATCCGCCGCACTGCGCCC
>CAZNOC010000403.1:0-3431 GCA_964574545.1 uncultured Bifidobacteriaceae bacterium | reverse complement strand
CGACCGACACCTTCATGACGCCCTCGAAGTGGTCGTCGGACGTGCGGGTCAGGCGTTGTGCGCCGGGCATGGCCTTGCCGAGCACGTCCGGGTCCTGCAGCAGTTCCCAGACGGCCTCGCGCGGCCCCTTGAACGTGTACGTGCCCTCGACGGTCATCCGCGGCGCGCCTCCATCAGCTCGAACAACCGGTTGGGGCTGAGCGGAATCTCGGTGATCTCGATCGCGTGGCCGAGCGCGTCCTCCACCGCCTGCGCGAAGAGGGCGCCCGTCGGGATGCACCCCGCCTCGCCGACGCCCTTCAGCCCGCCGGGGTTGTACGGCGACGGCGTCTCGAGGTGCGCGATCTCCACGTCGGGCACATCCGTGGCGAGGGGCAGCAGGTAGTCCATCAGCGACGCGTTCATGAGCTGTCCTTCGGGGCTGAAGGCCAGCTGCTCGTAGAAGGCGTTCCCGATCCCGTGGGCCACGCCGCCCTGGATCTGCCCTTCGACGATCGTCGGGTTGATCAACGTCCCGCAGTCGTGGACCACGACGTAACGGAGGATGCGCGCCATCGCGGTTTCGGGATCCACTTCGACGGTCATCGCGTGCACGCCGCTCGCCGTGCTGCCACGGTCGGGGCCGAAGTACGCCGTGGCCTCGAGCCCCGGCTCCATCCCGTCCTTCACGGCACCCCTCAAGGGGTTCGCCTGGACGGCGAGGTCCCCAAGGGCGATGCCGTTGGCGGGATCGCCCTCCACGAACACGCGTCCCCCCGCGAGCACAAGCGTCGCGGTCTCCACACCCAGCGTCCGGCTGGCCAGCGCCAGGATCTTCTCTCGCACCGCCAGGGCGGCGGATCGGCACGCCGTGCCGGCCACCACCGCGCCACGGCTTGCGAACGTCCCGGTGCCCCAGTTGAACTGCCGCGTGTCACCGGTCACGACGCTGACGTGCTCCACGTCCACCCCGAGCGCGTCGGCCACAAGCTGCGCGAACGCGGTGTAGTGCCCCTGGCCCTGCGTGCCCATTCCGCTGGCCACCCGCACGCCTCCGCTCGGCTCCACCGTGACACGCGCGCCCTCGTACGGGCCGATGCCCGTCCCTTCCACGTAGCCCACGATCCCGATGCCCACGTGCCGGCCTTGCGCCCGGAGCGCCGCCTGCTCCCCCGAAAGAAACGCGTCGTACCCGATCATCTCCGCCGCCTTCTCGAACGCCGGCAGGTAGTCGCCGCTGTCGTAGACGAGCGGGTTGAAGTCCTGAAAGATGATCTCGTGGTTGTAGGGGAAGTCCTCCGGCTTCAGCAGGTTCCGCTTGCGGATCTCGACACGGTCGATCCCGAGTTCGCGTGCGGCCAGATCCAACAAGCGCTCCACGACGAAGATGCCGTGCTGACGCCCGGCGCCGCGCACCGGCGTCACCGTGGGCTTGTTGGTGAAGACCGCGGTGAAGTGGCTGTCGTAGCTCGGGATGTCGTACAGCCCGAGCATCGTGCACTGCGTGTTGATCGGCACCGTCAGGCCATACGGATCGTAGGCGCCCGTGTCGTGCAGAAACACGTCCTTCAGGCCGAGGATGCGCCCGTCGGCGGTGAGGGCCATCTCCGCGTCGTGCACCTGGCCGCGCTCCTGGGTGGTGCCGCCGAAGTTCTCGCTTCGGTCCTCCGCCCACTTCACTGGACGCCCGAGCCGCATCGCCGCCCACGGCACCAGCACCTCCTCGGGATAGAACATCATGATCTTCGGGCCGAACCCGCCGCCGATGAACGGCGCGATCACGTGGACCTGCGACTGCGGCAGCCCGAGCCGCGCCGCGAGGCCGTTCCGGATGGGGATCGGCGCCTGCGTCGTGTCCCAGATCGTCAGCGTCTCGGCCTGCCGGTCCCACTGCGCCGCGACGGCACGATTCTCGATGGCCACGGCGGCTCCACGGTCGTAGTGGAAGCGCCGGCGGATCACGACATGCGCCTGGTCGTGCGCGCGCGCGTAGTCGCCCTTCCGCTGGTGCACGACCGCGGCGGCATTCGACGTGAGCTCCTCGTGCACGCGGGGTGCGCTCTCCGCCATCGCAGCGTCGAGATCCACGACGGCTTCCAGCGGCTCGACGTCCACGATGATCTCGGTGAGCGCGTCCTCGGCCAGGTAGCGGCTCTCGGCCACCACCATCACAATGGGCTCGCCGACGTGCCGGAGCTTGTCCTTGGCGAGCGGCCCCTGCGTGCATGTGTGAAACACGGCGCCCGGCACCGGCGGCGGCGGCACGAGCAGCGGCCCCTTTTGCCAGTAGTCTCCGAGATCCTCGGCGGTGTAGATGGCCACCACCCCCGGCCGCTGGCGGGCCGCGTCGACGTCTACGCTCTTCAGCCGTGCGTGCGCGTGGTCGCTCCGCAGGAACGCGACATGCAGCATCTCCGGCAGGTGGACGTCGTCCACGAACAGCGCCCGGCCCGTCAGCAGACGGGCGTCCTCGTTGCGCGCGACGCGTTCGCCGACGTACGTCGTCACGCGAGCCCTCGTGCGTCGGCGTCCGACGCCACGGCACGGATCGCCTTGACGATGTTCGCGTAACCCGTGCAGCGGCAGAGATGCCCGGAAAGCGCCTCGCGGATCTCGGTCTCGGTGGGGGCGGCGTGGTCCTTGAGGAACGCCGTCATGCTCATCAGAATGCCGGGCGTGCAGAAGCCGCACTGCAGGCCGTGTGATTCCCGGAAGGCCGCCTGCAGCACGTTGAGTGCACCTTCGTCGTCTGCCAGGCCCTCGACGGTCGTGACGGCCGCACCATCGGTCTGCACCGCGAACATCAGGCACGACCGCACGGGCTCGCCATCCACGAGTACGGTGCACGCGCCGCAGACGCCATGCTCGCAGCCGACGTGCGTGCCGGTCAGCGCGAGATCCTCGCGGAGGAAGTCGCTCAGGAGCAGCCGTGGTTCGACGGTCCGGGTGTACTCGGTGCCGTTGACGATGACGCGCAGGGACACCGGGTCTGTCTTCAGCAGGGTTCTCCGATGGCGCCACTAAAGCAGAGGTGCGGCACCACGTCAAGCGGTCCGGTCCCCGTTGACCCCGTGAGCCGTCCTGCCGCGGGATGCCCGCCGGCGCCTTCTAGCGCCCAGGCGCCTCGGACAGCCGGGCGGTGACGATGCGCTGGACCTCGTCGAGCGCGTGCGCCATGGCGGCGGTGACGGCGGCGCGCTCGTCGGGGTCGAGCGCCGTCAACGCGCTGTGCGCCTCGTTGGTGCGGCTGCGGAGCACGAGCGTGAGGTGCTGCTCCGAGGTGTCGTCGAGGTAGCGTTCGAGGGCGATCTCCATCAGCCTTCCTCGCCGGTCCGGAGCCGGATCGCATCGTCCACCACGGTCACCGTCACGGTGTCGCCGCTCTTCAGGTTCTCGAAGAGCAGCAGCTCCGACAGCGGCTTCTTGATCGCCTGCTCCACGAGCCGTGCCAT
>CAZNOC010000402.1:0-3445 GCA_964574545.1 uncultured Bifidobacteriaceae bacterium | reverse complement strand
AACTCGCCCCCATCAGATCCAGCGTGAAGCCGGCGAGCCGGTTGACCCACGGCCGTCGCGAGAACGTGCCATGGTTGCCGTCATGCTGCACGTTGAATCCGATGCCGACGAGCGCGAGCGCGAGAAGGGCGCCAGACAGCAGGGCAACCGTGGTCGTTTCTGCCTGGAAGACGAGGACCACATACGACCAGACCGCGGCGCCAATCAGGGCCGCGGCTTTGGCGTACATGATCGGGCTGTCCACGGTCTTGCGCTGCCCGAGAAAGGCGTGCACGCGACGATCGATGGCGATCTTCACGATCGCGGGCGAGGCAAACTCCGGTTTGGGATGGGAAACGATGCTCAACGGTAACACGTGCGGGGAGGGCGCGACCGTCCCGGACTGGAGCGGGCGGGCCGTCATGAACCCGCGGCCCCGGTCGAGGGAAACGCCATGGCCCGCAGGAGTGCCTGAACACGGTCGTCGCCGCGCACGGGATCGAGCCATGGGCTCGCACCTAGCTCCACCATGTAGGCATCACGTTCTGCGAAGCCTCGCTGCAGCCAGGCGACCGCGTCCTCGAGGCGGTGCATTCCGATCGCCGCGATCGCCATGAAGTAGTGCGGGACGTGCTGATTATGCGCAAGCGCCTCTAGCTCCTGCCAGCGCTCCTCCGCAGATCCAGTCCTCCCCACGCGGCCCAGGCAGTACGCCTCAATCGCCAGGAAGTGAGACGCCCGGTTCGAGAGAGCCGTGCCGCGTTCAGCGGCCTCCAGGCAGTCTTCGTAGGCTCCCATCTGCGCGAAGTTCGTGGCCAGGTGCTCGTAGCCGCGTTCGTCCAGCGGGTCGAGCGCCACTATCCGCCGCGCGATCTCGAGACCGCGATCGTGCTGGCGGGCGCGGAACTCCTCCGCCGCCGCCGAATCGAGCGTCCCGATCGACACGGGGTCGAGCTGGATCGCGCGCCTGGTGAGGGCCAGCGCCTCGTCGGCACGTCCGGTAGCGCCGATCACCCGGGCGTACCAGCGCACGGCGCGGATGTTGGAGGGGTCGAGGTCGATGGCGGTCCGCAGGGCGCGCTCTGCCCCCACCCAGTCCCAGTCGCCGTAGTAGCGGATGAAACCGAGAGACGCGTGCGCCTCGGAGACCGCGTCGTCGATCTCCAGCGCCCGTGCCGCGTGGGTCCTCGCCAGAGGCAGCGTCACTTCGGGCGGCTCATCGTCGGACAGGAGGTAGGCGTTCGCCAGTCCGCTGTGCGACGGCGCGTGGTTCGGGTTGAGCGTCAGCGCCTGCTCGAAGAAACGCCGGGCGCGGAGTCGGTCGGGCTCGGTGCCCTTGCTGACGAAGTACTGCCCTTGCAGAAACGCCTCCTGGACGTCCGGGTCGACCGTCGGGCGGGACGCGAGGCGCACCTCGTCCCGCGGCGTGATCCTGAGCTGAATCTCCTCCGCGATGGTCTCGGTGACCTCGTGCAACAACGCCACGAGGTTGGTCCGTTGCCGCTGGTACGTCTGCGCCCAGATGTGCCGATCTGTCGTGCCGTCGATGAGCTGCACGGTGACCTGCAGGCGGTCGCCGTCGAGGAACACGGACCCTTCGACCACCGCCTCCACGTTCAGGGCTCGAGCGATCGACGTCAGCGGTTGCCCGCCCTCCTTGTAGCGGCGGGCCGAGGTTGTCGACACCACGGTCAACCCGTCGAGCCTCGACAGTTCCGTGGTGAGGGAATCCGAGATGGCAAAGGCGAGGTACGCCGTGGCTTCCGGATCGCCGCCTCCGCCGTCGAAGGGCAGCACAACGATCGAGCGGTACGAGGGGGTCCCGCGCGGCGTCAACGCGAGGTACGCGGCGAAGGCCGCGGCCAGCAGCAGCACGCCGAGGGTCGCGCCAATCAGCAGCCCGGACACCCGAAACGCGGGACGGGGTGCCGGCAGCTCCGACATCCCGGCCGCGGTCGCCAACTCCACGTCCGGGGCGGGTGCCGAGACCGGACCGACGAGCTCGACCGGCCCGATGAACCGGTAGCCCTTCCGCGGCACCGTCTCGATGAAGTGGGGGCTGGACGCAGAATCGCCGAGCACCTCGCGGAGGCGGTTCACCGCGTTGTTCAGGTTCCGCTCGAAGTCGACGAAGACATCCTCCGTCCAGAGCCGGTGCTTCAGCTCCTCGCGCGACACGATCTCGCCAGGCCGCTCGATCAGGGCCAGCAGCACCTCCAGGGCCTTCTGATCGAGCCGCACCTTCAGGCCGTGCTTCCGCAGCTGTCCCGACTCAGCGTCAGCTTCGAAAGCTCCAAAGGCGAACCGCCTGGATGGACTGCTTGCCACGGCCGCTCGCAGTATAGCGCCGAGGTGGATGCTGCGCTATAGGTCCTTTCCTGTCAGCAAGTTCGGGTTGGAGATCGATTTGGTGCACGTCTGGGTTGCTGGCGGGGGCGTCCCTGCACCAGACTCGGCCCCACCTCGTTTGCGAAGCGGAAGGGGCCTGCGCGCCCGAGCACCCGATTTCGCATTTATGAAGTGCGCGGCCCCGCGCACGCGACAAGCGGGACCTCTTGCGAAAGGACGGGCTCGATGAGCCTCCGAAGAGTCGCCCTGACCGTGACCCTGGCGCTGGCAACGATCGCAGCTGCGGCGCTGCCATTCACGGCGGCGGCCGCGCAAGCCGGCGCCGACACGACTTCAACCGTCTCGGCGATCCCCGCGGGCCCGACGGACACCTTCGTGGACGTCGCCCAGATCGGCCGAGCGGAAGCCGACTTCGTCCACCGCTGGATCCGGATCGTCACGGGAGCCAACCCCGACGGGTTCGTGACCAGGGTCCTGGCCTTCGATTCCGTCACCGGCACCTTCACCCTCGAGAACGCAGTTCCAGCCGGGGCCGTCGCTGCGGGCGACACGTACCTCGTGGGCGCCTCGCCGTGGAGCGTCGGCTCCACGGGCCTGTCGCGTTACCTGATGGCGACAGTCGAGCCCGGCTGCCGGCCGGCCGGAACCGATGGTCCCGACGTCATCATCTGCCGCGAGAACGACGCCGTCGGCGTTGCCGCGGGCGACGGAAACGATGACGTAATCGTCGTGGCTGGAGCGACGGTCGCCGTGAGCGACCTCAGCGCAAGCGACGTGGGACTCGGGGTCGCCGCCACGGCAGTCGAGACCGGCGAGGGCAACGACAGCGTGCTCAATGCCGGAGACGTATCCGCCGCCACTTCAGCTGTCCTGCTTCCGCAACTGGCGCCCCCGGCGCCGGTACCGGGCCTTCCACAGGCCTATGCGGCGCTCTTCTCCGTAAACAGCGGGTCCACCGGCATCGACGCCGGCGCAGGCGAGGACGACATCGCCAACACGGGGTCGGTGACCACGTCGTCCACCTCGGTGGTCCTCCCGAGCGCGCCCGCGGCCGCGATTCCAGGGCTCTCGACCGTCGATACGTCCACGAAGTCGAATGCTCACTCGACAGCCATCG
>CAZNOC010000401.1:0-3447 GCA_964574545.1 uncultured Bifidobacteriaceae bacterium | reverse complement strand
GGAGCGCGTCGACGAAGAATCGAATGGCGGCGTCGTAGTCGCGAACGACCAGAGTGACGAGCTCAAGGTGCGGCATCAACCCGACACCCTACCACGCTCCGATCCCGGCGATTCCACCAAACTCCAGTTGCCGCACTTGACCGTGCGTGCCTCGACCGTCAGACTTGGTTTGCCGCAGGCGCAGCAGGGCCGCGCGTGCCTCCGCCGGCGTGTTCCATCGCTCCTCCACGGCTGCACAGCCGACCGCGGCTGGTCGATCCAGCGTCGCCCGAGCACCCGGGCTGAGATTGAGAGGGTCACATGATGCGCCTGCGATCGATCTGCCTCATCTGCTCGCTACTGCTCGCCGCCTGCGGCGGCCCGGGCGGGCCGTCGGAACCGCCCGCAGAAATCGCGGAATCCATCGGTGCCGAGCTGTCCCCCGCGGAGGTGATTGCCACCGACGCGGGACCGCGCCGCCCACGACCTACCCGCCGCGAAGACATTCCGGCTTCCGAATCCGTTGCCGCACCCGAGACCGGCGTCGCGCTCGGTTGGGGGTGGCGGCGCACGCAGGGGGAGGCCGTGCCCACGATCTGCGTCACGTTCGCCCTGGCACAGGACGCCGGCCAGACCGTCGCCCTGGACTTCTCCGAAGTACAGGACAGCTTCGAGCTGGCGCGGTCGCTGGACATGAGCGCGGAGGCCTCGGTCAAGGGCATTGGCTATGAAGTCTCGGGCGAGGCAAAGTTCGCCAGGAACACGAGAGTCAAGTCCAGCGAGACCACCTTCGTCATCGAGGCCGAAGTGCTGAACCCCGCCTTCTACGCCGCGCCGCCGGAAACCGCGGCCGGCGTGCGGCTGACGCCGGAGGCGGTCGCGCTGGCTCGGCGCAATGACGGGCTGACGGCCTTCAAGCAGGCCTGCGGCGACGGCTATGTCTCCGCTCTGACTACGGGAGCCAAGTTCATCGCCGTGGTCGCCGTCAAGACCCGATCGCTGCAGGAGCGCGAAACGCTGCAGGCCAAGGTCGAGGGCGGTGGCTGGGGCGTGAAGGTGAACGCCGCGATGAATTCGGAGAGCTCGACCGCACGCGACAACATGCAGCGGCGTATTTCCGTGCATCAGAGCGGCGGCGCCCCGGCTCCGATCCCGATGGAGCCCGAGGAGATCGTGGCCCACGCCAGGGGGCTGGCCACGCTGGCCGATGCCGGCGGCAAGCTGTTCCGCCTGGCGGTCACGCCGTACCAGACGCTCGGCAACTGGCCGGCGGACAAGGACCTGACTGCCAGCTCGATGGAGTTCGAACAGCTGGCGGATCTGTGGGGCGCCTACTCGGCGGTCTATGCAGAAGTCGACGCGGCCCTCGCGCGGCCCGCCGCCTATTCGGTGCCGGTGCGGGTCTGCATGCCAGGCGCAGACGACTGCACGGGCGACGAGTTCAAGGATCTGACGAACCCCACGGCCCGGGCGATCGCCGAGGCCGTGCAGGACGAGGCGCTGGCTGCGCTGGAACGGCTGAACGTCGAGGCGCAGCGCTGCGTGGTTGCCGCCGAGGAGTGCGACTTCGACGAACGGCGCTTTCGCGCGCCGTACGCGCTGCGGGTGCGGGCACCGGTCCTGAGCTGTCTGGTGAATCCCGAGGCCAGGCCAGCCGATGCGCAGGCAGCCGTCTGCACGGCACCGACCGACTGGCATGAGGCCGTCAACCGCTATGCCGACGTGATGCTGCGCACCCCCGCCAAGAGCCGCTGCCGGATCGATCCGTTCATGCTCGGGTGCCTGTCGAATGCCGAGATCGCCGACTGGGCCGCCCGGATCGGATTCGCATCCGACCTGGGTGCCGAGTTGATGACAGTCGAGCGGTCGGAGGTGGATGCACTGACCCTTGGCCCGGAACCAGGGCCTTCGATGGTGTCCGCCCGCTGGAGGCCTCATCCCCGCGCGCTCGACGAGCCACTGCGATGAGATGGGCAGGGCGTCGGGTCGCCGTGTATGCGCTCGGCGCCCCGACGGACTGCGCAAGGGCTTCGACAGCCTCCGTGGGCTGGTCACCGAGCGCCTGGCGCGGAATCCCCTGAGCGGCGATGTCTTTCTCTTCGTGGAGGCTGACACCGATTCTCAGGCGTTTGCCCAGACGGGCCACGGCGAGGCCTTGCGATCTAGCGACCCAGCCGACCCACGGATGATTGCGTCGAAGAAGGGGTCTCGGCTCACGCAAACGGGTCTCGCACCTCAAGCGTCTCGAACTTCCGGAAGTCACGGTCGTTCGAGTACAGCGTCCGCACGCCGTTCTGGAAGAGGATCGCAGCGACGTGCGCGTCTGGCACAAGGTTGCCACGGACAACCGTACCGGCGGTGACGTGCACGTAGGCATCCATGAAGCCGTCTTGCTCCGACACCACTCTCGTGTGAGGCAACGACAGAAGCGCATTGACGTTGTTCAACGCTTCTACCGGCGTTAGGGGCGCCACAAAGATGCTGGAATGCGTCGCGATGCGCAAATAGGCCATGAGCGTTGGCCACGTCAAGCAGAGGACCTCCGGCCGCACCGCACAAGATTCGAGGAACTTGCGCGCCGCGCCGTGTCGATCACTCTCTCGATCGGAGGCGTAGAGCAGGACGTTGACGTCGAGTGAGTAGCTCATGGCCGAGCGGCATCGAGCGCTGCGTACACCGCGTCCTTGTCCGCAAGATCGACCAGCGCCTTCATCGGCCGCGACGTCCAGCGAAACGCCGGCCGCTCACGCCGCGCTCGACGATGCGCAAGTGCATCGGCGAGCAGCTCCGACACGACCGCCCCCATGGAACGGCCCTCCTTCTGGTGGATGGCCTTGACCTCGCGCAGGATCGGATCGTCGATGTCGACCGTAGTTCTCATGATGTTTGATGCTATCACAACAGACATCAGATGTCGCAGCCCTGCCCTGTTCTTGCTCTTGGGTGGAGTCCTGGTGGCCGGTGCGCGGCTGGCGTCTTGCTCAAGGATCCAGCGCGCGAACCGGGGAGCGACGAAGGCGGCCGGGAGCTATAGTGATTGGGTTCGTGGCGGTGCCCGTAAGTCAGAGGCGGGACTGCACGGCCTGCGCTTCCACGATCTCCGGCACACGGTCATCACCGAGCTGGCCGAGATGGGCGTGGCCGATCACGTGCTCGAATCGATCAGCGGCCACCTGTCGAGACGGATGCTGGAGCACTACTCGCACATCCGCATCGACGCCAAGCGCCAGGCGCTTGACGCCCTGGACACGCTCCGGCGAGGCGGCGACGGCGCAAACGGCAACGGAAAGCCGGCCAACGACGCCGAAATCGCGACGATCGTGGAGGTCGCCGACGAGCTCACGTCACAGTCACGTCACAGTCTGCTGTTGAGCGGGTCCCCGCCCTCCGGTAAACTGTTGATTCCACTCAATCGGAGAGATGTCCGAGTGGTTGAAGGAGCACGCTTGGAAAGCGTGTGTAGGGGAA
>CAZNOC010000400.1:0-3459 GCA_964574545.1 uncultured Bifidobacteriaceae bacterium | reverse complement strand
AGCTGGCCACCCTCGAGACGGGACTGGAGATTCGCGTGCCGCTCTTCATCAAGGAAGGCGAGAAGGTGAAGGTCCACACCGAGACGCGCGAGTTTGCGGGCCGTGCCTGAGCTCGGTAGACTGACGCGGCCATGAAGCAGTTCTTCCCCGTGCCCCGAGGCGATCGCTGGTACCTGGCGCTGCTCGTCGCCATTGCCGTGGTCGCCTTCCTGCCCTGGTCGCGGAACACGCCCGTCGGCAGCCTGCCGGTGTTCGGCTGGCTGATGGTCGTCCTGATGGTGCTGGCGCCGGCAGTGGCGTTGGTGCGGCTGCTCCTGGCCGACGCCGGCCGGCGACGGGAGGACCGGTGACGATCGAACGGATCATCGGCCTCCTGTACTTGTTCGCCTGTATTGGCGTCGGGCTGCTCGCGTCGCGGAAGGTCGTGGCATCGCGCGACGAGTACTGGGTGGCCGGCCGCCGCATCGGCACGGCGGTGAACAGCCTCGCTATCATGGCCGCCCTTGCGAGCGGAGGGTCGATCATCGGCGTGATGGGACTTACCTACGCGCAGGGCATTCCCGCGGCGCTGGCGCTCTTTACGGGCGCGGTGATCGGCTTTCCCCTGGCCTCGATCCTCGTGGCCGGGCCGCTTCGCCGGTTCGGCAAGTTCACGATCACCGACTTCCTGCGCCATCGCTACCCGCACGCGGTGGTCGCCTACGTGGTGCCGCTGCTGATTGTCGTCAGCTTCACCGTCTACATCGTCGCGCAGATGAAGGCGGCGGGGATCACGGCCGCGGTTCTGCTCGGGATCGACTACGAGACGGCGCTGACGCTCGCGACGCTCGTGTTCATCCTGTACGTGTCGATCGGCGGGATGCTCGCCGTGACGTGGACGGATGTCTTCCAGGGCGGGTTGATGCTCCTGGTGGTGACGGGCGCGGCGGCGGCGCTCGTCTGGCAGGCGGGGTCGCCGGGCAACATCCTGAGGGAGGCCACCGCCGTGGCGCCTGAGCTTGGCACGCTGCGCGACCAGCCGCTTGGCAGCTACCTCGGGTCGTTCGTCATCTGGGCCACGGCGATTCCCGTGATTCCGCACATCGTGATGCGCGTGTTCACGGCGAAGGATGCGCGGGGCGCGCGCATGGCGCTCAACATCTCGATGATGCTCTACGCGGTGATGATTCTCGCCGCGGTGTTCGCCGTGGCGCCGGTCGGCAAGATGCGGTTTCCCGACCTGGCCGATGCGGACATGGTGTTCCTGCGCGTGATGGAGGCGGACTTCCCGCCGATCTTCCGTGGGCTCGCGGTGGCCGCGGTGATGGCGGCGGTGATGTCCACGACCGACGCGTTGCTGCTGGCCTGCAGCTCCGCCATCGCGCACGACCTGCTGGGACAGACGCTGAAGCGGAACGTCAGCGCGAACGCGGCCCACTGGGTCGCGGTGGGGTCGGCCTGGGTGGTCGGGTTGACGGCGATGTGGCTGGCGTACTCGCCGCCGGCACTGATCTCGCAGTTCTACACGGCGGCGATCGGCTTGTTGACGGCCGGGCTCTTCGTGCCCACGATTGCGGGGCTGTGGTGGCGGCGCGCGAACCTGGCTGGCGGCATCGCCGCCATCCTGGTCGGGGCCGGTGTGTACCTGGTGGTGCAGTTCACGCCCGGCACCCCGCCGCTCTCGGCGATTCTCTTCGCGCTCCCGGCGAGCACCGCCGCGATGTGGATCGGGGGCACGTTTGGCGCGCCCGAGCGCCCGGAGATGATCGCGGAAATCGCCCGCCTTCACGACTGAGGGCGCGGGCCGGTCGAGCCAGAACCGAGTTCATTCCCCGAGCAGCTCGCCGATGGCCGCGAGATCCTCGATCCGATCGGCCACGACCTTGATCGTGATGAGGAGCGGCACCGCGAGCACCATGCCCCAGAACCCCCAGAGCCAGCCCCAGAACAGCAGGCCCACGAACATCGCGACCGTGTTCATTCTGGCTGTCCGGCTCATCAGCATCGGGGTGAGCAGGAACCCCTCCAGGCCCGTGATGAGCAGGGACGCCCCTCCGGTGAGGAGGGCAGGTCCCACCGCATCGAAGTGCAGGTACGCCACGACCGTTGCGCTGGTCCAGACGGCTGTCGGTCCGAGGTAGGGTACGGTGTTGGCCACCGCCGCGAGCACCCCCCAGAGCGCGGCGTTCGGCATGCCAAGCGCCATGAACGCCAACCAGGTGGCGACGCCGACCACCGTACACACGAAGGCAAGGGTCCGGAGGTACCGCGAGATGGTTTCCCCGATCTCGTCGATGATCTGCACGGTGACCTTTCGCTCGGAGAGCTTCGGTCCCGTCAGCCTCACCATCTTCAGCTTGAAGAGGTCGCCTGACGCGAGGATGAAGAACACCAGGAAGAGGACGAGCGCGACCTGTGCCACGCTGCCCGCAATTCCCACGGAGCTCGTCAGCAGGTAGTCGCTCAAGCGGGAGGGCGCAGGCACGATGCGCACGGGCGTCCCCTGCTCCCGCGGACGGGGATCGACCTCCTTCGAAAGCTCATCGGCGGCTTCCTGCAACTGTGCGAGTGCGCCGGACTCGCTCGAGGTCGTCCGGGCCAACAGGTCGTTGATCTTCCGGGCCGCAGCCGGCAACTCGTCCACCAGGGCCGCGGCCTGCCAGGAGACGCGATAACCCACGGCGCCGGTGGCGACCAGAATGGCAAGCAGCAACAGCGCCGCACCCACCGCGCGGGGGATGCGCCAGCGCTCGAGCCGGTCGACGGAGGGGCCCAGGACGAACGCCAGACCGATGCCGAACAGGATGGGCACAAACAGGCTGCGGCCCACCCAGAGCACACCGATCGCCGTCACAGAGGCGAGAAACACCAGGGAGATGCTCCGAAGGTCCTTGGGCGTCTGACCGGCGAGGAGCACCGGGCCCTCCGAGGCCGCCCCTCCACTCTGCCCCTCAGGAGATGCCGGCTCGTTGTCAGTAATGGACGTCATGGCTGTGCAGCCGCGTGATCATAACCTGCTGCCCGTCGTTCGCCATGGCTGAGTCTGGCCATCGCGTCACAGACGCCCTTCCCGAACAGCCGATCTATACTGAGCAGTCGATTGCTTTTCTGGCCCGACGCCGGGCTCGATTCCTTGTGGAGGGGTTTGGATGACGACTGCCCGACGATTTCGTGCGCTGTTCGTGGTGTGTTTGACGCTCGCGCCGCTGACGGCCGCGGCGCAGCAGACCGGCGCACTCAGCGGGCGCGTGACCGACACCGACGGCCTGGCGCTGCCCGGCGTGACGGTCGAAGCGAGGGCCGATGTGCTGCCCGTGCCGCGCGTCTCGATCACCGCCGGCAACGGGGACTACCGCCTGCCCGCGCTTCCCCCGGGCACCTACACCGTGACCTTTGCGCTGGCCGGCATGCAGACGGTGACGCGCGAGGCGCGCGTCCAGCTCCAGCAGACCACGGTCGTCGATGCGACCCTGGGCGTGG
>CAZNOC010000399.1:0-3462 GCA_964574545.1 uncultured Bifidobacteriaceae bacterium | reverse complement strand
GCCGGAAGGACGGTCTTCAGCCGCGCCCAGTCCACGCGGTACATCAGGTGCAGGACGCTCCAGCCCTCCAGCGTCTCGGGAACGAACGGGTTGTGCATCAGGCGATCATAGTGCCGGAGTGCCCGGCCTGCCAAAGCACCGGCGGGCGTTACGGCCGCAACCGCTCGAGCAGCCCCTGCCGGTCGTGCCACTGGCCACGCACCATCGTGCCGGTCTGCCGCTCGAAGTGGTCCACCCGTTCGAGCGGGTTGGCGTCGACAAGCACCAGGTCGGCGATGCGCCCGACCTCGACCGTGCCGGCGTTGCGCCCGAAGTAGCGCGCCACGTTGCGGCTCCCGGTGACGTACACCTCGTAGGGCGTCAGGCCCGAGGCCGCCATCGCGCGCATCTCGCTGAAGATCGAGAAGCCGGGCACGCTGAAGACCTGCACGGCGTCCGATCCCATCGCGATGTCCACGCCCGCGTCGTGCAGCATCTTCAGCAGCGTCCGCCGCTCCGCCAGGAAGCGCGCCCGGGTCTCGGGCGTGAGGTCGGGATTGGCCTGGAAGCCGGCGCGCTGCTTCTGCCACTGCTCCACCAGGCCCGCCGGCATGTACTCCACGCCGGGCCACCGCGCCGCTTCCTCCGGCGTCGCGTCCGACATGAAGATCTCCATCAACCCGTGCGTCGGCACGATCCAGACGCGCGCGTCGCGCGCCATCTGCACGGCGCGAGCGAGCTTCTCCGGATCGAGATGCGCCGCCAGGTTCGCGCCGAAGAACCCCGCGTTCTCGAGCGTCACCGGGGCATCGTCCCGCCGCGCGTACTCGAAGAAGCCATCGATGTGATCGATCGACGTGAAGCCGGCCTCGAGCGCTCGCGCCAGGCCGACGTCGGCGGGCACGTGGCCTGCGAATGTCATGCCGATGCGGCCCGCCTCCTCCGCCACCGCATCGAACGCCGCGCGCGTGACGCCGGGATGGATCTTCAACAGGTTGTAGCCGGCCGCCTGCTGCTCGCGAACCATCTGGACGCCCACGTCCGGCGACGTGACGCTGTTGCCGTTGAACGAAGGCCCTGAGGTGTAGAACACGGGCGACACCACCTCGCCTGCAGCGACCCGCTCGCGCAGGGGGAGGTGGCTCGGATGGCCCAGCATGCCGCGAATCGTGGTGACGCCGTTGGCCACGAACAACCCCAGCATCCGCTCCACGAACGCCTGGTCGTCGCTGACCGGGACGTGGGCGTGCATCTCGGCCATGCCGGGCATCAGGAACTTGCCGGCCCCCTCCACGACGGTCGCATTCGCCGGGACGGTCACCGAGTCCGCGGGGCCGATCTCCACGATGCGGTCTCCGCGCACGAGCACGGTCTGGCCCGGGATCGTCCGCTCCTCGTCCATCGGCACCACGGTCACGTTGACGAAGGCCACCGATGGCCCCTCGTCGAGCGGCGGCGGCGCCGTGCACGACAGCGCGAGACCGGCCGCCAGGGCCACCATCCCCACCATCGTGGCGCGTGTGTTCCGAGACATCCCTGCCCTCCTGATTTCCGAAGAGTCTAGCCCCTCTGGTCCGCCGGCGGATCCAGCAGCGCCAGGAACTCGGCCAGCACCATCGCCGTGGCGCCCCAGACCTGCTCGCCCTCGACGTCGAAGTAGGGCACGTCCACCTCGATGGTCCGGCCCCGTTCGAGCCACGTGCGCCGGCGTTTCTGGAGGCGCGACCCGTCCGCCAGGAGCGGAATCGGCACCTCGAGGATGCGGGCGACCTCGATCTCCGCGCGACGGAACGGCGGGCGCGCGTCGGTGATGCCCACCACCGGGTAAAGCAGGAAGCGGCTCACCGGGATGTGCAGGGGTGTCAGCCGCCCGAGCACGCGCACCGCCTCGGGCGCCACGCCCACTTCCTCGGCGGCCTCTCGCAGCGCCGCCATCTCGATCGACTCGCCGGCGTCCACGCCGCCTCCCGGCAGCGACACCTGGCCTGTGTGCGAGCGGAGTGCCGCGGCCCGCACGGTGAGCAGCAGGTGAGGCGCGCCGCCGTGCGGATAGACGAGCACGAGCGCCGCGCCGTCCCTCAGCCCGTCCGGCACGACATCCGGGTCCCATCCCACGCGCGGCCGCGGCGCCATTCGCAACTGGGCGTCCAGGCCCGGCAGGGGCGCGGCCAGTGCCGCCCGCAGACGCTGCTCCAGATCCTCCACGACCGCCCATCGTACCCCTTGACAGTCCCGGCGTGAGCGGAGACTATCGCCGCGGAGGCGCGACATGCGCGTGAGACTGTTCGCACTGCTGTGCACGACCCTGATGGCGGCGGCGTGTGGCAACGAGCCTGCCGTGGAGCCGGCCACCCTGGTGCTGCGTGGCGGCAAGATCGTCACGGTTGACACGGATCGACCCGAGGCGCAGGCCATGGCCGTTCGCGGCGACCGGATCGTGGCGCTCGGCACCGACGAGGAGATCGCGGCCTACGTCGGCCCGGCCACCGAGGTGATCGACCTCGAAGGCCGCATGGCCATGCCGGGCTTCATCGAAGGGCACGGCCACTTCACCGGCCTCGGCCAGGCGATGATGAACCTCGATCTGATGGACGTCGAGAGCTGGGACGAGATCGTCCGGATGGTGGGCGAGGCGGCGAAGGCCGCGAAGCCGGGCGACTGGATCACCGGGCGGGGCTGGCATCAGGAGAAGTGGACCTCGGTGCCGGAGCCCAACGTCGAGGGCTTCCCGATTCACACGGCGCTCAGCGCCGCGTCACCGGATAACCCCGTGCTGCTGACGCATGCGAGCGGCCACGCCAGCTACGTCAATGCCAGGGCGATGGAGCTGTCGGACATCACCTCGCGCACGCCCAACCCGGATGGCGGCACGGTCCTGAAGGACGCCGCGGGACGTCCGACCGGCGTCCTCATCGAAACCGCCTCCGGCCTGGCTTCGCGGACGCTGGCGGCCTGGCGCGCGCAGAAGTCGGACGAAGAGCGGGCCGCCGACGCGCGGCGGGCCATCGATCTCGCGGTCGAGACGTCGCTGGCGCACGGCGTCACGAGCTTCCAGGACGCCGGCTCCAACTTCGAGACCGTGGCGCTCTTCAAGGAAGCCGTCAACGAAGGGCGGATGGGCATCCGCCTGTGGGTGATGGTCCGCGACAGCAACGAGAACATCCGTGCCCAGATGCCCGCGGCCCGGGTGGTCGGCATGGGCAACCACCACCTGACCGTCGCCGCGATCAAGAAGACGATCGACGGGGCGCTCGGATCGCGCGGCGCGTGGCTGCTCGAGCCCTACTCGGACCTGCCAGGCCACACCGGCCTCAACACGCTGCCGGTGTCCGAGGTCGAAGAGGTCGCCGAACTGGCGATCGAGAACGACGTGCAGCTCTGCGTGCACGCCATCGGCGACCGCGCGAACCGCGAAGTGCTCGATCTCTTCGAGGCCGCGTTCAAGGCACACCCCGATCGCACGGATCTCCGGTGGCGCATCGA
>CAZNOC010000398.1:0-3484 GCA_964574545.1 uncultured Bifidobacteriaceae bacterium | reverse complement strand
GATTATGGTGAGTCTCCCGTTATGGTGAGTTCACCCGCCTTCAGTGGCCGCCCATCGGCGCGGCGCGCCCTCCGCGCCTGACGGTTCTTCCCATAATCCCTGCTGCCGAGGTGTCACGCCTCGCGGGAGGGATGCGATGTTTGCTGGCTACTATTTCGCCGACCAGGTTCAGCGTTACCGAGCGTCACCACACAAGTCACGGATTGACCACGTCGCCCGCGCGTTGATCGAGCGCCAGTACCTGAAGGAGGTCGTGGAGCAGCACCTGCGGGAATGGCTCCGCTTCAGCTCAGACTTCGAGACGCGCGGATGCGCCCTGCCGAGGACCGTCCGCGACCCGGAGATCGAGGAGTACGTGGCACGCCGACTCCCACGTGGAAGCGCAAGTCGTCGCCGATTCGTGCGGGCATCGGTGCGCATCTTCCTCGAGACGGATGCGGACGGCGTGTTTCGTCGGCGCATCGGGACGGCGGTCGTCCTCACGCCGCCGGCCTGGATCGCGCCCGCCCTACGGGCCTACACGACGTTTCTTGACGAGCATCGTGGCCTCGCTGCGCGCACCGTCCGGAAGCGCGTGTGGCACGTGACGCAGGTGGCCGGCGTCTGGGACCGGACCGGCGCGACGGCACTCGCGGATCTGCGCGCATCACACATTCAGCAATGCGTGCTGGAGCTGAAGCACCTGCGGCCGGCGACGCGACGGACCTACGGGGTCACGCTCCACAGCTTCCTGCGCTGGGCCGTTCAAGAGGGATATGTGGTCACCGATCTCCGGGCCGCCGTGATGGTCGGTCGCCACATGCGGCAGGCCGGCGTACGCGACGTGTTGACGACCGAGGAGATCGGCCGCGTACTGGCGGCGCTCGACCGGTCATCGGCCGTGGGCCGGCGCGATGCGGCCGTGGTCCTGCTGGCGATCCGCTACGGGATGCGACCGTCGGATATTCGGCAGCTCCGCCTCGATGATCTGCGGTGGCGACAGGGCGTGATCACCCTTCGACAAGCGAAGACCGGACGACCGTTGACACTCCCACTCCTGCCGGAGATTGCGGATGTGTTGGCCGCGTACCTTCGATCGGGGCGTCCACGCACCACGGCACGGGAGGTGTTCGTCCGCCACCGCGCTCCCTTCCAGCCGTTCGTGCCGACCAATAACCTGGCGGCGATTCTGCGCCCGGTCTTGCGCCGGGCGGGCCTCGACCAGCGGCCCGGCCGTCGCGGCCTGTACCTGTTTCGCCACACCTTGGCGAGCTGCCTGCTGGCCGCGGACACGCCGCTCAAAGCGATCGCGGACGTGCTCGGACATCAGTCGACCGACACCACGATGGAATACGCGTCGATCGACCTCGCTGCGCTCCGTCGCGTGGCGCTGTCGGAAGCGGAGGTGCGTCGATGAGCCCGCATCCAGCCGTGCCGGCGTCCACATTCTCGTCGCCGTTGGCGGACGTCCTGGCGCGCTTCCTCGCGTGCAAGCGTGCGGCGGGGTACCGCTATGCTGACGAGGCGCGTGCGCTCGGACTGCTCGATCAGTTCCTGACGCGCGCCCTCTCGCCGGCGGACCCGGTGATCACGCTGGACGTGGTGCGGCGCTATGTCGCGCGTCGAGGCGAGGAGTCGGAGACGACTCGCGCGCATCGACTCAGCCTGATTCGACAGTTCTGCCGCTTCCTCGCCCTCGAGCAGCCGCGGACGGTCGTCCCGACGACGCGATTTCTGGGGATCCACCGCCGCAGCTTCGTCGCGCGGGTGATGTCACAGGAAGAAGGCCAGCGATTCCTGATCGCCTGCGAGGGCCTGGTGCCGAGATCGTCGTCGCCGATCCGTGACACCGTCTTGGGCACCGCTCTGGTCCTGCTGTACTTCACGGGCCTGCGCACGGGCGAAGTGCTCCGGCTCACCGTGGCCGATGTCGATGTGGCGGAGGCCGTGTTGCGCGTGCGCGACACCAAGTTCGGCAAGTCACGTCTCGTCCCCCTCGCGGCCGATGTCGCGGCCCGGCTTGGTCGGTGCCGCGCGACGATCGAGCGCCACTTGGGGTCGCGACCGCCCGACGCGCCGTTTTTCCCGACGGCGGCCGGCCGGCCCTACTCAGAGACCGCCCTCCGCGCGGCATTCCTTCAGGTGCTCGCGCGGGCCGACATCGCGCGCCACAGCGCCGGTCGAGCGCTCCGCCTCCACGACCTCCGCCACGGCTTCGCGGTGCTCCGGTTGTTGGTGTGGTATCAGCAGGACGCCGATCTCGAGGCGCGGTTGCCTGCGTTGGCGACGTACTTGGGACACGTCGGCGTGGCCAGTTCCCAACGGTACCTGCAGCTCACCACAGACATGGTCAGCGAGATCACCCGCCGGCACGCGCGCCGGTTCGGCCACCTGATCAGCGAGGGAGAGCAGACATGACCGCGCCTGATCTCGCCGCCGTGATCACCGCCTTCTTCGTGCGCCATCTCGCCGCGGAGCACAATGCCAGTCCGCACACGGCCAAGGCCTACCGCGATGCGCTCAAGCTCCTGCTCCGATTCGCCGCCGAAGACGGCCGTCGATCGATCGCGACCCTCACGATCGAGGACCTGACACCCGACCTGATCCTCCGCTTCCTTGCCGACCTCGAGACCGCCCGCCACAATACGGTGCGGACGCGCAATGCGCGTCTGGCCGCCATCCACAGCTTCTTCCGCTACGTCCTCGAGCGTCACCCGGAGTGCGCGCTGACGTGCCAGCGCGTGCTCGCGATTCCCGTGAAGAAGGCGACCCGCCCATTGCTGGGCTATCTCACCGAGACGGAGTTCGCCCACCTGCTCGGCCAAGTAGACCGGACCACCATTGAGGGGGAGCGTGATTATCTCCTCCTCGCGCTCCTGTACGACACCGGCGCGCGCATCCAAGAGTTGCTCGACCTCAGGCCGAGCGACGTCCGGTTCGCCGCCCCCGCCATCGCGCGCCTACGGGGAAAGGGGCGACGAGAGCGACTGTGTCCGCTCCTGCCACAGACCGCGCGCCTCGTCAGCCGGTACCTCGCGCGCGTGGGCCGGCCTCTCGACGATGGCGGTCCCCTCCTTCGCAATCGGTCCGGGCACCCGTTGAAGCGCCACGGTGCCCGCTACCTCTTGATCAAATACCTCGACGTGGCGCGTCTCTCGATGCCCAGCCTTCGCCGATCGGGCATCAGCCCCCATACGATTCGACACACCAAGGCGATGCATCTTCTTCAGGCCGGCGTGCCGCTCATCACGATCAAGGACTTCCTCGGGCATGCCGATGTGAAGTCGACCGAGGTCTACGTGCAAAGCGACGTGGGCATGAAGCGCGACGCCTTGGCTCGGGCGGGATCTCCGACGACCGCCACGGGGACGCCGCGTGTCGCAAAGGACCTCCTCAAGTGGCTGGAGTCGCTGTAGGAATTATGGCGAGCGACCTCCGGAAGAATACCGCGCCACTGCGCCGCGCTCCCTCCGGACTCACCATAACGGCGCGCTCACCATAATCC
>CAZNOC010000397.1:0-3543 GCA_964574545.1 uncultured Bifidobacteriaceae bacterium | reverse complement strand
CGTGCGCCGCCCTCAAGGCCGGCGACTGCCAGGCCGCCATTGTCGGCGGCGTCAACCTGATCCTCGATCCCGACCGCTTCGCATCGCTCGGCAAGCTCGGCATCCTCTCGGAACGCGGCCTGTGCGAGCCGTTCGGGGCCGACGCCGACGGCACGGTGCTCGGCGAAGGCGCCGGCGTCGTCGTGCTGCGGCCGCTCGACGAGGCCGTGCGGCGCGGCGATCGCATCTACGGCGTGATCAAGGGCACGGGGCTCAGCACGGGCAGCGGCACGGTCGGATTCACCGCGCCCAACCCGCAAGCGCAGGCGGAAGCCATTCGGCGCGGCCTGCGCGCCGCGCGCGTGGATCCGCGCACCGTGTCGTACGTCGAGACGCACGGCACGGGCACGCAGCTTGGCGACCCGATCGAGGTGCGCGGCCTCACGCTTGGATACGGAAGCCCGGAACTCCACGACCCCTCGGTGACCCTCGTCCAACGCTGCACCATCGGATCGATCAAGCCCAACATCGGCCACCTCGAGGCGGGCGCGGGCGTCGTGGGGCTGATCAAGGTGCTGCTCCAGCTGCACAACCGGAAGCTGCTGCCCTCGATCACCTCGGCGCAGCCGAACCCGCAGATCCTGTTCGCGCAGGGCCCCTTCGACGTGCAGCGCGCGCTCGAGGACTGGCCGCGGCCGGTGATGGAGGTGGACGGACGCACGGTGACCGTACCGCGCCGCGCGGCGATCAGCTCGTTCGGCGTCGGCGGCGCCAACGCTCACGTCGTCGTCGAGGAAGCCCCGGAGCCGCGGCAGGCGCTGGCGGCCGTCGAGCGGCCGGCGCACGTGCTCGCGCTGGCGGCACGCGGCGAGACGGCCCTTCGGGCGCAGGCTGCGACGATCGCTGCGCACCTCGAGCGCCGGCCGGATGCGCCGCTCGGCGATCTGTGCTTCAGCATCAACACCGCACGGCGTCACGACGGACACCGCGCAGCGTGGTCCGTGTCGAGCCACGACGAACTGCGCCAGGCGCTGCGGGCGACGGCGTCGGGAGACACACCGGACGCTCGCCTCGGTCGCGCCCCGTCCGGACGCCCGAAGGTGGCGTTCCTCTTCACGGGCCAGGGCTCTCAGCACGCCGGCATGGGCCGCGAGCTCTACGACACGCAGTCCGTGTTCCGCGCCGCGCTCGACGAGTCGGCCGCCGTCTTCGACACGCTGCTCGACCGGCCGCTGCTCGATCTGCTGTTCGCGAAGGAGGGAAGCGCGGAGGCGGCGCTCCTCAACCAGACCGGCTACACGCAGCCGGCGCTCTTCGCCTTCGAGTACGCGCTCAGCCGGCTGTGGCGGTCGTGGGGCGTCGAGCCCGACCTGGTGATGGGCCACAGCGTGGGCGAGATCGCCGCCATGTGCGTCGCGGGCGGCGTGTCGCTCGAGGACGGCCTCACGCTGATCGCCGCGCGCGGGCGGCTGATGCAGGCGCTGCCCGCTGGCGGTGTCATGACGTCGGTGATGGCCGACGAGGCGCGCGTGCTCGAGGCGATCGCCGGCGCCGAAGAGACGGTGGCCATCGCCGCCGTCAACGCCCCGCGCCAGGTGGTGATCTCCGGCGCCGAGGGCGCCATCGCCGAGATCGCCGCGCGCCTCACGGCCGACGGGATCAAGACACGGGCGCTCACGGTCTCGCACGCCTTCCACTCGCCGCTGATGAAGCCCATGCTCGCCGACTACGAGCGTGTCGTCCGGTCGATCCGCTTCTCGCCGCCACGCGTGCCGTTCGTGAGCGGCGTGGACGGCGTGCTTGCCGGCGCGGAGATCACGACGCCCGAGTACTGGGTGCGCCAGGTGATGGAGCCCGTGCGCTTTGCCGCCGGCGCCCGCACGCTCGACGCCGAGGGCGTCACCGCGTGCGTCGAGGTCGGCCCGCAGCCCGTGCTGCTCGGCATGGCCCGGCAGTCCGTGGCAGACGATGGGCGGATCGAGTGGGTGGCGTCGCTGCGCCCGGATGCGGCGTGCTGGCAGACGCTTACCGAGGCCGTGGGGCAGCTCTACGAGAGCGGCAGCGACATCGACTGGCACGCGTTCGACGCGCCCTACGCGCGCCGCCGCGTCCAGGTGCCGGCCTACACCTTCACCGGCAAGGACTACTGGCTCAAGCACGTGCCGGCGATTGGAGGCGGGACCGCCACCGCCGGACCGGGGGCGGGGCCGGATGCCTCGGTGGGCGATCCGCGGCCCTACGAACTCGTGTGGCGGAGAGCGCCCGAAGCGCCCAGGCCGGCGAGTGCGTCGGACGACGAGACGCACTGGGTTCTGTTCGCGGACGGGCAGGGCGTCGGCGAACGCCTGGCGGAGGTGCTGGGCGAGCACGGAACGCCGGTGACCGTCGTGCTTCCCGGCGACGAGTTCGCGTCAACGGGCGCGCACCGGTATCAGGTGAACCCTGGAAGCGCGGAGGACTTCGAGCGGTTGTGGCGCGCGGTGGCCGGCGCTGGCGGGACGCCGAAGGCCGTCCACCTGTGGAACCTGGATGCCACCGCGCCGGAACGATTGAGCGCACCCGCGCTCGACGAAGCGATCGAAGGCGGCGTGTCGAGCGTCGTCTACCTCACGCAGGCCATGGCGGCCGCCGGCGTGTCGCGGCCGGCGCTGTGGGTCGTGACGCGGAACGTCGTCGCCGCAACCGCCGCATCGTCGCACGCGCCTCGCGCCGTGGCGCAGGCGCCTGCCTGGGGCCTTGGGCGGACGGTGGCGCTCGAGCATCCGGATCTCTGGGGCGGCCTGATCGACCTGTCGCACGGCGACCCGACGGCCGCGGCCCTGGCGCTCGCCGGCGAGCTTACTGGCGGTGGCGACGTCGAGGATCAGGTGGCGCTTGGCGACGAAGGCCGTTTCGTGGCGAGGCTCGTGCCTGGCGCCGTCGAAGCCGGCGGCGCGGTGACGCTGTCGGGCGACGGATCGTATCTCGTGACGGGCGGGCTCGGCGCGCTGGGCCTGCACGCCGCACACTGGCTTGTGTCGCAGGGCGCCCGGCATGTCGTGCTCGCCAGCCGCCGCGGCACGCCCGACGAGCGGGCAACCGCGGCGATCGCCGCGCTCGAGCAGTCGGGCGCACGCGTCACTGTGCTGGCGGCCGACGTGTCGCGGTCGGACGAAGTGGCGGCCCTGCTCGCCACGATTGCCGAGCACCACGGGCCCCTCCGCGGCATCGTCCACGCCGCCGGCGTGGACGCCACGGTGCCCCTCAACCGCATCACCGCCGGCGACGTGCGCGCCGTGATGGAGGCCAAGGCGGCCGGGGCGTGGCTGCTCCACCAGCAGACGCTCGCGCTGCCGCTGGATCTGTTCCTGTGCTTCTCGTCGGTGGCGTCGGTGCTCGGCGCGCAGGGCCGCGCGCACTACGCCGCGGGCAACGCCTTCCTCGATGCGCTGGCGATCGAGCGTCGCCGCCTGGGGCTCGCGGCCACCACCATCAACTGGGGGCCGTGGAAGGGTGGGGGCATGGCCTCGGCCGATCACCTGGCCCAGTTCGAGCGCATCGGCAACAGGGGACTCGAGCCGGACG
>CAZNOC010000396.1:0-3565 GCA_964574545.1 uncultured Bifidobacteriaceae bacterium | reverse complement strand
TCGCGATGAACTCGAGCGTCTGCACGTCGTTCACCGTACCCGCGACGGTCAGCTGCCGCTCCTTCGTGTCGACGGTGACCTTGCCTATCCGCAGGAGGTTGTCGCCCAGCCGCTCGACAGGCTCCGGCGTGGTCGGTGGGCGTGGCGGTGACCCGTCCACGGGCGCCGCCGGCGGCGGCTGCGCAGCCGCCGTCGCCACGGGCCCGGCCCACACGAGCAGTAGCAGCAACGCGCGAAGCACCAGCGCAGACGACGCAATCTGACGGGAAGCCATGGCGCCGAAGGATACCATGCCCTCGCCCGCCCCCCGCTCCCCTGGAGCCGGACTATACTGAGCCCTGAATGGGCCTGCCGGCCCAGGATGGCGACAGATGCACACGTCAGCATGGCTGCCCTTTGCCGGGCTGCCCGTTCTCACCGGCGCAGGGATCCTGATGGCTCAGGCGGAGCCGGGCACATGGTCGGCGCTTCCCCGCCCGGTGCTGTGGAGGATCGCCGGGGACGCGCTGCTGGTCAACGCCGCGATCGTCGTCATCGGCGCGCCGCTGTGCGGCGTCGCAATGGTGTCTCGTCGCGCTGGTGAAGAACGGCGCAGACCCGCCCGGTCCCTGCCGAGCGTCGCACTGACGCTCGGTGCGCTGGCGGCCGTGTACGTGGGCGCCTCCGCCGCGGTCACCCTCACGGGTTTCGGCGTGTCGTCGCCAGCCCCTCGCTTCGTCGCGGCCTCGCATCTCACGCTTTTCACCGCGGCCCTGGCGCTCGCGGCGCTTGGCGCCTGGACCGCGCGGGCGTTTCGAGATCCGCTCGATGCGGCGGCCGTCAGCACGGGCGTGGCGCTGGCGGCCTCGTTCGGCATCCTGCTGGCCGGTCCGCACGTGCAGGTGTGGTCACACGGCCTCGTCAACGCGGCGCTGCTCGCCAGCCCCGTGGTCGCCACGGCATCGGCCGCGAACATCGACATCGCCCGCACCGACCTCCTCTACCAGCTCTCACCGCTCTCGGGTCGCCGCTTCGACTACCCGCTCTGGCACATCGCCTCCGGCCTCTATGCGGCCACGGCGGCGCTGTGCTTTGGTGGGATGACATGGACCGCCGGCCGCACTCGTCCGTTTTCTGCGAAAGGATAGCTCGCGTATGAGACCCCCCTCATCCATCCTGATCCCCTTGTCCCTCTGTGCGCTGCTGGCATCGCCGGCGCCGGCCGTCGCCCAGGCGCAGTCGCTGTCCCCTGAGTTGCGAACGCAGCTGCTCCAGAGCCTCGACCGCGCGGCGGCGTATCTCGAACAGCAGAAGGCCCCGGACGGCACCTGGGAAAAGCACATCGGCATCACCGGCCTGGCTGCCACGGCGCTGCTCCGCCAGCCGCATGTGCCGCGCGATCAATCGATGAAGAGCGTCGGCCGGACCCTCAACCTGATCGCCGCGCTCGCGAAGCCCGACGGCGGCATCTACGATCGCGACATCCCGCACTACGTGACCGCAGTGTCTGTCATGACGCTCGTGGCGGGCGGCCGTCCCCAGGACCGGCCCATCATCGAACGCGCGCGGCGGTACCTGGCAGACCACTTGCTCGACGAAGGCGACGGCATCGAACCCGGCGACATCTGGTACGGCGGCATGGGCTATGGAGGACCGGGCACGGGCGGCCGCCTCGCCGACATCGTCAGCCTCGAGTACGCGCTTCGCGCCATGAAGGAAGCCGACCTGCCCGAGAACGATCCAGCCTGGCAGAAGGCGCTCACGTTCCTGCAGCGGGCGCAGAACCACAGCGAGACAAACGACCAGGATTGGGCGGGGGACGACGGCGGCTTCGTCTACTATCCCGGCTTCAGCTACCACGTCGAGGGCGGGACGCGGTCCTACGGCAGCGCGACGTACGCCGGCGTCCTGAGCTACGCCTGGTCGAACGTGAAGAAGGACGACGAGCGGGTCCAGGCCGTGCTCAAGTGGATTCGCGACAACTACACCGTGGAGGAGAATCCCGGCATCGGCCAGCGAACGGTCTACTACTACTACATGGTGTTCGCCAAGGCCCTGCAGGCCGTCGGCGAACCGGTGATCGTCGACGCCAGGGGCCAGCGCCGGAACTGGCGCGAGGACCTCGGCCGCAAGCTTCTGACGCTGCAGCATCCCGAAGGTTACTGGGTCAACGAGGACCCCTGGGAGATGCAGGACAACAAGGTCCTGGTCACGTCGTTCACGATGACGGCGCTTCAGGCCATCCTCCAGGACTGAGTGTGGCGCTTCCGTTCGGCGCACGGCGCGGGTCGTGGCCCGCCGCCGTGCGCCTCGTGCTCGTCGCGGCGCTCGCCCTCGGCGCGGCGCCGTGGCCGGCGGCCGGTGCGCCTCCGACGATCGAGGCCGAGGCGGGGCTCGGCGGCGTGAGCAGGCCCGGTCGCTGGACGCCGGTCCGCGTCGTCCTGCAAACCACGGGCGACGACATCGATGGCGATCTCGTGGTCGAGTGGGGCGAGAGCGTCGTGCGCCGCGCCGTGTCACTGCCGGCACCATCGAGCAAGGAGTTCGACGTCTACATCCGCGCGTCGGACCCGTCCGGATCGATGCTCATTCGATTTCAACCGGCGGCCGGCTCAGATGCCGCTTCGGTGGAGCTTCCCGTAAGCGCCGCTCGTATGGACGACACGGTCACCGTGTGCGTAACGAGCGCGCCTGCCTCCCTCCTCCCGCCCGAGTGCACGGCGATCCTTCCTCCGAGCCGCCTCCCCCGCTCAGCTCGCGGGTACGATGCAGCGGACAGAGTCGTATGGCCGTCGGGCGAGGCTGTTCCGCTCCCCGCCGATCAGGCACAGGCGCTCCGGCAATGGGAAACCATGCGAGGGCTGGAGGGCGCCGGTGGGTTCGACCCCGCGCCCAGTCTCCCGTCCGTGCTGCCGGGGATCGCCCGCCAGAGCCGGGCGCCCGCGCCGCTGATGCTCGGCGCCGCGCTGTACGTGGGAGCGCTCGTCGTGATCGCCGCGTGGCTGCGCACCCAACGCGCTCGCGTGCCGGCCGCCTCCGCGGCGCTCGCGCTGCTCGTCGTCATGGCCACGGCCGCCGCGGCGGCCGCCGGCCGCACCGGGCCTGCGTCGGCGCTGGTCGTTCATCATGTCAGCAAGGTCCAGCAGATGGCCGGAGCAGACGCGGCGCTCGTCTCCATGCGGGCCGCTGCCGTATTCCCTTCGTTCAACGCGTTCAATCTCCGCGCCTCGGTCACCGACGGATCCCTGCGGCTGGACGTCGAAGGATCGCGCCGGGAGGAGACGTTCGACGACGACGGCTACCCGGTGCTGTCGGGGAGCTACGGCCTCGGCGCGCGACAGGTGTTTTCGATGGAGGCGGTGGCCGACGTCCGCCCTTTCGAGGTGTCGCGACAAGATGGCACCGTGCACATCGAGAACACCTCGGGCCTCGAGCTGCGGGACTGTCGCTTCGCCGACAGCACGCTCGATCGCCCTTCGACCCTCGGCCCAGGCGCACGGGTTGAGGTGGCGGCTCTCGAGCCGCCGCAACTCGCCCTCGTGACCTGCACGACGCCCGAGTCACTCGTGACGTTCGTCAGCGAAGG
>CAZNOC010000395.1:0-3567 GCA_964574545.1 uncultured Bifidobacteriaceae bacterium | reverse complement strand
CGTGCTGACGCGCCTGCGCACGATTCCGATCGGGTCCACGCTGCAGTCGTGGACGTTCAGCTGGATGGATATCTTCGGCACGGGCATCACGGCGAGCGTCCAGCCCCTCTATCTGCCGGGCACGATCTTCATCGTGGTGGCGCTCGTGACGTTCTTCCTGCACCGCATGGACACGACCGCGTTCTCGCACGCCGTGGCCAGCTCCTCGAAGGTGATGCTCGGCGCCTCGGCGGCGCTCGTCTTCACGGTGCCGATGGTGCAGGTGTTCATCAACTCGGGTGGGGGCGCCTCGGGGTACGAACGCATGCCCATCGTGCTGGCCGAGAGCATCGCCGCGGTGGCCGGATCGGCCTGGCCGTTCTTCGCGCCGCTCATCGGCGGGCTCGGCGCGTTCGTGGCCGGCAGCAACACGGTCAGCAACATGATGTTCGCGCTCTTCCAGTTCGGCGTCGCGCAGCGCATCGCGGTGGATCCGGTCTGGATCGTCGCGCTGCAGGCCGTCGGCGGCGCGGCCGGCAACGTCATCTGTGTCCACAACGTCGTGGCTGCCTCCGCCGTTGTCGGCCTGACAGGCCGTGAAGGCATCGTCATCCGGAAGACGTTGCTGCCCTGGGCGTACTACACGGTGCTCGCCGGGTCGCTGGGCTACGCCATCGTGTGGTTCGGGGAGACCGGGATCGTCAACGCGGGATCGATCGGCGTGCTCCTCGTTGCGGTGGCCGCCGTGTGGGTCGTCGCCTCGCACCTGAAGCGACACCCGGGGTCGGGATGAATTTCAGTTTCTGCGAAAGACTGAGATGGCAGAAACTGAAATTCATCCCGACCCCGAATGCGGTCGAATGCGGTTCCCGAATGCGGTTCCCGTAGGCACTTGATCCATGCAGACGCTCGAATACCGTCTTCAGCTTGCGCATGAGTACGCAGACGTCCTGACCCCAGCGGTTCGCGCGGCGCTCGAGGCCCTGGCGCCCTTCGAGCTCGACCGTAAGGACCTGATGGCCTCGCGCATGGCGCGCCGGCGCGCACGCGCGGCAGCGCGCGATCCCATCGGCTTCCTCAGCCCGACAGCCACCATTCCCCGAACATCGCTCACCGTTGAGGCCGCCCGCCGCGGCGAGTTCGACGGCAGCGATATCCCGCCGGACCTCGAGCGCCAGTGGATTCAGGGCACCGGACCAGGCGCCCGGCCGCGGGCCACACTCGAGCAGAGCCTCCGGAACGTCGCCTACGCCCTGCTGTCAGGCGCCGATGGCTGGATGTTCGACGGCGAGGACGCGCTCGGCCAGCTCTCGACGATGTCGCTCGACAACCAGCGGAACCTGCGGCTGGCGCTGGCCCGGCAGCCGGAGTTCCTGAGGGTCGCCGAGGTCGTGGCCGCCGAGATGAACCGCTGGGCCGAGGGATTCCTTGGGCGGTCAGTCGTGGCCGACTATCGCACGCAGCTCGACTTCACCACGCCCATCTTCCGCGCGCGCGGCCTCCACCTCGACGATCGACACGTCCGCCTGAAGAACGGGGATGGGTTCTCCGCCTCCATTGTCGATATGGCGCTCTACATCACCGCCAACCACCGGGCACTCCGCGACGCCGGCCGCACGGTGGTGCTGTATCTGCCGAAGATTCAGACCGCCGAGGAAGCCGCGCTCTGGCACGACATGCTGTCGGCCCTCGAGGCGCACCTCGGACTGCCCCCGGCGGCCGTCAAGACGTACGTGCTGGTCGAACAGCTCGAGGCGTGCTTTCAGCTCATGGAGATCCGCGCCGCGCTCGGCCCGCGGTTCGTCGGCTACAACACCGGGCGGTGGGATTACATCAACAGCGTGTCGGATGCGATGGCCTGGGACGCGGCGTTCCAGAACCCCAACATCGACGCCATCACGATGACCTACGGATACATGCGGCACTACGAGGACCGCGTGCGCCGTGCCGTCAACACACCCGACCGCAACGGACGGTACGCCCTCTGGCAGGGCGGCATGGAGCCGAACATCCCCGTCGGTTCGGAAGCCGGGGTGGCCTCGGGGATGGCCCGCGCCGTGGCCGGCGCCGAGCGCGAGCAGTCCGCGGGCGCCAGCGGCAAGTGGGTGGCCCATTGGAAGATGGTGCACATCGTACGCCCCGTGTGGGAGCGCAAGGGCGAGCCCAACCAACTCGGGCGGGAGTTTCCTCCGCTCACCTACACCGAGACGGATGCCGGGGACCTGCGTCTGCTGGAGCCCGCCGCGCGGACAGTTCGCGGCGCGCGCGACCTGCTCAGCGTGGCGCTCCAGTACGGCAACGCGTTCGGGCAGGGCCTGCAGGCCGCTGCGCTCAAGCCAGCGGACTTCTTCGGGAACGACGATGTGCTCTACCTGATGGAGGACATGGCGACGGGCGAGATCCGCGTGAGCATCCTCTGGGAATGGCTCCACAAGGGGGCGGCGTTCACCGACGCGGATCCCGCCACCGGGATCGCGTCGGGGGAGGCGCTCACGCCGGCCCTCTTCGATCGGCTGCTGGACGAAGAGTATGGCAAGCTGCTCGCCGCCGCATCTCGCGACGTGTACGAGCACTCCAAGACCACGACCTTGCCGATCTCGCGCGCAATCGTGAGCGCGGTCGTCACACGTCCCACCAAGGCACCGTGGTTCATCGATCTGCTCAACCTCACACTCGACAACCAGGACCTCGCCGTGGCGGAGCGGCGAATCGCTGCCTACATGGTCCGCTTCGAGGCTGACGGCACGCGCATCACCAGCAACCCCGACTTCTGATCACGGACGAACACGAAGGCCACGAAGAAACGAAGAACGCACGAAGGCCATTCATGGGATCCAGGTAGCGCAACCGAATCCCCAAGAATGATCTTCGTGCGTCCTTCGTTTCTTCGTGGCCTTCGTGTTTGTACGTGACAAGGGCCGGGAGGTTGTCCCCCCCGGCCCTCTCGGTCGTGTATGGGCATGCTGTGTCTCCTAGCAGGAGACGCAGTTGTGGCTGTTCCCTGAGCCCAGCTTCTCGAGCAGGGCGACGGTGGCCGGGTAGGGCGAGACGCGCTGCACCGGGCCATTCGCCATGTCCGCGACGGTCTGGCCGCGGCGACTGATGGCGGTCACGTCGGCGCCCTTCGATACGAGATAGAGGATCATCTCGTTGTCCCCGCGCGCCGCGGCGTGATGGAGCGGTGTGTAGCCATTGTGGTCCCGTGCGTTCACGTCGCCACCGAGTTCCTCGAGCATGTACTTCACCGCGGCCATCCAGCCGTCCTGGGCGTGGCGGTGTGCGTTGCCGGCGAAGCCTTCTCCGTAGCCCACGCCGGAGCCCGCATGGAGCGGAAACACCCCGGGACCACCCGCAGGAATGGGCGGCAGGCCTGACTGATCCTCGTTCGGATCGACGGCCTCGGTCGGGTTGGGCGCGGCCGCCATCGGGCGCAGGGCGGGCCGGCCCGTCCCCGCGGGCGGAGTGACGGCGCCACCCACCGCGCGCTGATTGCTTGCCGCGGCGTTTGCGCGCGCGGGAGCGGGCGCAGCTGCCGCCGGCGCCGGCGCCGCCGCGGGAGGCGGACCACCGCCGCCGCGCCGCCGCTGT
>CAZNOC010000394.1:0-3570 GCA_964574545.1 uncultured Bifidobacteriaceae bacterium | reverse complement strand
CAGGCGAGAAGTTCTTCGGGCGCCATGAGGTGCAGTAAAGGTCGATGTTACTTGGCGTTAGGCCCCAACTTCAACCGTCGCCCGACGCCGGTGTGCCGTACCGAACCTCGGCCAGGGCGAGGCCGTGCGCCGGGGCGGTCGGGCCCGCATCCCCGCGTACGCCGCTGGCGAGGATCCGTCCGATCGCGTCCGGCGGCCACCGGCCCTTTCCGGCCTCCACAATCGTGCCGGCCAGCGTGCGCACCATCTGGCGCAGGAAGCCGTTGGCGCTGACCTCGTAGGTGAGCAGCCGCACGGCGAGGTCCCCCTCCCCGGGATCCGCGCCAAGGGGCCAGCCCGGCCCGACCCGCGACCCGTCGATGGCCGACGTGAAGACGGTCCTGACCGAGCTTCGGACATGGCTCCCCCGAGCCCGGAAGGCGCCGAAGTCGTGCGTGCCGACGAAGGCCGCCGCCGCGCCGCGCATCGCGTCGAGATCCAGGTCGAACGGCACGTGCCAGACAAGATGCCGCGCGACGAGCGGCGGCACACGGCTGTTCCAGACGGTGTAGCGATAGACCTTGACGGACGGCGCGAAGCGCGCGTGGAAGCGATCGCCGGCCTCGGCGGCGTCCAGCACCCGCACGTCCACCGGCAGCTTCGCGTTGAGCGCCCGCTTGTAGGTCTCGGGCGTGTGGCGGCCAGCGACACGCGCGCTTGCCACCTGTCCGATCGCATGCACTCCGGCATCCGTGCGCCCGGCCGCCGCCACGGCCACGGGACGTCCGTCGATCTCCGCGAGCGCGGCCTCCACCACCTCCTGCACCGTCCGCAGCCCGGCCTGCCGCTGCCAGCCGGCGAAGTGCGTGCCGTCATAGGCAAGGCTAAATCGCAAGACCATAGATAGACAAGAAGATGCTTGAATCTTGTGATGTGGTGATCTGGTGATGTGGTGATCGGATGTGCGATGCGCCGATCTCAGGCGCCTTCGGCGCGCATCTATCTGGCGATCTGACCGGAACCGGCCCACCGCAGATCACCAGACAGATCGCACATCGGGAGATCGGCACATCCGATCACCACATCATCACATCACCAGATCAACAGATAAATCTATCTGTCGATCTATCTATCGATCTAACTGTCGATCTATCTATCTCTAGAACCCGGCTTCACGACCTTCTCTCCCTGTGCGCACATCGGGCAGGCGTCTGGGGCGTAGGTGGGGAGCGTCATTGGCAGCAGCGCCTCGAACGGCACGTCGAGTCCCGGCTGGCCGCCGCTGCGGTCCACGACGGCGCACGCGCCGACCACCGTCGCGCCCGCCGCCCGGGCCACCTCCATCGTCTCGCGCGTGGAGCCGCCCGTCGTCACCACATCCTCGACCACGATGACGCGGTCGTCCGGCTCGAGCGCGAAGCCGCGCCGCAGCGTGAGCGTGCCGTCCTGGCGTTCGGCGAAGATCGCCCGGACGCCGAGCGCGCGCCCCACGTCCTGCCCGATCACGATGCCGCCGAGCGCCGGTGACAGCACGACCGTTGGCGCGAGGCTGCGCAGTCTGGCACCCAGGGCGGCCCCGAGCCGGGTGGCCTCCTCGGCGTGCTGGAGGACGAGGGCGCATTGGAGGTAGCCGGCGCTGTGGAGGCCGGACGAGAGGCGAAAGTGGCCCTCGAGCAGGGCGCCCGAGCGGCGAAACAGGGCCAGGAGGTCGTTCGGGGTCACGAGCGGTAGTATAACGTCGGCCACTGGCCGAACCCTGGCCGGTCGCCTGTCGTCTATCCTTCTGGCACGGGTACCTGCCATCTTTTCGAGCAGCAGGACGTCGGTTCGGCTCCGGTACCCATCTTGCTGTCCTCGACCGGAGCCGTGCGTGCGCGGCCGTGTGTAACTTCAGCGGAGATTCCCGTAATGCGTCACGAGAAGCGTTTCCTCGCGCGGGCCCTGGTGGTCGCGGGCGTCGCGGCCACAAGCCTGTTCGTTTTCGGGGCAGCACCTGTCCGCGCGCAGACACCAGGCGCCGCCCCGGCCGGCCAGGGACCGGTGCGTCACCTGAGCATTGACGAGGCCGTGGTGCTCGCACTCGAGCAGAATCTGGACCTCCAGGTGGAGCGGATCAATCCCCAGGTTCAGGATGTCAGCATCGCGCTGGCGCGTACCGGCTGGACGCCTGTCTTCCAGTCCACGCTGCAGAACCAGACGCAGAACAACCCGTCCGACAGCTTCCTGGCCGGCTCCGAGGCGAAGATCACCGACGAGCGGCTGAACAGCAATTTCGGCCTGGGCCAGCTGCTGCCGTGGGGCGGCTCCTACAACGTGAGCTGGAACAGCGGCCGCAACGCAACCAACAACGAGTTCAGCAGCTTCAACCCGCGGCTGAGCTCGACCTTCGCGTTGAACTACACGCAGCCGCTGCTGCGCAACTTCGGGATCGACAACACGCGCCAGCAGATCCTCGTCACCCGCAAGAACCGCGAGATCTCCGAGGTGCAGGTGCAGCAGGCGATCGCCATCACGACGCGCAACGTGAAGAACGCCTACTGGGATCTCGTCTACGCCAACAGCAACCTCGAGGTGCAGCGCCAGTCGCTGCTGCTGGCGGAGCAGTCGCTCAAGGACAACCGCGCGCGCGTGGAGGTGGGTACGATGGCGCCCATCGACATCGTGCAGGCCGAGGCCGAAGTGGCGCAGCGCGAGGAGGGCGTGATCCTCGCGGAGGCCGCGATTCAACGCGCGGAGGATCGGCTGCGCGCGCTCATCTCGAACCCGTCGGTGCCCGACTTCTGGACGATGAGGATCGAGCCGGCGGACGAGGCGACGTTCGTGCCGGCGGTGGTGGACGTCGATGCGGCCGTGCGCGCGGCGCTCGACCGGCGCACCGACCTCGAGCAGTCGCGCAAGCGCATCGAGTCGAACGATGTCAGCATCCGCTACTTCCGCAACCAGTCGCTGCCCGACCTCAACGCCCAGGTCAACTACAGCGCGATCGGTCTCGGCGGCACGCAGCTCCAGTTCGGCCAGGGGTTCCCGCCGCAGGTCATCGGCCAGAGCCAGCGGTCGTTCGGGTCGGTGCTCGGTGACGCCTTCGGCAACGCGTTCCCGACCTGGAGCTTTGCCCTGCAGGTGAACTATCCGATCGGGACGTCGAACGCCGACGCCAACCTCGCGCGGGCTCGGCTGCAGAACCAGCAGGCGCAGAAGCAACTCGAGAGCCAGGAGCTGAACGTCGCCACCCAGATTCGCGACTTTGCCCGCAACGTGCAGACAAACAGCAAGCGCGTCGAGGCCACGCGGGCGTCGCGGTCGCTGGCGGAACGGCGGCTCGAAGCCGAAGAGAAGAAGTTCCAGGCGGGCATGACGACGAGCTTCCTGGTGTTCCAGGCGCAGCGCGATCTGAACCAGGCGCGCAACAACGAGCTGCAGGCGCTCATCGACTACCTGAAGTCCGTGGTGGACTACGAAACCTCCCAGCAAGCCCCGCTCGGCGGCGCCGGCGGCGTCACGCCCGTGCAGACGGGCAACGGACAGCAAGGACAGCAGCAGTAGAACATCGGGTGGGTCGGGTCCGGCGGGTCCGTCAGGTCCGGCGGGGCC
>CAZNOC010000393.1:0-3589 GCA_964574545.1 uncultured Bifidobacteriaceae bacterium | reverse complement strand
CCGCTGAACGCGCTGCTCGGCTGGGTGCAGCTGCTGAAGAGCGGCCGGCTCACCCCGGCCAAGCAGGTACGCGCCCTCGAGGCCATCGAGCGGAGCGCGCAACTGCAAGCCGGGCTGACGGCCGAGATCCTGGACGTGTCCCGGGCGATCACCGGCAAGCTGCGCCTCGACACGGCGCCCGTCCACCTCGACACGCTCGTGGCCGGCGTGATCGAGACCCTGCGCCCCGCGATGGACTCGAAGGGCCTGCGGCTCGTGGTGCATCTCCAGGATGGCCTGCCGGCGGTAATGCTCGACCCGGCCCGGATGCAACAGGTGATGTGGAACCTGCTGTCGAACGCGATCAAGTTCACGCCGTCCGGTGAGATCAGCGTGAACCTCGCGCTCGAAGGGGGAGAGATCAGGCTCTGTGTGCGCGATACCGGCATCGGAATTCCGGCGGAGTTCCTGCCGTACGTCTTCGATCGGTTCCGGCAGGCCGACGCCAGCACGACGCGTGTCTTCGGCGGACTCGGGCTCGGGCTCTCGATCGTCCGACACCTGGTCGAGCTGCATGGAGGGACGATCGAGGCCCACAGCCAGGGCGCGAACCAGGGCACCCGCTTCTCCGTGCGCCTCCCGGCGATCCCCGCCGTCCTCCGGGTGGACGAGCGGTTACCCGCTCGCGAGATCCCGGCCGGCGTCGAGCTCTCGGGGTTGTCCGTGCTCGTGGTGGACGACGACTCGGAGGGGCGGGATCTGGTGCGCGCGATCCTCGAGGAGCACGGGGCCCTGGTCAGCGTCAGCGCCTCGGCGGCAGAGGGGTTCGAGGCGTTCGAGGCGGAGGCGCCTCAACTGGTGGTGACCGATGTGGCCATGCCCGACGAAGACGGCTTCGCGCTGCTGACGCGCATCCGGGCGCGCGGCGCCGCTGACGGCGGCGGCACACCGGTCGTCGCGCTCTCCGCCCACGCGCGGCCCGAGGACCGTGCCACGGCGCTGGCCGCGGGGTTCCAGGCCCACCTGACCAAGCCGATCGACGCCGGGACGCTCGTCCGCACGCTGGCGGGCCTGCGCGAGCGGCTGTAGGGGCCAAAAACACCCGGTAGAGGTGATGATCGGGTGCGAGTCGCAGTAGAATCCACCCCTTGGACGGCTGCGGACCGGAGCCGCTCGACATTCCGGCCCTTCCTGGAGGCACCCATGACGCGTCTGCTCTGCGCGTTCGCTCTCGCCTGCCTGCCCGCGCTCGTCGCGGCACAGGCCCCCGCGGCCGCTCCGGCGCCCGCGCCCACCGATCGACTCACCCTCGATCTCTACTGGGACTACGAGACGGTCGCGGACCCCCAGATCTCGCCCGACGGGTCGCAGATCATCTACACGCGCCAGTGGTTCGACAAGATGAACGACCGTCGGGAATCGTCCCTCTGGGTGATGAACTCCGATGGCTCGCGCAACCGCTTCCTGACACGTGGCAGCAACGCCCGCTGGTCGCCGTCGGGCGATCGCATCGTGTATACCGCGCAGGGCGAACCCCGCGGCTCGCAGGTCTTCGTGCGCTACATGGATGCCGAAGGGGCGACGTCGCAGATCACGCGCGTCGAGCAGGGGCCGTCCACACCCGAGTGGTCGCCCGACGGGACGCAGATTGCCTTCACGATGCAGGTCGTGCAGCGCAACACCTGGTCCATCCCCATGCCGCGCGCGCCCGAGGGCGCCAAGTGGACCGAGGCGCCACGCATCGTCGAGCGGCTCAACTACCGGCAGGACCGCGAGGGATTCAACGACGACCGCTACCGCCATCTCTTCGTCGTGCCGGCCACCGGCGGGACGCCGCGCCAGTTGACCGACGGCCAGTGGAATCACAACGGCGTGGAGTGGACGCCTGACGGCCGGTCGATCCTGTTCACCTCGATGCGGGTGCCGGATCCGGACCACCAGTGGCGCGAGACCGACATCTACGCCGTCACGCTGTCCTCCGGCGAGATCCGCCAGCTCACGCGGCGAAGCGGGCCCGACAACAACCCGACGGTCTCGCCCGACGGGAGGCTGGTCGCCTACACGGGCTACGACATGACGAAGGACACGTGGGTCGATCAGAAGGTCTACGTGATGGGGATTGACGGGTCGAACCCGAGGCTCGTCTCGGGCGACTGGGACCGGTCGCCGCAGAACATGCGCTGGAAGGCCGATGGCAGCGGGCTGTACTTCACGGCCCAGAACGAAGGGTCGCAGAACTTGTACTTCCTGTCGGTACCCGCATCAGGTGCGGGGACGGTGAGTCCGGTGACGACGGGGACGCACATGCTGACGGTCTCGAGCATGACGGACGCCGGCCGCGTGGCCGCTGTCCGCACGTCGTTCCACGAGCCGCCAGACGTCTTCACGTTCGAGGTCGCCGCGCCGCAGGCCATGCGCCAGGTCACCGAAGTGAATGCCGACATCCTGGCCGGCCGCGGCCTCGGTGACGCGCAGGAGATCTGGTACACCGCGCCCGACGGCCTCAAGATCCAGGGCTGGTACATCACGCCGCCCGACTTCGACCCGGCGAAGCGGTACCCGATGCAGCTCCACATCCACGGTGGCCCCCACAGCATGTACGGCGTGGGCTTCAACTACGGCTGGCAGGAGCAGGCCGCCAACGGCTACGTGGTGCTCTACACCAACCCGCGCGGCAGCACCGGCTACGGCAGCGCCTTCGGCAACGCCATCATGCGCGCCTACCCGGACAAGGACTACGACGACCTGATGGCCGGCGTCGATCACCTGCTCGCCAAGGGATTTATCGACGAGCGCAACATGTTCGTCACCGGGTGCAGCGGCGGCGGCGTCCTGACCGCCTGGATCGTCGGTAAGACGGATCGCTTCGCGGCCGCGTCGGCCAACTGCCCGGTCGTCGACTGGTACAGCTTCGTCGGCACGACCGACGGCCCGACGTGGTATCGCAACTTCGAACGCCTCCCATGGGACGATCCCTCGGAGCACCTGCGCCGCTCGCCGCTCACCTACGTCGGCAACGTCAAGACGCCGACGATGCTGATGACGGGCGCGCTGGACCTGCGGACGCCGATGCCGCAGACCGAGCAGTTCTACAGCGCGCTGGCGCTGCTGAAGGTGCCGACGGCCATGATTCGATTCAACGACGAATGGCACGGCACGACGACCAATCCGTCGAACTTCATCAGGACGCAGCTTTATTTGCGGCACTGGTTCGACCGGCACAAACGTCCCGCGGAGACGACGACGACCGCCGGACGACAGTAGACGGCTGTCAGCGATCAGCTAGCGGCTTTCGGCGTTCAGTGGTCCGCCTCGAGGGCGGCGGAAGCCGATCGCCGATCGCCGACTGCCAATAACCGACAATAGCCGTCCAGGGAGGGCTCCTCGTGTTCCATCGCGCACTCGCCGTCGTCGTACTCACCGTCGGCCTGGCCCTGAACGGCGCCGCGCAGGCGCCGGTCGATTCCGCCACCATCGGGCTCATCAGGCAGGAAGCTATCCAGCGCTCGCAGGCGATGGATCACGTGTGGTGGCTGTCCGAGGTGCATGGCCCCCGGGTGACGGGCACGCCGGGCTTCGCGGCGGCCAGCGAGTGGGCGATGAAGCGCTT
>CAZNOC010000392.1:0-3596 GCA_964574545.1 uncultured Bifidobacteriaceae bacterium | reverse complement strand
GGCGCACGGTCGAAGGACTGGTGGCGATCGGGAATTAGCAAGGGTGGACGGCGCCTGCTCATGGCGGATCGCAGATCACGCTCATAGCCAGTAGCTGACTGACTTGATTGGCGCCGTACCGCGGATCCGTTCACGTTCGGGGACCTCGCTGTCGACTGAGCCGGTCAACTGCGGTTGCCGTTCCGGCCCGGTTCGACGCAGGCGGCCTTCGTAACTCGTTGAGATAGCTGGCCTGGCCGACATGGCACGCCGCGTGTGATGCCGGGTCGGATGACCGCCCGTGGCGCCGCGTACCGGCCACGCACCCCCGATCGCGATGTCCTCCGGGGCATGGTCGGCCCGTTCGACCATCCGCCGTCCCCCGCAGCTCGGGCAGAAGCGCGGCCGTCTCGTGCTGCACCCTGGGCACGAGGTGGGTGGGCGGCCACGTCGTTCGTCATCGTCAGGGCTTCAGCGTCCAGCGCCACGTCATGACACGGGCGCCCTCGGGTCCCGAGATGGTGGCGTCAAGGTGGTCGGCGTCGCGCCTGTACTCGATGCGGGTGGGGTAGTCGTGCGCCGGGTTCTCGAACACCGCGTGCTGGCCGGTCAGCGAGGCCAGCCGAAAGGCCACGGCGGTCTTGCCGCCGGGCATCGCCCAATAAGTGACGCCGCCCTCGTCAGCCTGAAGGCGCAGGAACTCGAAGCGGGCGGTGCCGGTGGGACCGCCGGAGCGGTTCACACCGAGCATGACCCCGCCGCGCGGCGCAATCCAGTGCTCTTCCGTCCACCGGCCATCGCGTTCCGCGACCCACGTGCCCGCCAGCCATCCCAGGCCGTCGAGGGTCGCGGGCGCCTGTCGAGCGCCCGGATCCGCGGCGCCCAGGGCAGCCATCAGCAGCGCCGCACACCATACCGGGTTCGTGATGCTCTTCCTCTTGCCGTTCGCCATCTGGTTCCTCCTGCCGCGTTGTCGGGCTGGCGTAGACTAGGGCCGCCCGGCGTCTGCCGGCTTGAACGAATGCGACAGGAACAGGGGTGAGCCGTGCGGTACGCTGAATGCCCGCCGTCGCCGGAGCTCGACGGTCTCGTCCAGGCGGTATGGACGCTCGACGCGGCCGGCGGCCCCGAGGCCGTCGTGGAGCACCGCGCGACGCCGGACGGGTGCCTCGAGATCATCCGCAGGCTGCGCGGGCGTTCGCGCTGGCGGCGCAGCCAGCCGGCCTGCTTCGTCGCGGGCGTGATCGACCGGCCGGCGACGCTGCGCTTCAGCGGCGACGCGTCGTTCATCGGCCTGCGTCTCTGGCCCTGGGCGTGGCACGCGCTCGGCGGCCAGCCGTCCTCGGGGTTTCTCAACGACTGGCGCGCGCTCGACGAGGCCATGCCCAACGGGGCCGCCCGCGCGGCGCTCGTGCGTCTGGAGCCAGAGATCCAGACGACGCTTGGGCGGCTGCTGATCGACGATCGGACCCGCGAGATGCGGGCGCTCGGCCGTGCGGTCTGCACCGCCCGTACTGTGTCGGAGATCTCCGCGGTCACGCGGCGTCCGCCTCGCTGGCTCCAGCGCTGGTTCGCCGCCCACGTTGGCGTGCCGCCGCGGACCTACCTGCGCCTGCTGCGGTTCCAGGACGCGATGCGCGCCACGCAGCACGCGCACGGCACGTTGGCCGATCACGCCGCCGGCGCCGGCTTCGCCGACCAGGCCCACATGGCCCGCGAGTTTCGCCGCCTCGCCGGCACGCCCGCGAACGTCGCCCGAAGGCAGGCGAAGGGGCCGTTTCTCTGAAACGGCCCCTTCGCCTGGTTCGAGAGGCCTGCCGCCGCAAGCGAGCGTGGGGATGCTTGCCGGCCGCATGCGAGCGCAAAAACGCATGGGCCGACGCGCATCGTTCCAGGTGATGAACTTCCGGATGCGCCGCTCACCACGCTCGCATCACTCAGAGCTGCCGGGCGCGCGAATCCGCGGCTGATCCGATTCAGTAAGACAAGTTAGGGGGACAGGCAAACATCTGGGCCCTGACAACTCCTTGCAATGCGCGAATTATGTATATACTAAATACCAGTGTTCGAGTGGGACGCACGCAAGGCCGCCGCGAACCTGCGCAAGCATGGCGTGTCATTTGACGAGGCCGCCACTGTGTTTGCCGATCCGGACGCCCTCGACGGTCCGGATTTGGACCACTCGGAACACGAGGCACGCTCTCTACGGCTGGGGAAGTCGCTGGCGGGCCGGGTGCTGATGCTGGCTTACACATTACGGGGATCAGGCGATGAGGAAACCATCAGAATCATCAGTGCGAGGCGCGCGAGCCGCAAAGAGCGCGAGGCGTACCGTCCGAGCACGGCCGATTGATTTCTCGGAGATTCCCGAGGCTTCGAGTCAACAGTTGCAAGCAATGCGACGTGTGGGTCGGCCCCCGCTCGGCGAGGGCAACCGGCGCCTCATCGCGATTCGCCTGGACCCGGAAGTGCTCGTCCGTTTCAAAAAAGAAGCCAAGCGCCGAAAGATGGGATACCAGACGCTCATCAACCGCGTTTTGGCTGAGTACGTTGGCAAGGACGCCATAGGAGGCTAGCGCCCGAGGCTTTCAGCTTTCGGCTTCCAGCGTTCGGCGGCCTGCATGACGCTGCTGGGCCGTCGCCCTCCATCCACGCAAGCGCGGAGGACGACGAGAACTCCGGTCAATCCTGCTAGCATTGGCGCGCGATGACGCCTCAGGACTTCAGGGCCAAGTGGCGCCAGGTGGACCTCACCGAGCGCTCGGCGGCCCAGCAGCACTTCCTCGATCTGTGCGACCTGCTCGGCCACCCCAAGCCGGCTGACGCGGACCCCACCGGCGAGTCCTTCACCTTCGAGCGCGGCGCCACAAAACTTGGCGGCGGCGACGGCTGGGCCGACGTGTGGAAGAAGGGCGGCTTCGGCTGGGAGTACAAGGGGCGGCACAAGGATCTCGACGCGGCGTACACGCAACTGAAGCTCTACGCAGAGGCGCTCGAGAACCCGCCGCTCCTCGTCGTGTGCGATCTCGACCGCATCATCGTCCGCACCAACTTCACCAATACGCCGACCGTCGCGCACGAGATCTCCACCGAGTCGATCGGCGACCAGCGGTCGCTGGAGATCCTGCGGGCGGTGTTCTTCGAGCCCGCGAAACTGCGCCCCGGCACGACGAGCCAGGCCGTGACCGAGACCGCGGCGGCGCGCATCGCCACCATCGCCCAGCGGCTGCGGGAGCGCAAGGTGGACTCGCAAGCCGTGGCCACGTTCCTCGACCGCGTCGTCTTCTGCCTCTTCGCCGAGGACGTGGGCCTGCTGCCGCCGCACCTGTTCCGCCGCGTCGTCGAGAGCTCGCTGAAGGAACCCGAGCGGTGCCAGAGCCGCATGCAGCAGCTCTTCGAGACGATGGCGAGCGGAGGCGACTACGGCGCCGAGACGATCGCGCACTTCAACGGAAGCCTCTTCACCGATGGCGAGGCGCTGCTGCTCTGGCCGGATGAGATTCGCATCCTGGCGGACGCCACGCGACTGGACTGGTCGGCGGTAGACGCGTCGATTTTCGGCACGCTGTTCGAGCGCGGCCTCGACCCGGACAAGCGATCGCAGCTCGGCGCGCACT
>CAZNOC010000391.1:0-3596 GCA_964574545.1 uncultured Bifidobacteriaceae bacterium | reverse complement strand
CCCGGACCCGTCGGACCTGTCGGACCTGTCGGACCCATCGGACCTGTCGGACCTGTCGGACCCATCGGACCCGTCGGACCTGTCGGACCCGTCGGACCCGTCGGACCCGTCGGACCCATCGGACCCATCGGACCCATCGGACCTGTCTATGCAGCCCGAGGTGTCGTCAACCGACATCGAGCGGCTGCAGACGACGGTGAACGAGGTGGGGCGTGAGGTTGCCTCCCTTCGGGATAGGGACACAGCGGCGGCGCGGCGGCTCCAGACCGACCTCGACGAGCTGCAGGACGAAGTGATCTACCTGCGCGTGCGGCTGCGCAAGGAGCGGAGCGTGCCTCGCGCGGAGTACGCCGATGTCCGGGACCGGTTGGATCGGCTGCGCACGCGCGCCGGGGCGCCGGCCGCGGTCACGACGCAGTCGCGTAAGGGCATGGATCGGGAGGTGCCGGTGGGCGCCGAGCTCGACGTGCGGCTGGGCACCACCATCAACTCGGGCACCGCCATGGTCGAAGACCGGTTCGAAGCCACGACGGTCGTGGACGTGCTGCAGGACGGCGTCGTGCTCGTGCCGGCCGGCGCCGTCGTGCGCGGCGTGGTGACCGCCGTGCAGGCGGCCGGCCGCGTGGAGCGCCGGGCCAGCCTGTCGCTGAGCTTCGATCAGATCACGTTCGGCGGACGCACCTACCCGATGCGCGGGACGGTGACCAACGTGCTCGAAGGTGAGGGGATCCGCGGGGAGGCCGGCCGTGTCGGCACCGGCGCGGCCGTGGGCGGCGTCATCGGCGGCATTCTCGGCGGCCTGCGCGGCGCGCTGGCCGGCATCCTCATCGGCGGCGGCGGCACGCTGATCGCGACCGAGGGCGAGGACCTGGAGCTCAAGCCCGGCACCGTCCTGCGCATGCGCTTCGACAGCCCGCTCATCGTCGCGCAATAGCGCCGTGTGAGATACCGTGACCGATCGCTTGACGCCTGTCTTGGCGATGAGACCATAGCGTCCAGCGACGAGGCCATGGCATGAACGCGGCGCTGCGGCGAGAAGATCAGTGACTTCAGGGGCCTTATGTCTCTCCATGATCCATTCGTTTCGCGCTTAGTCTTGAAGAACTACAAGAGCATCGCGACTTGCGATCTCAGACTCTCCAGACTGTCGATCCTTGTGGGCCCCAACGGCTCTGGTAAGAGCAACTGCGTCGACGGACTAAGGTTCGTGGCTGAATCGCTACGGACGTCAGTAGACCATGCCCTAAGAGACCGCGGGGGCATCAACGAGGTAAGAAGGCGTTCGGGAGGCCACCCGACGCATTTTGGTATCCGATTGGACTTCACCCTTCCGACGGGTGAAGGCGGGCACTACGCATTCCGTGTGGGAGCTCGTCCGAAAGGCGGATTCAGCGTCCAGCGCGAAGAGTGTCAGGTAGGGACGAGTTCTTTCAGGGTCGAGGATGGGCGCGTTGTGGGCAAGACATTCGCTGTCTCGCCACCAGCGGCAAGTGACCGACTGTACTTGGTTACCGCCGCCGGACTTCCGGAGTTCCGGCCTGTCTTCGACGCACTCTCGACGATGGGGTTCTACAGCCTCAATCCAGAGCGGATCAAGGAACTTCAGCCTCCGGACCCCGGCGACCTCTTGCAGCGTGAGGGCGGCAATCTGGCAAGCGTCTTGACGCGCCTTGCATCGTCGTCGCCGCACACCAAGACCAGAATCGAGGAGTACCTCGGCAAGGTGGTTCCTGGCATCGCTGGTGTTGACTCACGCGTTATCGGTCCCAAGGAGACACTGCAGTTCAGGCAGAAGGTCGCAGGCTCATCCAACCCGTGGCGTTTTCTGGCCGCGAATATGTCAGACGGAACATTGCGTGCGCTAGGAGTGCTCGTGGCGGTGTTCCAGTCTGTGAACGGCAGTCTGCCGCGCGTCCCGCTGGTAGCTATTGAAGAGCCAGAGATGGCGCTCCATCCGGCTGCTGCAGGCATCGTTCTCAGTGCCCTCCGCGAGGCGCAACGCTGGACTCAACTCCTAGTGACAAGCCACAGTCCTGACCTGCTCGATGATCGATCGATAGACGATGCCTCGATGCTGGCCGTCACTCTCGCGGATGGCAACACCAGAGTTGGGCCTCTCGATGAGGCAGGTCGAGCTGCCCTTCGGGGACACCTCTACACGGCGGGGGAGTTGCTGCGTCGTAACGAGCTTGTCCCGGATCCAGAGTTGTTTGGTCCGTCTGTCCTCCGTCAGGTGCGCCTCTTCAGTCAAGGCGATGACTAGCAGTGGCTGCAGTCCTCTATTGCCTGGTCGAGGGGCACGGAGAAGTGGAATCGATCGGCATCTTGGTCCGGCGGATTGCCATTCATGAGGAGCTCCTCCCAACACCAGTCGTCGTCCCCTCCCGCATTAGCAAGCACAGCCTTGTTCGCCCGGGCGAATTTGAGAAGGCATTGGAGTTTGCCCGCATGAAGGTTGGGCACGCGGCGAGGGTCCTCGTTCTCTTGGACGCTGATGACGAATGTCCGGTGGTGCTTGCCTCAGCTTTGGCCGCTCGCGCGAGCATCGCAACAGACCTTGTTGTGTCAGTCGTGATTGCCAAGCGCGAGTACGAAGCTTGGTTCTTGGCGGGCGCGCATTCTCTAAGAGGCGCTAGGGGCCTCAGGGCTGATCTTGAACCCCCATTGGAACCTGAAGAGATCAACGGCGCGAAAGAATGGCTCACTCAGCGTATGGACCGGCCGCAGTCGTACAGTCCACCAATTGATCAACCGGCGCTGACAGAGAGGGTTAGCCTCCTAGCTGCCCGCAGTTCCCCCTCATTCGATAAGTGCTACCGAGAGATCGTCAGATTGCTGAGACCCTAGCGATCAGCCCCTCCGCCGCGCGACCTTCCGCATCGCCTCCCGCGCGGCGGCGATGGTCGCCGCGATGTCCCTCGCCGTGTGCGCGCCGGAGAGGAACCAGCTCTCGAACTGCGAGGGCGGCAGGTAGATGCCGCGGTCGAGCATGGCGTTGAAGAACACGCCGAACGCCTTCGTATCGGCGGTCGTGGCCGTCTCGAAGTCCCGCACCTTCACGCCGGTGAAGAACGGCGTGATCATCGACCCCATGGCGTTGACCTGCAGGGGCACCCCTGCGTCGCGAGCCGCCCCGGCGAGCCCCGCGGCCAGATCCTGGCCCATGGACGCCAGGCGCTTGTAGAGGGCCGGCGTGAGCCGCTTCAGCGACCAGAGCCCGGCGGCCATCGCCAGCGGGTTGCCGGACAGCGTGCCGGCCTGGTAGATCGGGCCGGCGGGTGACACCTGGTCCATCACGTCGGCGCGGCCGCCGTACGCGGCGACCGGCAGCCCGCCGCCGAGGATCTTCCCGAGGCACGTGAGGTCGGGGCGCACGCCGAAGGCCTCCTGCGCGCCGCCCGGCGCCAGGCGGAAGCCCGTCATTACTTCGTCGAAGACCAGCAGGATGCCCTCGCGGTCCGAGAGCGCGCGCAGCCCCTCCAGGAAGCCGGGCTCTGGCAGCACGACGCCCATGTTGCCGGCCACCGGTTCGATCATCACCGCGGCGATCTGCCCCGGGTTGGCTTGCGCCAGCGCCTCCACGGACGCCAGGTCGT
>CAZNOC010000390.1:0-3611 GCA_964574545.1 uncultured Bifidobacteriaceae bacterium | reverse complement strand
CAGTCTCGTCTTCATCGCTGTCTCACTCCTGTCGGCTCTCAACTCTCGGCGCTCGGCTATCAGCTTTCAGCTCTCGGCTTTCAGCTCTCGGCTCTCGGCTCTCGGCGGCCAGCGTGCCAACGTGCCAGCCTCCGCCCCCACGACCCACGATCCACCACCCACTACCCACTACCCCCTACCCACCACCCACTACCCACCACCCACCACCCACTACCCACTACCCACTACCCACTACCACTACCCATGACTCCTACCGCTCTTCGATCCCCAGCCACGCCTGCGGATACGCCGGACCCGTGTAGTCGGCGCGCGGCCGGATCAGGCGGTTGTTCGCGTACTGCTCCAGCACGTGCGCCGACCAGCCCGAGATGCGGCTGACGGCGAAGATCGGCGTGTAGAGGTCGATGGCGATGCCCATCGTGTAGTACGTGGACGCGGAGTAGAAGTCCACGTTGGGAAAGAGCTTCTTCTCCGCCTTCACGATGCCTTCGATCCGCTCGGACATGTCGTACCAGGCCGTGCTGCCGGCCCGCGTCCCAAGCTCGCGCGACATCTTGCGCAGGTGCGTCGCCCTGGGATCCTCGGTGGTATACACACGGTGCCCGAAGCCGGGGATCTTCTCCTTCCGGGCCAGCTTGCCACGCACGTACGCGTCGATCCGATCCGGCGGGGCGTCCTGCCCGATCTCGATCAGCATCCTCATGACGTCGGCGTTGGCGCCGCCGTGCAACGGCCCCTTCAGCGTGCCGATCCCGGCGACCACGGCCGAGTGGATGTCGGTGAGCGTGGCGGCGGCCACACGCGCGGCGAAGGTGGAGGCGTTCAGCTCGTGGTCGGCGTGCAGCGTCAATGCGATGTCCATCGCGCGCACCGCGGTCGGGGTGGGCCGCTCGCCGGTGAGCATGTAGAGGAAGCTCGCCGCGTGCCCCATCGCCGGGTCTGGCGCCACAGGCCCGCCCCCCTGCTGCATCCGGCCCCAGGTGGCCACGAGGCTCGCCATCTGCGCGGTCAACCGGACGGCCTTGCGATAGGAAGCCTGCGCCGAGTTGTCCGTGGCGTCCGCGTCGTAGTGGCCGAGAGCGGAGGTGAGCGTGCGCAGCGCGTCCATGCCGTCGGACGGCGGCAGCATCTTCATCAGCCGCAAGATCGACTCGGGCAGCGCGCGCGCCGCCGCCAGCTGCGACTGCAGGTCCCCCAGTTCGGCGCGGTTCGGCAACCGGCCGTGCCAGAGCAGGTAGCAGGTCTCCTCGAAAGTGGCATGTCGCGCCAGGTCGTGGATGTCGTGGCCACAGTACGCCAGCACCCCCCGGTCGCCATCCAGGTAGCAGATGCGCGACGAGGTCGCGACCACGTCCTCGAGCCCGGCTTTCGCCTTCACCTCAGCAGTCATGACGGGGAGATATTAGCAGGATGGGGGTGGATCGTTGGTAGTGGGGGTGGGGGGTGGGTAGTGGGTAGTGGGTGGTGGGTAGTGGGGGGACGGGAGCGCCCCTCGCCGCCGTCGGCTGTGATAGGCTCCGGCCGTCCGGCCGTGCGCGGGCCGAAAACGAGGCGCCCCATGTCTGAGAGTCGGCACTCGGAGACACGTCTGCGTCGTCATCGCATCTCACGCCGGCAGGCCCTGGTTGCCGGCACTGCCGGCATTCTCGGCGCCGCCGCGGCGACGGCAGCCGGTGACACCCAAGCACCGCGCGCCATCGTCCCAGACGATCCGACGAAGGTGCAGGGGCCCTACGGGTCCGAGGTGGGCACGCGGTCGCCGTTCGAGAACCCGAAGCGCATCTCGCTGAGCGATCGGCGGACGGCCACGTTGACGCCGCTCCAGGACCTCGACGGCATCATCACCCCGTCGGATCTGCACTTCGAGCGGCACCACGGCGGCGTGCCGGCGATCGATCCGGCACGCTACTCCCTGCTGATCCACGGCATGGTCGAGCGCCCGCTGGTCTTCACGCTCGACGACCTGACGCGCTTTCCAGGCCGTTCCGTCATCCGCTTTCTCGAATGCTCCGGCAACGGCGGCCGCGCGTACCGGCGCGAGGCGTTCAGCCCGGAGCTGACGCCGCAGCACCTGGACGGCCTGACGAGCACCAGCGAGTGGACGGGCGTACCGCTGGCCACGCTGTTCCGCGAAGCCGGCGTGTCACCGAAGGCCTCCTGGTTCCTCGCCGAAGGCAGCGACGCAGCGGTGCTGACGCGCAGCATCCCGGTGGAGAAGGCGTTCGAGGACGCGCTGATCGCCTACGCTCAGAACGGCGAGCCGCTGCGTCCCGAACAGGGGTACCCGGTGCGCCTGTTCCTTCCCGGCTGGGAGGGCAGTGCGAGCGTCAAGTGGCTGCGCCGGATCGAAGTGGCCGACGCGCCCCTCATGACACGTGAGGAGACGTCGAAGTACACCGATCCGTTGCCCGACGGCCGGTCGCGCATGTTCAGCTTCGTCATGGATGCCAAGTCCGTGATCACGAGCCCGGCGTTCCCCGACCGGCTCTCCGGGCGCGGCTGGCGGGAAGTGCGCGGGCTTGCCTGGAGCGGGCGCGGGGTGATCGCACGCGTCGAGGTGAGCGTGGATGGCGGCACGACGTGGCAGTCGGCGGGGCTCGACGAACCCGTGCTGCCCATGTGCCACACCCGCTTCCGGCTGCCATGGAACTGGGACGGCCGCGAGGCCGTGCTGATGAGCCGCGCGACCGACGACACCGGCTACGTACAGCCGACGCTCGATGTGCTGATGGCGGCGCGCGGACCCCAGACCGCCTATCACTTCAACCACATCCGTGCCTGGCGCGTGGCGCCCGACGGCTCGGTGACGTTCGCGGGAGGTGGCGCGTGAGACGGGCGGCCCTCATGACCGTCTGCCTCACACTCACGCTGACGGCCCTCGTGCCGGCACGCGCACGATCCGACGTCACGGTGTCGGGGGCGGCGGCCCCGCAGGCAACGCCCGCGACGGAGCGGTACGGCCTTGGACGGCCGGCCACCGCCGAAGAGATTCGCGCGATCGACATCGACGTGATGCCGGACGGCCGGGGGCTCCCCGCGGGCCGCGGCACCGTGGCGGAAGGCGAGGCCACCTACAAGGCGAAGTGCCAGTCGTGCCACGGCGTGAAAGGCGAGGGGAAGCCGTTCGACCGCCTCGTGGGCCGCGAGGCCAGCGCCGGACGCACCATCGGCAACTACTGGCCCTATGCCACGACCATCTACGACTACACGCAGCGCAGCATGCCGTTCCTGCAGCCCGGCACGCTCACGCCCGACGAGCTGTACGGGTTGGTGGCGTACCTGCTCTTCCTCAACGACATCGTCCCCGAGACCGAGGTGATGGACGCCGTATCGCTTCCGAAGGTCGCAATGCCCAACGGGGACGGCTTCGTGCGCGATAACCGCACTGGAGGGCCGGTGGTGCGGTGAGTCGGTGCCACGGTGAACGTGCACGGTGCACGGTGCACGGTGCACGGTGAACGGTGAACGGTGGACGGTGGACGGTGCACGGTGGACGGTGGACGGTGGACGGTGAACGGGATCACCGGCAGCCGGCTGCGACGGGAAGGCCGGGAGGCGATTGCCGGCGGCGTTCACCACACGGCTCGTCCCCGTCATCGCCCATCCTGCGC
>CAZNOC010000389.1:0-3622 GCA_964574545.1 uncultured Bifidobacteriaceae bacterium | reverse complement strand
AATCCTGTCGATGTGCCGGGCCTGGCCACGGCACGCGTCGACGTCCGGGTGTTGACGTTCGCCGCGATCGTAGGAGCGGTCACAGCGGTGGCAGTGAGTCTGCTGCCAGCGTGGCAAGCCACAGCGCAACCGGTTGTCGGTGTGCTCAAGGAAACGGGCAGCAGCGCGACGGCGGGACGGCGGCTGGTCTCTATTCGCGGAGTAATTGTGGGTGTGCAGTTGGCTGTCGCGACCGTGGTGTTAATAGGCGCGAGCCTCATGGTGCGAAGCTTCATCAACGTATCGCACTTGGATCTGGGTTTCAGTCCCACGAACGTCCTCGCGCTTAACGTAACCCTGCCGGATTCAGCTTACCCGACCATCGAACGGAAGCGGGCTTACTTCGACGAGTTGTTGTCGCACATCGCGAGTGTGCCTGGAGTCGCCTCGGTAGGTGCCATCTACCAGCGGCCGCTCGCATACGGACCCATTGGCATGGATGCGGGCTTCATCATCGAAGGACAGCCACTCGAGAACGCCTCGTTCAGCATGAACCCATTGGTGAACTGGCAGTCTGTAACTCCTGGCTACTTCGAAACCATGGGCCTTCCTGTTGTTCATGGCAGGAACTTTTCCAGCCTGGACACGCCTCACGCACCGCCTGTCGTGATCGTCAGCGAAACTCTGGTGCGGCGCATGTGGCCCAACGATGACGCGGTGGGTAGGCGCCTGCTGACCTACGGGGCCGGACGGGACGCGCAGGGACGACCCAGGATGCAGACTGTGGTTGGCATTGCTAAGGAGGCGCGGTATCGAGAACTGGAACTGCCGCGTCTCGACGTGTATCTCCCGTACCTCCAGGCTCCCATTTCGGTAAAGGATGTCGTCGTCCGTACCACCACGGATCCACTGCCGCTCCTCGCCACGATCCAGCGCCACATTCGCGCGCGTGATCCACACGTGCTCGTCGAGCGCGCGGAATTGATGGAGAGCGTGGTGTCCCGTTCGGTCGCCCCTTGGCGATTCAACATGATCATGTTCACGCTGTTTGGTGCGTTGGCGCTGCTTCTGACCGTAGGCGGCCTCTTCAGTCTCATGGCGCACAGCGTGTCGCAGCGGACACGCGAGGTCGGCTTGCGGATGGCCCTGGGCGCAGGACCCCGCGACGTGCTGCGGTTGCTTCTGCGCCAGGCGTTGTTGATCGCCGGGGTGGGTGTGGGTGTGGGTCTGGTCGCGGGTTACGGGGTTGGCCACGTGCTTTCGCGCCTGCTGTTCGGCGTTTCTGGTGCCGATGTCGTGTCATTCGTGGCCGTCACCGTTCTCCTCCTAGCCGTGGCGCTTATCGCCAGCTACCTCCCGGCGCGTCGAGCCGCTAAGGTCGAGCCAGCATTGGCGCTGAAGTCCGAATAGTTGGCGTGCGAGTCCCACGACCTGTCACGAGGTTGGTGTCGCGAACGACCGGAAGCGACTGCTGGAGCGCTAGGGTAATCCGTTCAGGCGAGCGATCGCTCCCCTGGCTGGTTCGCGCGTTGTCCGGGCCCCGGCACCCGCACGGTGGCGGAGTCCTCAGGCCTCTCCATTGCGTTCGTTCGCGCTCAGCGCCGATACAGAGTCTGTTCGGCACCGGCTTGCCGCACGATGACGAACGCGCGGCCGTCCGCCGCGCGGCCGAACTCGAGGCCGGCGACATCGTCGCTCGAGTAGTCCTGCACGAAGAACCGGGTGGCCGACTCCGGAAAAAGCGGATGTCGGGACGCGCCCGTCGCCTGCACGATCAGGCGTCCGGCCTCGAGGGTCACATGCATCGCGAGTGCGTCGGACAGCGGATAGACCCCGACGTAGGGACGTACCGTGTTCTCGGGGACCTCGATTCGTTGGCCGGTTCGGTCTGCTGCGCTCGTGCGGAATGTGATCGTCGTTGCTCGGTCCGGTGGGCCCGAGAAGTCGACCTCCGTACGACGCGTCCCCTCACGCGTCTCAAACGCTCCGGTCGGCAGGCGCCGCAGGTTGCGGCGTGGCCCGGTGCCCTCTTCGACCACCAGGCCGGCGCGGAGCAACAACACGCGGACGATCTCGCCATCGGCCATCCGGTAGGCACCAACCACCCGCTCCAGATCAGGGTCGGCTGGCACGGGTTGCCCGTGTGCGGTCGAGGCGAGGAGGAGTGCGACAACGACGGCGACGTTCGGCATCGGCGACCTCCGGATCAGGGTTCGACGAGCTGTCGTGGCACGCGGTATTCGGCGAGCTTGGCCCACCCCTGCGCACCGTAGCGGCCATACACCTGGACGGTCGCGTCCACGAAGCCCGGATGGCGCAAGGTGGCGTCGGCAGGAGAAGCGCTCAGGTGACCGGCCTCGGACGTTACGAGCACGGGCTCGCTCCTGGCGCCCGGCGCCAGCCCAGTCCCCCGTGACACGGGTCTCAAATGATTGCCCCACTCGATGCCGTCCACGACACGCCTGAAGACCGCGTTGACCTGCACACCGGCCACCGAATCCTTCGACCGATTCACCACCCGCACGCGGGCCGTCGGCACGACGTGTACCTGATGGTCGGACGTGTCGGCCACCCGCCAGCCAGCAGACACGAATTCGAGGCGGAGGGCCTGCTCGCTTCGCGGTTGACGGCGCACGTCTGCCACGTGGGCGAGGGCGATGCCGATCATGCCGGCCATCGCGATGCCCCACGCGGTCCGCACCGGGTGGCGCCGCAGCACGCCAGCACACGCGAACGCGGCAAACGCCGCCACCTGTCCCCAATACCAACGGCGGCCGCGACGCCGAGCCACCTCGTACAGGTCACCTACCAGCGCCTCCGGTGCCCCGAGCTGCTGCAGCAGCCACTCGCCCAGCCGTGACGGGGACGCGCTCACGTCGCGCGGTCCTTCAGGGCGGGTATGTCGGTCCACATCCTGGTCAACGCGCGCCGCGTCGCCTTGACCGCCGCGAGCCCCTGAGGGGTCACGCGCATGAACCGTTTGGCCCGCCCGCCGCGTTCCGCCGTAGGGGCCCCGAGCTCGCCGACCAGGAGGTCGCGATCCTCGAGCCGTTCGAGCGCGGTATAGACCGCGGCCATGGACACCGGCCGCCCTCGTGCGGCGGCCACCTCGTCGGCAATCGTGACACCGTATGCCTCGTCGTCCAACCGCAGGACGGCAAGCAAGACCAGCAGATCGAGGGTCGACAGGACCTCGGTAGCCATTTCTTCCACGTTACTTAATAAATGCGCCGCGCGCAAGCCCTAGCGGTTCGCGTTCCCCTCCGAGCCTGGATAGATTGCGGCGTTGCCGTGGCGCCGTGCTCCTGGTTGCACCAGACGGGCGTGCGGGTGGGACCCAGTCGATTGGGGCGTGCCCCTCTCGACATGGCCACCCAACCGTTGAGGCCGCATACATCGCGACGTTGCTCGGCGCGCCGTCGTCGGGTGACGACGGAGTCACATGTCGGGCAGCTACTCGGCCCTGAAGGGGTCCTCCCCGGTTCGAACGCGTCGCTACTCGTTCCTCAGCACTTCAGCCGGATCCACGCGGCCGGCCGCGTGCAACGGCGCGACCAACGCCACCGTCGCCACCAGCGCGATTCCCGCGACGGCTCCGGCGAGCAGCGCCGGGTCGAGCGGCTCGACGCCGTAGAGCAGCCCA
>CAZNOC010000388.1:0-3629 GCA_964574545.1 uncultured Bifidobacteriaceae bacterium | reverse complement strand
CCCAGGAAGTCGTCCGCCGGCGGGCTGTCTTCGGTGACGACCTCGTCGCCCCGATGGCCGTAGTAGCCGACGGCCGACGCGCTGACGAACACCCGCGGAGGCGACGCCAGGCTTCCGGCGGCCGTCACCAGACTGCGTGTCGCCAGCAGGCGGCTCTCCGAGATCTCGCGCTTGCGCTCGGACGTCCACCGCTTGTCGGCGATCCCCGCGCCGGCCAGATTGACGAACGCCTCAGCCCCCTCGAGCGATGCCAGCCACGACCCGACCCCGCCGTCGGGCGTCCAGCCGATCTCGCCGGGAGCGCCCGCGCTCCGGGTGAGCACGCGGACGTCGTGCCCCTCGGCCCGCAGGGTCTCGACCAGCGGCTTCCCGAGAAAGCCGGTGCCACCGGCAACGATGATCTTCATCGGAACGATTTCACCTGATCACGTACAAAACACGAAGATCGCGAAGGCCACGAAGACGCACGAACTCACTGGAGGGATCTCACGACTGCGAGCCCTCCGTGAAAGGACGCCTCTCGATGAGTGGCTTCCCTTCTTGTCTGCACGTCATCAGCTACTGCCCGCCGCCCGCGTGCTTCACGAGCGCGGCGCGCCACTCGGCCGTCGGGTCCGGCGCGCCGCCGAGGCGCTCGAAGACGATCTGGGGCGTGCGGTACGGCTGCCCGTAGAACCGCTCGTTCGCATCACGATCCTGGCGGATGGTCGATCCGTTCAGCGTCACTCCCGCAAAGAGCCCTCGCGATCGGGAGTAGCTCAGGATCTGAGCGCGCAGCTGGATGTCCGTGGCCGCGCTCACGTCGCGGCCCACCGGTCCGGCCGACACGGCGGCGTCACCGCCGATGCGGAACTGGTTGCGCACGAGCTGCTCCAGACCCCTCCGGTTCTGCACCACCAGCACCAGGTCCACGGCCTGGGCGCCGATCTGCGCGCCGATGCTGCCTCCCGTGATCGTGAGAAACGCCGGCGCCGACCACGTGCCGCTCTCGGGATCGCGGACGCTGAGGATGCCGCGCCCGCGCTGCCCACCCACGATGAAGCCCCCGCGCAGCAGCGACGGGAACACCGCGATGGCCTCGGCCTTCTCCAGCAGCCCGCGCGGCACCGACTGATCCTCGGCACCCATGACCTCGGACAGCACCACAACGGCTTCCTTCACGCGCGCCTGCTCATCGGTCTGTGCAGCGGCCGCCCTAGGGACAGCGAGTGACAACACCAGGATCGCGGTTCCGACTAGTCGATTCATATGGGATCTCTCACGCTGTTGGCCGTTCGCTAGTCGCAATTCGGTATTCGCTGTTCGCCCGGAGCCCGGAGGACGGAGACGGTTCGCGATGCTCCGGTTGCCGGCTGCGCTCGTGCGAAAGGCGAATGGCGAAAAGCGGATTGCCTTTTCTCCTGCTCCAAGTCTACTGTGACGCCCATGTGGAAGCCTCTGGTTCCGGTCCTGCTCCTGTCGATTCTTCCCGCCGCCGCCTCGGCGCAACCCCGGCTGCTGGCGCTCGACGACTACCTCGCGATTCGAAGCGTCGCAGACGTCGAAGTCTCTCCCGATGCCCGCTGGGCCGCCTACGTCGTCCGCGACGTGGACGTGGAGAAGGACACGAGACGGGGGGCCATCTGGCGCGTCCCGCTCGCGGGGGGCGCGCCCGCGCGCCTGACGGCCACGGACCAGTCGGCCAGCCATCCCCGCTGGTCACCCGATGGCCGCTACCTCGCCTTTCTTTCAGACCGCTCCCAGCCCTCCCAGGTCTGGTTGCTGCCCCTCGACGGCGGTGAGGCCTTCCGCGCCACCGACATGAAGGGTGGCGTCAACGCGTTCGCCTGGGCTCCCGACAGCCGTCAGCTCGTCGTGGTCTCGGAGGACCCCGACCCGAACGCCGACGACACGCCGCGCGCGGCCGGGGCGCCCGAGCCCGCACCACCCCCCATCGTCGTCACGCGGCTCCAGCACAAGCGGGACGGCGAAGGGTATCTCACGAACCGACGAGCGCACCTCTATATCGTCACGCTCGACGAGGCCCTCACCAGCGGTGGCGCCAGACACGACGATGGCCGGAAGGTGACGACGGGACCGTACGATGCGAGCAGCCCGAGCTGGTCGCCTGACGGCACGCGCATCGCGTTCGCGTCGAACAGATCTGAGCCCGACCCCGACGCAAACAACAACAGCGACATCTGGGTGATCGACGTAGCGAGCGAGACGCTCACGCAGGTCACGACGGATCCCGGGAGCGACCGGAGTCCGGTGTGGGCGCCCGACGGGCGATCGATCGCCTACGTGCACGAACCAGTCGAGCCGGCCGTCTACGCCACGCCGCGCGCGATGACGATTGCCGCCACGGGTGGCACGCCGCGCGACTGGACCGGGCGCTTCGACCGGCACGTGGCGGGCCCACCGGTCTGGGCTGCCGATGGACGCTCGCTCTATGTCGTGCTGGTGGACGAGGGTCGTCAGCCCCTGGTGCGCGTCACCGAGGCGGGCTCGCGCGAGCCGGTCATTGACGGCGACGTGAACGACGTGGCGCTTGCCGGCGACCGTGTGGCCGTGGTCATGGCCGCACCGGATCGGCCGGCCGACGTCTATGCCGCACCGCTCGCCGGCACCGGCGCACGCGTGCTCGAGAACCTGAGCCGCGCCAACGAGACGCTCTTCGCCTCCGTGCGCTTCACGGCGGCCGAGAGCGTGCGCTTCAAGAGCGCCGACGGCACGCCCGTGCACGGCTTCGTCATCAAGCCCCCGGACTTCGATCCATCACGGACGTACCCGCTCGTGCTGCGCATCCACGGCGGCCCGGTGGCGCAGTACACCGACAGCTTCACGTTCGACCACCAGTACCTCGCCTCGCTCGGCATGGTCGTGCTCATCACGAACCCCCGTGGCAGCAACGGTTATGGGGAAGACTTCTGCAAGGCCATCTTCGCGGACTGGGGAAACAAGGACACCCAGGATGTCCTCGCCGGCGTGGATCACCTGATCGCGCAGGGCTACATCGACGACAAGCGGCTCGGCCTTGGGGGGTGGAGCTACGGCGGCATCCTGACCAACTACGTCATCACGAAGACCACGCGGTTCGCCGCCGCCATCTCCGGCGCCAGTGAGACGGACATGTTCAGCGCGTTCGGCACCGACGATCTCGTGCGCTGGTGGCTCGACGAACTCGGGCCGCCGTGGAAGAACGTGGACCTCTACCGGAAGCTCTCGCCGATCTACGACGTCGAGAAGATCACGACGCCCACGCTGCTCCTCGTCGGCGACCAGGACTACCGCGTCCCGCTGCCGCAGTCCGAGCAGATGTACCTGCAGCTCCGGGCGCTCGGACGCGAAACCGGGCTCATCATCTACCCGGGCCAGAGCCACAGCATCCGCCGGCCGTCGTACGAGATCGATCGCTTGAGGCGCTACGGGCTCTGGTACGAAAAATATCTGCTGGGAAGGGACACCGATGCGCTCTTCACCGGAAGATAGATAGATCAACAGATCGATCGACAGATAGATAGATCGACAGATCAAAGTCAGGAGAATCTCGTGATCTTCTGATGTGGTGATGTGGTGATCGAATGTCGGGATGTGAGATGTAGGAAGCTGCCGCCGGCATCTATGTTCTGATCGGCGACGTGCAGGCG
>CAZNOC010000387.1:0-3692 GCA_964574545.1 uncultured Bifidobacteriaceae bacterium | reverse complement strand
GCGAGCACGACCGGCCACGGGTCCCCCAGCGGAGTGAGGTCCTCGATGCGCTGCCGGGCTTCTTCGCGCCATGCGGGATCGGTCTCGCGCGCCAGATACGCCTGCCACGCCTCGCGCGCGAGGTCGCGTGGCGCAATCGCGGAGATGGCCAGCGCGCGGTTGAACCAGGCTTCGGCGCGCGCGGGATCGGCGGCGATCGCCCGCTCCGCAGCCGACAGCGCACGCGGCAGATCGTCGGGCCGCCCGCCGAGGCGTGCGCGCTCGAGGTAGGCCGCCGCCAGATCCGCAAGGATGCCGGCGTCGGACGATGAGATGTCCGCCGCGGCGGTGAGGGCGCGGATGGCTTCGTGGTACTCGCCGACCAGCAGGGCGGCGACGCCTGTGGCGTGCTGGCTGGCGGCGCTCAGATCGGCGTGGTGCGCGTCGCGGATCTCCCCGGCCGCTGCCACCAGCGTCCACGGCCGGGTGACGGCCGTGTCGCCCTCACGGGAACGCACCGCCGGGCGGAGCGGGGCGTACGGGAACGGCCCCGAGAGCCTGGCCTCAACGGTGCGCTCGCGTCCCGCCGCCTCCGCCAGCCGCACGCGATGTGCGTCCGGTTGCTGACGTCCCACCCACGTGTCCGTGACGGCCAGCAGCGCGAGCGCCCCGGCAAGCATGGTCACGGGCAGGCGCCACGTCCTCCACGCGGCGCCAAGCCGGTGACGGCGGTCGGGACGGGCCGGCGGTGCCCCAGGCGTCACCAGTTCCGGGCGCAGCGATGCGACGAGGTCCTGGGTGCGGACGACGTCCGCGATCAGGCGGCGGCAGCGGTCGCACTCGGCCAGATGGTGGACCACCGCCTCGCGGGCGGCCGGGTCCAGGCCGGCGTCGAGATACGCCGAGAGCAACTCGGGGTCAGGACAGTGGGTGTCTGGGTCCATCATCTTGGCGGCGCGGCCGGCGGCGGCCGGTCAACGCGCATACCTAATTAGACGGACATGATCTCAAATCATGACACGCAATCCTTGCAAGTTATTGATTATAAACTAGTTGGCGGTGCGCTGCTGTACACTTCGCCAGCGGCCGCGCTTGAGCAGCGTGTCCACCGTGGAGGTGGGATGCCCGAGCAGGCTGGCGATGTCGTCGGGCGTGATGCCCTCGGCCAGCATCGACGCGCGGACGGTCTCGGTGGCCTGACCGAGGCGGCGGTAGACCGGCCGCACGTCCAGACCGATGGCCCGGGCCACCTGCGGGGGCGTGAGGTCGTCCAGGTAGCGCATCGCCATCAGGACACGGTCGTTCGCCGTCAGCTTGGCGAGCGCTCGCTTGAGGGCCGTCTCGACCCGGTCCACGCGCTCGAGGTGCTCGGCCAGCACCAGCCCTTCGTCGGGCGCGCCACCCTCGGCGTGGCTGGTCGTCAGCGCGGCCTCATCGACCCGGAGCCGCGGTGTGCGCACGGGCAGTTCGTGCAGCAGGTCCTGGAGGGCCTCGCGTGACAGCGGCACACGGTGGGTGCCCTGCATCGCCTCGACGGCCTCGGTGAACGACAGCCCCTCGCGCGTGACGAGCTCCTCGAGCAGCACGGCCGTGGGCCCGAGCCGCTCCGCCGTGGCCGAGGGCCGCCAGCGGCCCCACAGGGAATCCCGGAAGTCGAACAGCAGGTGGGTGACGACCGTGACGAGGTAGGTCTTCGGATGCGACCGCCCCTCGAAGCCGCGGAGCGCCCGGTGGTCTTCCTCCACGAGGCGCAGTTTCACCAGACCGCCGAAGTCCTCGGCTTCGTCGGCCGAGAGATGGTGGCGCCAGGCGACATACTGGACCACCTCGTCGACCAGCGGGAGCAGGTCAACGAGGTGCTGACTCAACGGCACGGCGGACTCATTGTCGCATGAGCTACGTTGTCTTCCGCCCCAGCTGCACGACGATGTCGTACTCGGCCCTGGTGACGGGCTGCACCGACAGCCGGCTGCCTTTCTGGACCACCTTCATCTGCTCGAGGCCCTTGGTGGACTTGAGCGTCTCGAGCGGGACAACCCATGGAAACCGCTCCACGAACCCGATGTCGACCATATACCAGACGGGCTTCTCGCGGGTGCTGGCCTTGTCGAAGTAGTGGTGGCCCTTGGTCCATGCGGTGTGGTCCGGGTAGCCGTCCTGAACGATCTCGGCCAGACCGGTGACGCCGGAGGGGTCGGCATTCGACGCGTAGAACAGCACGCCGTCCCCCACCTGCATATCATCGCGCATGAAGTTGCGTGCCTGATAGTTCCGTACACCTTCCCAGCTCGACGTCTTGTCCCTCTCAAGATCGGCGATCGTGTAGGCGTCGGGCTCGCACTTCATCAGCCAGTACTTCTTCGCCATTGGACTCCCAGGCTCGCTGTCAGCGATCAGCTTTCGGCGATCAGCCATCGGCTCTTGGCACCCGGCACGACGTTCGTGCGAGGGCAGATAGATCACCAGATCACCAGATTGCCTATCTATCTATCTTCCTGCTTTCTGTACGTGCTGACCGGCGGCAGGTACGCGCCGGTGCCCGGCGTCGGCTCCGGCCCGGCCACGACCGGGAGCGTGAGCGTGCCGATGCCGTCGATGCTCGCGACGATCTCGTCACCGGGTTTCAGGAACTGCGGGGCGCCGCGGACTGCGGACCCCATCCCCACGCCGCCCGATGTGCCGTTGTTGACGACGTCGCCGGGGAAGAGCGTGATGATGGACGAGGCGTACTCGATCAATTCGTACACCGAGTGGATCATGTCGCCCGGCAGGCCTTCCTGCATCTGCTGCCCGCCGACGGTCAGCGTCTGCCGCAGCCGCGTCATGGGGTCGCCGTAAAACTCCTTCGGCACGATCCACGGGCCCATCGGCGCGAACGTGTCGTGGCCCTTGCCGACGAACCAGTCCGAGCCCGGCCGCGAATCCGGCGGACGCCCGCCGCGATCCGAGATATCGACCGTCACCATGTAGCCGAAGATGTGTTCGGCGGCCTGCGGCGCCGGCACGTACTTCGCCGCACGCCCGATGACGATGCCGAGCTCGACCTCCCAGTCGATGCGATCGCGACCGAACGGGATGACGACCGCGTCGCGGTTGCCGATGATCGCGCCTTCGGTCGGCTTGAGGAACAGGTACGGAATCCCGCGGTTGGCCCGCCGTTCCTCTGCCGCCTTGCGCTGCTCTTCGGCGGTGCCGCCCTCGTTCACGTGGCTGTAGAAGTTGACAGCGGCGTTCAGGATCTTGCCGGGCATCAGCGGCGGCAGCGTACGGACCGCGCTCACCTGGTGAACGAACCCAGGCCGCGAGGCGCCATCGAGCTGCCGTCGCGCCACGAGGTCCCCGACGATCTCATACAAGCGGTATTTCATCCCGTACTCGTACCGTCCGATGAGCTCCCGCATCGTCTCGGGCATCGGCAGGCGAGGGTACGCGGGATCGCGTTCGAGCGCGCGGTTGGCGGCGTGGAGATCGACGACCAGCGTGTCGTTGCGGAGCACCAGGCCGATCCGCGGATCGCCGTCGATCTCGAACGTGCCGAGCTTGAACGGCTCGACGCTGGTGGCGGCTGCGCCGGTCTGGGCCGCCGCGAAGGCCGGACCAGCCAGGATCAGAAGCGCGAGAGCCAGGAGTGTGCGTCGCATGGATGTATCCCCGGGAAGCAGTGGATGGAACTGGGCGAGCGGTAACTCTGACGCTGCCGCCGCGGGGCTGTC
>CAZNOC010000386.1:0-3711 GCA_964574545.1 uncultured Bifidobacteriaceae bacterium | reverse complement strand
TACGGGCCTCGTCGATCAGGATGCTGTCGACCTCGTCCACGATCGCGTAGTGGTGCGGCCGCTGCACCATGCTCGACACGTCGAACTTCATGTTGTCGCGCAGGTAGTCGAAGCCGAACTCGTTGTTCGTGCCGTAGGTGATGTCGCAGGCGTAGGCCGCCTGGCGCTGCTGGTCGTTGAGCTCGTGCTGAACGACGCCCACGGTCATCCCGAGGAAGCGGTAGACGCGGCCCATCCACTCCGCGTCGCGGCGCGCCAGGTAGTCGTTCACCGTCACGACGTGCACGCCCTTGCCCTCGAGCGCGTTGAGGTAGGCGGGGAGTGTGGCGACGAGCGTCTTGCCTTCGCCGGTCTTCATCTCGGCGATCGTGCCGTTGTGGAGCACGATGCCGCCAATGAGCTGCACGTCGTAATGCCGCATCTTGAGGACGCGGCGTCCGGCTTCGCGCACGACGGCGAAGGCCTCCGGCAGGACCTCGTCGAGGGTCTCGCCGCGGCTGACCCGCTCCTTGAAGAGCGCGGTCTTTCCCCGCAGTTCGTCGTCGCTGAGGCCGGTGATCTGGCTCTCGAAGCTGTTGATGCGATCGACAGTCGGACGCAACCGCTTGATTTCGCGATCGTTCTGGGTGCCGATGACCTTGGCGAGCAGGTTGCCGAGCATGGATTGGAGGGACCAGGAAGGGGACAGACCCCTTACGTTCTTGAAAGGGGTCTGTCCCTCCGGCCCATGTTAGCCCTCCGGTGCGAAGGGCGTCAAGGAACGGGGCTCCCAGAGAGGCCGCGCCCGCGGGAGGTGGATGGTGAAGCAGGCCCGTGTCAGTCGGCCGAACGCCGCTGTCCGAGGAGCATCTGGAGCGGATTCAGGATGCGGCCGTTGACCCGGACTTCGTAGTGGAGGTGCGGGCTCGTCGCGCGGCCGGTGGCGCCGACAAGGCCCACCAGGTCTCCGCGCTGCACGGTGTCGCCAACCGCCACCTCGAAGGAGGCGAGGTGCCCGTAGCGAGTCTCCAGCCCGAAGCCGTGATCGATGACCACAAGGTTGCCGTAGGCGCCCTGGTAGGACGACTGCCGCACCGTGCCCGCCGCCGTCGCGTAGACGGGCGACCCACGATCCGCGGCGATGTCAAGCCCCTGGTGGTAGTCGGCTTCGCCGGTGAAGGGGTCTCGCCGCACGCCGACGCCAGACGAGAGCCAGCCGTGCGCGGGCCAGATCGACGGTGTGGCCGCCGCCAGGGCGTTGCGCCTGTCGACGTCGGACCGGACGAGACGCAGCCGGCCCTCAAGGCCCGTCAGCAACTCCCGCAGAAGACCGAAGGTGTCCTCCGGCGAGTTGATCCCGGCCGTGGTGTCGCCGGCAAGCGGCGAACCCGCGGCCACGACACCACCCATGGCGCGCGACTTCACGATGGCCGGGAGCGTGTCCATCGCCACCTGCAGACTCGGGTCGAGGGCCGCTCGCGCGCCCAGATCGTCCATGGCCGCCTGCAGGGCCTGAATCTGACCGGTGAGCGTTTCAGTGGTGGCGCGGTAATTGGCGTTCTCGAACTCGAGCTGGCCCGTCGTGGTGTGGAGCGCCCTCACCTCGGCCTGTGACTTGAGCGCGGCGCCGAGGCCGATCAGGACCGGAATGCTGAACGTGAAGGCGAGAAGGCACACCGCGGCGCGCAAGCCGATGGTGAATCGGCGGACCACACCGCTGTGCCGATCGGCGAGCAGAATTGTGTATCGCTTTGAACGCATCAGATGGCGGTCGATCGTTCGGGACGGCCGGGCTGCGGGGGGAGTGCCGCCTGCCAGTCATGCCCTTCCGAGTCGGAGCCGGAACGCCAGAGGTTACCACGGTCCGCCGGGGAGACGAAGCGTTTCGTTACTGCGAGGCGAACACAAGGCGAATCAGCGGCCAGTCGCGCCGCGCCTGCGAGCTCAGCGCTCAGCGGGCGCACATCTCGCGCCGAGGGGCCATGCGGAGACGGATTATCCTTGAGCATGCGCGTGCTGGTCGGCGTCGCCAGTCTGGTCGTGATCGTGGCGGGTCTTCGGGCGACGTCGTCCGTCATGATTCCGCTCGTCCTTGCCGTCTTCCTGGCCCTCCTGACCTTCCCGCTGGTTCGACTCCTCCAGCGCCTGCGAATCCACCCGGTGCTGGCGGTGCTGCTCACGGTGCTGGCGGTGCTGGCCGCGCTGGTCGGTCCAGGCATGCTGATTGTGGCCGCCGTCCGGCAGTTCGCGTCCGCCGTGCCAGGCTACGAGAACCGGCTGCGGCAAATCACATCCTCCGGCTTCGCCTGGCTGCGGAACAACAACGTGGACACGAGCGCGCTGACGACGTTCGCTGATCCGGCGCGCGCGCTCGAGATGATCCTGGCCACCCTCTCCGGCGTGGTCACGTTGCTGTCGGTGGCCGTGTTGGTCGTGATTGTCTCGGCCTTCGTGCTGATCGAAGCCGCCGGTATCTTCGAGCGCCGGGGAAGCATCCTGAGCGACGGTCAACGACGTACTCTGGCCGGCTTCATGGGGAACCTCCAGACGTACCTCTGGGTGAAGTCCGGCATCAGCCTCGCGACCGGCCTGGCGGCGTGGGGGTGGTGCACGTTCCTGGGCATCGACTTCGCGCTTCTTTGGGGGCTGCTCGCGTTTCTGCTCAACTACATCCCGACGTTTGGTTCCCTGGTGGCGGCCGTACCTCCAGCGCTCCTCGCGTTGATCCAGTTCGGTCCAGGATCGGCGGCGGTGTCCGTGGTGGGCTACATCGCGATCAACATCGTGTTCGGTTCGTTGCTCGAACCGACGCTGCTCGGACACCGCCTCCGTCTCTCTCCCCTGGTCGTCCTGCTGTCGGTGATCATGTGGGGCTGGATCTGGGGTATCGCCGGCGCGCTCTTGTCGGTGCCCATGACGATGGCCCTCAAGATCGCGTTCGAGCAATCGGAGCATTCGCGGTGGATCGCCGACCTGCTCGAGGGGGGGCGGCGCAGGGCAGTCGACGCCGACCGCCCCCCTGGTCTACTGTAGCGTCCTCGGCCGCGCTCGACCGATGACTTCTCGCCGCCTGGGCCGTCCAATCGAGAGTGACCAGCCCTGCGCGGGGAGCTGCCGACGATGGCCCATATCCGTTTCACTGCCAACATCCAGCGCCATGTGGCCTGTCCGCCGGAGGAGGTGGCGGGCGCGACGCTGCGCGCGGTGCTCGACGCCTACTTCGTTCGCCATCCCGCCGCGCGCGGCTACGTTCTTGACGATCAGGGGCACGTCAGGAAGCACATGGCGGTCTTCATCGACGGCCGTCAACTCGAGGATCGGCAGGGGCTGGCCGATCCCGTCGGGCCGGACGCGGTCGTGGACGTCGTCCAGTCGCTCTCGGGAGGAGCCACATCATGAGTGAGGTTTGTCATGTCGCGACCCGGAAGGGCCTGTTCACCCTTGAACGTGGTCGTGCGGGCTGGGGCATCGCGCGCGCCAGCTTCCTGGGCGACAACTGCACGCTGGCCGTCGCCGACCCGCGCTCGGGCCACCTGTTTGCCACCTTGAACCACGGCCACTTCGGCGTGAAGATGCACCGCTCGCCTGACGGCGGCGTCACGTGGCAGGAAATCGCCGCGCCGGTCTATCCGGAAAAGCCCGAAGGCTGGGTCCCGAAGACCCCGGTCGAAGGCACGCCGGCTGACTGGGCGCTGAAGCTCGTCTGGGCCATCCAGCCCGGTGGCGCTGACG
>CAZNOC010000385.1:3247-3711 GCA_964574545.1 uncultured Bifidobacteriaceae bacterium | reverse complement strand
CACCGGACAGTGGCAGCTGCTTTCCCGTGGCGAGTTCATCTTCAATTCGGCGCCCCCCGACCTGCTTCGGCGGTTCCCGGCCGATGCCTGGGACGATCCGTCTCGGTGGGACGTCTCGGGCCTCGACGCCCGCGTCAACCGATTCGACCAGAACTTCGGCGACTGGACCATCGACATCCCGCGTCCGACGTGGGCGGTCTGGATCGGCGACACATGGCGGCTGAGCCCCGCGTTTACGGTGAATTACGGCGTGCGCTGGGATGGAGACTGGGGCGCGCTGGACCCGCCCCACGTGGACACGGACGTGACCTTCAACCCACAGGGTGGGATGTCGTACGATGATATTGCGCTAAACGCCGGCGACCGCCTGTATCCGGGCGGGCTGCGGGACATCAACAACATCGCGCCGCGCGGCGGCTTTACGTGGAACGTCGGCGGGAACGGCCGCGTGGTGGTGCGCGGGG
>CAZNOC010000385.1:2133-3237 GCA_964574545.1 uncultured Bifidobacteriaceae bacterium | reverse complement strand
GGGGGGAGCGGTCTCTATTTCAGCATCCCCGACTCGAACACGACCTTCAGCCAGCAGTCGTTCAACAGTCAGCGGATTCTGGTGAACTCGTTCCCCAACGACGGCCTGCCGGGCTTTATCGCCGACCCCACGCGCGGCGTCACAGCGGAGGATCTGTTCGCCGGACGGTTCCCGCTTCCGCCGCAGTCTCCGCGTGTCCTGGCGCACGACTACAAGATGCCGTACACGTGGCAGAGCATCATCGGATTCCAGATGCAGTTGCGCGAGCTCTGGGGATTTGAGGCCGACATCACGCACTGGAAGGGCTATAACTTTGCGCGGATGCGGGATCCCAACCTTTTCTTCAATCCCGCAACCGGCTACAACCTGCATCCGTCGCAGTTTGGCCGTCCCGACCCGAAGTTCACACGCATCCAGTGGATGGAGTCGAACGGGCGTGCGGACAGCGCGACGCTCTCGGCGGCGCTCACACGCCGCTACCGCAACAACTGGCAGATGAGCGTCGCCTACACTTTGGGGCTGTTCGCGAACGACAATACGACGGGTTTCCAGTCCGAGGGTAACAACGCGTTCGACCCGGAAGCTGAGTGGGCCCGCTCGACTGAGTTCCAGCGCCATACCTTCCGTGTGAACACCATCGTTCGCCTGCCGTACGACGTCTCGCTCTCCGGCGCGTACTTCTTCGGCTCGGGCAACTACTATTCGACATCGATCGCCGCCAACCCGTTCGGAAAGACAGGCGTAAACCGCTATGTCACGGCTCCGCTGACGGTGAATGCGAGCGCGCTCGACCGCTTTGAGGGGAAGGCCACCTATGCGGTCGGCGAAGTCGTCCCGCGGAACGCCCTCAAGGGGTTTCCGTTGCACCGCGTCGATCTCCGGATATCCAAGGACATCAACTTTCCGGGCGGCGTGAAGATCACGGGCATCGCCGAGGTATTCAACCTGTTCAATCACGAGAACTACGGCGCCTACAACACCCTTGTGAACTCGGCCGCGTTCGGGAATCCCGTCCAGAATCTCCTGAACGCGTACCAGCCGCGCAAGGGGCAGCTCGCGTTCAAGGTGACGTTCTAGGCGAAGGGAGCGTTTCGGGGCGCCCCC
>CAZNOC010000385.1:0-2033 GCA_964574545.1 uncultured Bifidobacteriaceae bacterium | reverse complement strand
CAGCATCTGCCAGCGGTTCGACATGCGCTTGGTCGCGGTGATCTCGATGCCGTTGTAGGTCTGCAGGCTCGTGCGGTCGTTCGTCAGGAACAGCAGATTGGCCGTCGAGACGCGATTGTAGAACTGGAACGTCCCATCGTCCGACGTGCCCATGACGCCGTCCCGCCCGGCGTCTGCCCGCGTGGTCAGGGTCGTCTCGAAGGGGTTGGCGGGATTCGACGTCGCCTGCGGATCCTTCTCGCGGCGATGGGTGTAGACGACGCTGAGCTTGAGCGCCGGCAGGAGTTCGTGGTCGAGGCCCGCCGTGTACTCGTCGGTATACGGCCGACGGTAGTCGGGGTCGAAGGAGATCACGCTCAGGTTGGCCTGGGAGATGACCGGAGTCCCCTCCTCCTCGCCGGGCTGATAGCGCAGGTCGCCGTTCCGGTCGTTCCACCGGAACTGCTGGGAGTAGTTCGCGTTCGGGTTCACCGTGTCGAGCACCCCGCCCGTCGTGATGACGTAGTAGTAGCGGCCAGTCGCGGCCTTGAGGGCGGTGCGTCCGTCGCCGCGCAGATCGTACGCAAGGCTGAGACGCGGGCCAATCGTGTGCCACTTGACGATGTCGCGCTGCTCGGCGAACGTGCGGGGCAGGTTGGGAAAGTACTGGCTGGGGGGGCTGCTCTGTTCGGGGAGGTACCCTTCCAGCCGCTCCCAGCGGACACCGCCCGTGAGGGTAAAGCGGTTCACCGAATAGGTGTCCTGAAGATAGAGCGCCGTGACGTCCACCGCGGTCTTCGTGAAGAAGGGCGTGGCAAAGAGCGTCACGTTCTGCGACAACCCCGTCGTGCTGTTGTAGGTCAGCTCGAGGTCGTCGTACCGCCGCGTCCGAACCTCGACCGGGGCGTGTGCGTGGTCGAAGCCGAACTTGAACTCGTGCCGTCCGCCAAGCGCCTGATCGAGGTAGTACTGGAACGTCGCGTTGGCCTGATACCGGTCGCGGAACCGTTCGGTGTCCGCCGTGAAGTTCCTGGTCCGGATGCCCGTGGCCGTGTCGAGCAGCGTCTGATCGTTGCCGTTCTGGTAGGTCGGGAAGAGGATCTTGTTCAACCCGAAGCGGGCATCCACGAACATGTTGGTACTGAGCACGGAGTTCCACAGCAGTTGGTACACGTCGAACACATCGTCTTCATTGCTCGTGGACTCCTGCACGAGCAGGTTCGAGGCGGCCAGGAAGCGGTTCGGCTTCTTGTAGTACTGGCGTGAGTAGAAGCCGGTGAGCCTGTTTCGATCGTTCAACTGGTAGTTGAGATTGATCAGGCCTGACGTGATGTCCGTCTTGTCCAGGACGAGCGTCGAGAAGGCGGCCGGCACGTTCACGTGCACCCGCCAGTCGCGGAACGACGCGAACATCCGCAGCTTGCGCGCGATGAGCGGCCCGCCCCCGCTGACGTTGATGTCCGACACGAAGTCTACGGCGTTGGTCTCCGGCCTGAAGCCATGACGAAGCAGGTTGTCATCGATGTTCTGCCCCTGCGTGGCGTCGCCGAGCCATGTGAAGGTGGTCCGTCCACGCCAGATGTCGCTGCCACTGCGCGTCAGCATGTTGAGGAACACCCCGCTTGTTGGCACGGTGATGTCGTGGGCGCCCGTCGAAACCTGGATGTCCTCGAACGCATCGAAGTCGTAGTAGAAGCCGGCGGCACCGATGGCCGCGGGGTCACCCACGTTGATGCCGTTCAGATACTGTGAGTTCTGGGTGCTGGTCGTGCCGCGGGCGTTGTACACGCCCTGCAGACCCCCGGATGTGCCCCCCACGTCGGGGCGCGTGATGAGCAGGCTGGGTACCTTGTACTCGACGAGCGACCAGATGTCGCGGCCGCCAGGCGTCGACTGCAGCAACTGCTCGCTCAGGTTCACGCTGACATTGGCACTCGTTGTGTCGATCACCGGCGACGCGCCCGTCACCGTGACCGTCTCCGCCACCGTCGCCAGGGTGAGCGACAGGTCGATGGGTGTGGTCTGGCCGATCTGCACCACCACGTTCTCGCGGA
>CAZNOC010000384.1:0-3717 GCA_964574545.1 uncultured Bifidobacteriaceae bacterium | reverse complement strand
TGAGAGGCTTCGCGGGCGTCTTCCTCCACCGCCTGGTCCACCGACGGCGTGGGCAGGTGCGACGCGTAGCCGGTGTCGTTGATCGCATCCACCAGCGCCTGAGGGTCGAGGACCCGAGGGTCGTACGTGATCGCGGCCTCGTGCAGCATCAGGTTCACCACCGCCTGCTCGACACCAGGCGTCGCCTGCAGCGCGCGCTGGACGCTCGCCTGGCAGGCGGCGCACGTCATGCCCTCGACAGGCAGCGTCACGCGGGCGCTTTCGGGAGGGGCCTCCGCCTCGGGGGCGGTCGTGTGGGTCGCCATCACTTCACCACGATCGTACCGCGCAGCATGCTCATGCCGCACGTGTACTCGAAGCGCCCGGACTCGGCCGGCGTGAACTCGACGGTGGTCTTCTCGTGGGCCGGCAGGAACCGCCGGATGCCCCAGGGCCCCAGGACCACCTCCTCCGAGCAGGGGTTCTCCTCCTGCCGGTCGAACGTGAGGCGCACCGGCCGGCCCCGTTCCACTTCGACGACGGCGGGGGAGTAGCCCCCGGCCACCAGCACCGTCAGCTCCTGGGCGCCCCCGGCCGTCGCCCGGGCGCGCACCGCGGGCACGGAGCGCCGGCTGAACAGGAAGTACCAGTTGACGAGCGCAATCAGGGCCGCGGCGCTGACGAGCACGCCGATGTCGCTGGGAGTCATGGATGTCACCTCTCTGAATGTACCTTCATAAGAGGCAGACGAGAGAGGGAGCCGGATGTTACAGGGGTCTCACTGGCCTACTGCGACCTGCCGCGGGCGGTGACCTGCCAGACCGCCTCCACGCGGTCCTTCCGGATGGCATAGATCTGGTCGTAGAGGTTCACGACCGGATCGCAATGCGGGACGATCATCTCGATCCGGTCGCCCATCTTGTAGTCGCGGACCGTCTCCGTGAACGTGATGACGCCGAACTCGTCCGAGCCCGCGTTGTAGTCCATGCCAGGCTCCCCGACAACTCCGGCGCGTGGCACGTTGATCGTCAGGGCCTTGGCGCCGGCATCCGTGGTCAACCGGTTCGGGAAGCGGTTGTTCAGGATGGTAGCGACGACGGTGAGCGACGGCGTGAAGTCCTTGTACACGGCGTCACCGTTCTCGCTGCCGATGGCCAGATACTGCATGTCCATGAAGACGTAGCTGCCCACCTGGACGTCGGTGAACCCTGGTGTCAGATGCTGGACACCGTAGGTCCCCGTACCTCCGCCACTGAAGATGCCGGTATCGAGGCCGGATCGCTGCATCGCCTCGCGCGTGGCGGCTGCCGCCTCCATGCCGCCTAGCGCCCGCGCCCTGCGCTCGGTAAACCCCTTCACGTGCTGGGCGCCCCCATCGTACGCGAGCAGGCCGCGCAACGTCAGGCCGGGAAGGGTATCAACAAGCGTGGCCAGCGCCAGCGCGTCGTCGCCTGCTGGAATCCCGGTGCGCGTGCCGACCGCCACATCGATGACGACGTCGGCCGTCACGCCCGCCTCACGCGCGGCGTCCGACAGGTGGCGCGCGTTCTGTTCCTCGTCCACCGCCTGGATGAACTGACGATTCACCTTGGCCAGCTGCATGGCGCGGCGGATCTTGCGCGGCGAGAGGTTGGCGGTGGTCATGCAGATCGGCTCGATGCCTTCCGCGAACAGGGCCTCCGCCTCGCTCAGCTTCGCGGTGCAGACGCCTATCGCGCCCGCCTTCAGCTGCAGCCGTGCGATGTCCGCCGACTTGTGCGTCTTGGCGTGAGGCCGCGAGGCGATGCCGTGCTTCGTGACCGCAGCCTGCAGGCGCGCGAGGTTCTGCTCGAACGCATCGAGGTCCACGCACAGCGCCGGGGTGTCGAGGTCCCATTTCGAGATCCCGACGTCGGCGCCGGCGTTCGAGACGACGGCACGCACTTCGGCCGCGGAGTAGCCCTTGACGGGTCTGGGGATCCACATGGCGGCTGCCCCCAGAGCGCCCGTCGAGAGGAACCGTCGTCGAGTGGACACGGCGCGTGCGTTCATGGGGTCTCCCTTCGGTGGGGATTATAGCGGCTGGGGCGGACGAACGTCCGCCGGCGGAGGGCGTTGTCGCAGGCGCTGCGACACGTCCGTGGCGATCGCGACGGTGCCCGCCACGCCCGCGCCGGCGATGGCGAGGGCCAGCCACAGCGGGAGACGGTCGCCGGTGTAGAGGATCGCGAGGCTGGCAACGATGGCCGTCCACATCATCCCCATGGCCATCGCCTTTGCGCGCCTCGGCATGGGGCGGCCCTCGTCGATCCAGGACATGTAGGGGGCGAACAGGCGGTTGCGCAGCAGGCGGTCCTCCAGCCAGGGACAACTCCTGGCGAAGCACGCCGACGCGATGATGAGGAAGATCGTGGTGGGCAGCCCCGGCACGACGGCACCGACGGCGCCGAAGCCGACCGACACGACGCCCACGCCGGCCAGCATCCACCGCCGGGGCGACGAGGGAGACAGGGTCGGGGCCGGGCCGCAGGCGCGGCCACCCCCACGATCGACCGGCGACGCCATCACTCCTGAAGTGTACACCGCGGGCCGCGTTTGTCTTCCACTCTCGCGGATGCGCGCGTCACCGCCGGGTCGTTGGCGCCAGCGAGGCAACGGCCGTGCGTACCTGCAGCCGTCCATCCTCGGCTTCAGTCCACGCAAACACCAGCTCGTCCTCGTGTAGGGCCACACGCGGGTAGCCGCTGGCCCGGCCGCCGGCCATACCCGCGATCGTCACCGGGGCGCTCCGGTGGCCGTCCCGCGTCACGCGTCGTGCCCTGAACTGGGCACGCTGGTCGGCGAACTCGATCCAGGTCGCCACGGCCGAGCCATCCCTCAGCAACTCCACATCCACCCGGCCCAGCGACCCGCCATCATCCAGCCGAATGGGCGCGCCGAACGTGCGGCCGGCATCACGAGAGAACGCGAGGTACGCCTGACCCACATCGTCTTTCACCGTGAACCACGTAATCGCCACGTCGCGACCGCGCGCGCTCAGCATCGGGCCGTTCACCGGGCACGAGGGGATTTGCCACCCATCGTCGTGCACCACCGCCGGGGTGGTCCACGTCCCGCCCTCGAAGCGCGAGACGTAAATGTCGCGGATCTCGTCGTCACTACGGTTGCGGTACGCCACAAGCGGACCGTCCGCCGTCACGACGGCCGCGGTCGGGCAGCATTCGCACACGCGCAGGTCGACGGGCATCTCCGACGTCTGCTTCCACGCCGCGTCGAACGTGCCGAAGCGGACGCTCATGGCGCCCTTCGCGTGGCCGTCGTGACCACCTCCGCCCATCGCGCGCCCGTCGAGCCAGACGAGCCCGAGACCCGCGCCCGGCATCTGGAAGAGCGACGCGAAGCCGTGCTCGGTCTCGGTTCCGTCGTGATGCGGCGTGAACGACGGCGCCCATGTCCGGCCATCGTCCCTTGAGTACGAGAGCCGCACGTCGTACGCATAGGTGCCGGGTCCGCTCTTCTGCAGCCAGTGCGCGGCGAGCGTTCCGTCGGCGAGACGCAACGCCGACGGCACATCGGCCCAGTTCACGAACCAGTCGTCGCCGGAGGCGATATCGCGCGGCGTGGTCCAGCCCGTCGCCGTCCGCTCCGCGAACCGCAGCGTCGCGACCTCGCCCTTCCGCTCGATCCAGCTCAGAAGCACCCCGCGATCCGACACGGAGAGCTGCGGCTGGCCGCTGTCGGCACCGGCCGGGGAGGCGA
>CAZNOC010000383.1:0-3718 GCA_964574545.1 uncultured Bifidobacteriaceae bacterium | reverse complement strand
ACGAAGAAGCCCTGGCGGATGAACCACGTGTACTCCCGCTGCAGGCCGAAGATCGGGTCGCGGCCGGGCCCCAGCAGGCGCAGGGTCTCGCGCTCGTCGAGGACGTATTGCTGAAGCTTCTTCCAGTTCTCGTCGCGTTGCTCGACGACCCGCGCCATGAACCTGTCGAGGTCGGACTGCGCCGACGGCGCGGCTGACAGGCAGAGCAGAAGGGCGAGTGCAAGGACGGCGGGCATGGATGGCTTCGATCAAGAGATAGGACGGGGCCGGGACATCGGCGGTTCGTGTCCGCCGGTCAGGGCTCTGGACCCGGTCAGTTGTTCGTGGCGTCCGCGGCGCGCCGATACACGACCTTGCCGTCGAAGATGGTCACATCCACCTGGGTATCCAGGAGGGAGGTCGAAGGCTCGTCAAAGAGGCTGCGCGAGAGGATGACCATGTCGGCGAGCATGTCCGGCGCGATCATGCCCTTTCGCTGCTCGTCGAACGAGGCCCAGGCGCCCTCGCGCGTGTAGGCCTGGATCGCTGCCGGCAGGTCGAGGCGCTCTTCGGGCGGGGCACCGCCCTCGGGCTCACCGTCGAGGGTGGTGCGGTTCACCGCCACGTGCAGGCCCAGCCGGGGGTCCATCGACACGACGGGCCAGTCGCTGCCGAACACCAGCCGCCCACCGGCCCGTTCAATGCTGGCGAAGATCCATCCACGGCTGGCGCGCTCGGGCCCGATGTTCGCGCTCCAGACATCGCCGCCTTCCGGGCTGGGCACACCGTGGTACGGCTGATACGAGGCGGTCACTCCCAGTTCGGCGAAGCGAGGGATGTCGGCCGGATCGATGGTCTCGATGTGCTCGATGCGATGACGCCGTCCCCGCTCGGGTTCGGGGTTGACGTCCGCCGCACGCTCGAGCGCGTCGAGCGCCATGCGCACCGCGCGATCGCCGATCGCGTGGATCATCAACTGCCAGCCCCTGCGATCGAGTTCCTCGACCACCTCGTTGAGCCGCTCCTGCGAGAACCGCGGCTCGCCCGCCGTCCCGGGTCTGTTGGTGTACGGCTCCAGCATCGCTCCGGTGTGCCCTTCGATGACGCCGTCGAGCATCAGCTTGATCATCCCGGTCTTGAACAGCGGATCGTCGGCGTACTGCAGCCGGATCTCGTCGTAGCGGTCGAAGTCTTCGTCGCTCACATCCGGGCCCACCGAAATCGCCGAGTACACGCGCACCGTCAGGTCCCCGTCCCGCCGGATCTCGTCGTAGAGCGCGAACTCCTCGGCGCTGCCGCTGGCGTTCTGCACGCTCGTCACGCCGAGCCGATGCGCCGTTTCGATGGCGCTGCGAATGGCGTTCAACCGGTCGTCGCGGGAGGCCTGAGGCAGCACGCGCGTGACCAGGCCCATCGCCGTTTCCTTCAGCACGCCGGTCGGCTCACCCGTACGCGGGTCCCTTTCGATCACGCCGTTCGGCGGATCCGGTGTGTCGCGGGTGATGCCCGCCCGCTCCAGGGCCAGGCTGTTCGCCCAGCCGGTGTGCCCGTCGTATGCGGTGAGGTACGCGGGTCGATCCGGCACAACCGCATCCAGCATCTGGCGCGTGGGGAGGCCTCCGGCAAACGGCTGGTAGTACCACCCGCGGCCGCGCACCCACTCGCTGTCGGGATTGCGCTCCGCCCAGTCGCGGATCGTCTCCGCGATCTCGTCGACCGTATCCGCATCGAGCAGGTTGATCTGGGTGAGACCCAGGCCGCCGCTCAAGAAGTGCAGGTGCGCGTCGTTGAAGCCCGGCACGACGGCGTTGCCGCCCGCGTCGATCACTTCGGTCTGCGGCCGCCGCAGGCGCAGCACCTCGCGGGTGCTTCCCACGTGCACGATGCGGTTGCCCTGCACCGCGACGGCCTCGGCCAGATCGCCGCTGCCGTCGGCGGTGAAGACGCGCCCGTTGACCACCATCAGATCGATGGGCCCCCCGTCGTCACGCTGGGCCCGGACGATGAGGCCCGCAATGAGCGTGAGGACGACGATGGACGAGACGATGTAGGCGGTGAGGCGTGTCGCCATCGCCGGATAATAGCATCATCGCCAGGGTGATACCGTAGGGGCGCAGGTCGCGGACGATCCGTGATTCCTCGCCTGTTTCGGAGGCTTCGCATGCATTTCGCGATCGTGGGTTCGGGTGCCGTCGGCGGGTATTTCGGGGCGCGCCTGGCCCGGTCAGGACAGCACGTCGCCTTCATTGCCCGGGGGGCGCATCTCGAGGCGATCCGCGCACGTGGTCTGGAGGTGCGGAGTGCGGCCCTCGGCGACTTCGTCGTCAGGGCGCCGGCCGAGCAGGACCCCGCCCGCGTGGGACCGGTCGATGTCGTTATCTTCGCCGTGAAGGCCTACGACAACGACTCGGCCCTGCCGCTCCTCGCGCCGCTCCTGGGGCCGGAGACGGTCGTCCTCACGCTGCAGAACGGTGTCGACAGCGCGGACGAGGTGGCGGCCGCAGTGGGAGAACGCCGCGTCCTCGGGGGCACCACCTATGTGGCGACGGCGCTCGAGGCCCCGGGGTTGATCGTGCAGACAGGCGTGCACCGGTCCATCATCTTCGGGGAGGTCTTCGGCGATCGCTCCCGGGTCAGCGCGCGCGCCCAGGCGGTCGCCGAGGTGATGGCTCCGGCTGACATCCAGGTGACCGCCGTCGCTGATGGCCGCGTACCCATCTGGGACAAGTTCGTCTACCTGGCGCCGTTCGCTGGTTTCACCGGTGCTGCGGGCCTGCCGATCGGCCACCTCTGGAAGTTCCCATATTGCCAGCAGATGTTCTACGCGGCGGCACAGGAGATTGCCGCGATCGCAAAGGCCGAAGGCGTGGTCATCTCGGCTGACCGGTTCGACACGCTCAAGCACTACATGGACCACGTGCCGCCCACGACGCGCTCGTCGCTGCTGATCGATCTCGAGCTCGGCAAGCGCATCGAGGTGGAGGCGCTGCAGGGCGCGGCGGTGCGCCGCGCAGAGCGTCTGGGCGTGCCGACGCCGATTGTCTCCACGCTCTACGCGGTCCTGAAAGCGTGGGAGCACGGGGATCCTCGGGATCAGGGACCAGGGACCGGGGACCAGGGACCAGGGGCCGGGGATCAGGGACCGGGGATCGGGGACCGGGGATCAGGGGTCCGTGGAACTCAGCACTGAACTCGTCATCGGCGTCATGGGGGCGGGGCTGGCCGCCGGGGCGCTTGGCGGTCTGCTGGGGTTGGGCGGCGGCGTCTTCCTCGTCCCCCTGCTCGTGCTCGGCCTGGACATGCCGATGCGCGAGACCGTCGCCCTGAGCCTGGCCGCCGTGGTCGCCACGTCGGGGGCAGTGGCGGCCGGTCCCGCCGCGCGGCTGCTCATCAACCTGCGGCTGGGGTTGTTGCTCGAGATTGCGACGGCTGCCGGCGGGCTCGTCGGCGGGCTCACGGCGCTGGCCTTCGGCCAGCAGGTCCTCCAGCGGCTCTTCGCGCTGGTCGTCATCACGATTGCCGTTGCCACGCTGGTGCGCCTCGATCAGCGCAACGTGTCGTTCGAGGAGGAAGACGAGCCCGGCCGGTGGGGTGGCCGATTCCTGGACGACGACACCGGGCTTCCGGTTACGTACAGGGTCAAGCGCCTGCCCCTGGCGCTCGTCGGATCCTTCGTGGCAGGCAACCTGGCGGTGCTGCTCGGCATCGGCGGCGGGACCATCAAGGTGCCGCTGCTGAC
>CAZNOC010000382.1:0-3729 GCA_964574545.1 uncultured Bifidobacteriaceae bacterium | reverse complement strand
CGGCGCCGGCGTGACACGGCCATCGCGGCTCCGGCAAGTAGGAGTGTCAGGATGCCCGGTTCGGGCACCCGGGGTGGCGGCGGAGGCGCGTCCGGGGAGGGCGTGTACTGATAACGCCACACGACGCCGCCGGTCGACTGCGCCAGCGTGGCGTTGTGGAAGAAGATTCCTGGACCGGGCGAGCTGGGCAGGAAGCGCACGCTCTGTTCGAACAGGACCGAGCCCATCCCGATGAACGCGGCAAGGACGGCGGGATCGGCGATCGCGACGGTTTCGGCCAGCAATGGGAAAGCGCCGAAGAAGGTGTGGGCATCAGGGCCCGTGAAGTTGGGGTCCCCGTCGGTGTCTGCGGCAACCACGTCGAACGGCGGGCCGAAGGTCACGCTTTGAACGAATTCGGCCAGCTCGCCTCCCAGCCACGCCAACCGGGTGCGCGCCGACGACGATGCGCTGGTGAGTACCGAGCTGAAGTTCGATTCGTTGTCCACCGTCCACGAGAAGTTCAGCACACCGCGAATCAGATCGAACTCGATGCCGTCCAGCGTGCCCAGCGTCGGATCGAACTGCGGGAGGCTGAACACCGTGCTCGACGTCGGGTTGGCGCCGCCGGTCGCGATCGGCAACGCAAAGAAGTCGCTCACCTGCAGGACGTCGGCGCGCGCGGGTGCGGCGAGTGCGACGATCATCGCGCAGGCGAGCACTCCGGTACGGACGGCTGTTCGGAAGGTGGCGTTCGTCATCATCGGGTTCCTCTTTCGCTGCCGGGGCGCCGTGTTCAGGGTGCGGGCGTCAGCCAGATCCGGGCCAGTGTTTCGAGCGTCCGCGCATCGGATGCCGACACGGCAACACCTGTCCCCTGCGTGATGAGGGTCATCAGCCGCTCGAACGCGGCCGCCTCCGCGCGTGTGTTGCCGGTGCTCTCGGCCCGCGCGGCTCGCTGCACGGCGGCCAGCATCTGGCGCTCCACGCGCGCGTCGTCAACCAAGGCGCCGGTCAGGACGGCGAGCGTGTCTGGGCCGAAGAAGGCCGGATCAGCCTGGACCGCCGGCAGGAATCCCGGTAGCGCGCTCCAATCTTCGTCGTAGGCCCCGAGATGCAGGGCCTCGGCCATCGCGAGCCCGAAGCGCAGGACAATCGGCCTGACGGAGCCGTCGCAGGCGAAGGGATGGACGGAGCCGTCACACGAGAGCGCCGCGATAATCGACGCGGGCGAGATGGTCCCACGGTCGTCGTCCAGCCCGTCGAACACGAAGCGCTGGGTCTCCTCGCGCGCGACATGCGGTGCGGCCTCGGCCATGAGCGCCAGCTGCTCATCCGACCCGAGTAACGCCACCAGGTCGGCGACGGCCCTGGCGGCCGCCACCACGAGATCTACGTGCATGTGCGACCGGCCGGCGTCCGAGCCAGGTGTGGGTGTGAAGGACGGCAGACACCCGGGAGCGCTGACCAGGCCCGTCTCGTCGCCGGTCACGCCTGGCAACGGGTCGGCGACGAGCTCCCAACCGCCAGAGGCACGCAGGGTGTAGTGCCGTCCCTCGTGCGCGCCGTCCGACACCGGGTGAAACGGGCCAAGTAGCTGATGGAGCGATTCGGGCCAGGCCCCGGTGCGCCGCTCGAAGGTCACGGCCTCCGCACAGGCTTCCTGCAGCACGAGCGCGGCGCTGTCCCGGCTTGCCGCTTCCCGCACCTCCTGCACGGCGGGGAGCAACAGGCCGATGGGCAACACGACGACCGCAATGACGCCGACGAGCTCGATGAGGGTAAAGCCCCCCTCGAGACTTGTCACGCGGCGGCGGACACGATGGATCGCTGGTGCTGACATGGCGCGTCTCCCCGGGCAGGTCACACAAACCTGCTACCAGTGATACGAAAGGCGCGGCCGGGACCCGACACGCACGTTGACTCGGGATTCCAGGCGTCGAGAAGCCCTACAATGGGCCAGTCAGCGGCCCGGCTGACCGACGCTGGAGGAGTCCATGGGGAAGACCCCGCGCGACACCGACGCCGTGCTGGAGCAGGTCCTTCGTCAGCCGCCCCCGTTGCGCGCGGCGGCGCTCGACGAAGCCTGTGGAGCAGATACCGCCCTGCGCGCCGAACTGGAGAAGCTGCTGCGCGAAGCCGACGACTCAGATCCGCTGTTGACGCCGGGCGGAGCGCTGCAGGGGCCGTTCGGCGTCGATCTGATGACGCGCCTCGCGGCCGAGGGCGGCGTGGGTGACGGCACGCACATCGGACCGTTCCGCATTGTTCGCGAGCTTGGCCGTGGCGGCATGGGCGTGGTCTACCTGGCCGAACGCGCGGATGGCGGTTTCGCACAGCAGGTGGCGCTCAAGGTCCTCAAGCGTGGCCTGGAGACCGACGAGGTGCTTGCGCGGTTCCGGCAGGAACGGCAGATTCTGGCCACGCTCACGCACCCGAACATCGCGCGCCTGCTTGACGGCGGCATGACCGCGGACGACCGGCCGTACTTCGCCATGGAGCTGGTCGAAGGCGAGCCGATCGATGAGTACTGCGCCCGCACGGGGCTCGACGTCGGGGCGCGCGTCGATCTCTGCCTCGCTGTGGCCCGCGCCGTGCAGTACGCGCACCGCCACCTGGTGATTCACCGGGACCTCAAGCCCTCGAATGTTCTGATCACGACCGACGGCGAGATCAAGCTGCTCGATTTCGGCATCGCGAAGCTGATGGCGTCGGACGCCGACGCGGCGGGGGTCCCGCAGACGCGCACCCTCGCCCGCGTGATGACGCCAGAGTACGCCTCGCCCGAACAGGTCCGTGGCGGGGCGATCACGACGGCGTCAGATGTGTATCAGCTCGGGCTGATGCTGTACGAGGTGCTCACCGGTGTTCGCGCGCAGGCGTTGGGCGGGCTCGACGCCGCCGCCGCCGACCGCATCGTGTGCGAGACGGCGCCGCGGCGTCCGAGCACGGTCGTCGCCGATGTCCGGTTGCGGCGTCAGTTGTCGGGAGAGCTCGACACGATCGTGCTGACCGCGATTCAGAAGGAGCCCGAACGGCGATACCCGTCGGTCGAAGCCCTCATCGCTGATCTGGTGGGCTATCGGGCGGGACGGCCGATCAGCGCGCGGGCGCCGTCGATCGGGTATCGCGCCCGCAAGTTCGTCGGCCGCCATCGCGTGGCGTCAGCCGCCACGGCGGCCGGCCTCGTGCTGGTCGGCGGGATCGTCGGGTTCTACAGCCATCGACTCGCCACCGAGCGCGACATCGCCCGGCGCGAGGCGGTCACGGCGGCGCGAGTGGCGGATTTCGTGACCAGCCTGTTCAGCCAGGCCGACCCGATCCGGTCCGAGAATGCGGCGCTGCCGGCGCGAGAGCTCCTGCGCCGTGGCGTCGATCGCGTGGACGTCGAACTCGCGGCTGAGCCGGACGTGCAGGCGCGCATGCTGCACGTCATCGGCGGCGTGTACTTGAATATCGGTTTGTATGCGGACGCCCAGGCCCTGCTGGAACGCGCGCTGGAGATTCGGCGCTCCCGTCTGCCGGCCGGCGACCCGGAAACGGCCGACACGCTGCATACGCTTGGCGTCCTGCACGAGGTCATGGGCCGCCACGAACCCGCCGAACGCGCTCTCGACGAGGCGCTGCGCATCCGTATGGACAGCCTCGGCCCGATGCATCCGGACGTGGGACGCACGCTCAACAGCAAAGGCGTTCTCCAACTCGCGCGCGGGCGGCACGACGAAGCACGCACGCTGCTCGAGCGCGCGC
>CAZNOC010000381.1:0-3798 GCA_964574545.1 uncultured Bifidobacteriaceae bacterium | reverse complement strand
CCGGCGACGGAAAAAACGAGTCGCTCCCCATCGGCCTCTCGCCACTCGATTTTTTCCAACCAGACGTCACGGGGAACGGCGCGTCCGATCCGCTCTAGCGCCCCGGCCGTCCCGGTAGGAGCCGCCATCGACGCGTTGACGCGGAGCCACCGGGCGCGGTCGTTCTCCAGCGCGGCGCGGCCAGCGCGGAGAGCGTCGCGTCGGGGAACGAGGTCGACCAGCGCCGCCTCGGCCGCGGCCAGGCGATGGCGGAAGTGAGCCTCTGCGCCGGTAACGGCGGCGACGAGGAGCAGGAGGACCAGCCCCAGCAAAGCGGCCAACCGGGTGGCCTCGCGCCGATCGGCGGCGTCGCGGGCCTGTCGCGCTTCGGCGTGCTCCAGGAAGTCGATAGTTGGCAACGCGGGAAAGAGGCGCGTCACCGCCAACGCCGCTGCCGGCGTCGCCCATGCAGGGACCCTCACAGAGCCTGAGATCGGCTTCAGTGGAGTGGCCGTCACAAACGGGTCGTGGGCGTCGGGGCTATCGGCGCGCGGGACGATCACCGTACCGGACGGAAGATCTCGCCAGTCGAACACCTCCTCAACCCCGACAAGGACGCCGCCGGCATACCGCGTCAACTCGGCCCCTCCTTCCTCCAGCCGGAGCAGTGTCGCGGTGCCGGACGTGAAGCCGGGGTCGAAGGCCATCGCATGGCCGATTTCCAGCGTCACGCAGCCCACGGAGGCCGGCGCAAGACCCGCGTCGCGCAGGAGCCCGACGTGACCCACCAGCGCATCGCGCCGGGCGCAGGCCACAAAAAGACGGCCGCCGTCGGTAGCCGGCAGGTGCGCCCAACGGAGCACGACATCCTCCAGGAAGAGGCCTTCGGGCAGGGAGCGACGCACCTCCTCGCGGACGCGGTCTGCCTCGGCCTCGGGATCCATTGGATCGGCCGGTGGGAGTACGACATGCCACACATGGGCCGGATCGAGCGCCGTGGCCACCGGACGCCGATCGGCAGGCAGACGATCCGCCAGCCGGCGCAGCGCCGCCTCGCCCCCATCGTCCATCACCGTCTCGATATCGACGACGCTCACCCGGAGCCGGCCGAGCCGGCGTTCGACATCGACGCGCTGGATGGCCGTGTCGTCCACGTAGAGTCCGGTGACGGTGCGATCCATAAAGGGGATGGTCATGGCTGGATCTCGATAGCGTGCCCGTCATCGAGCACACGGCGGGTGAAGACGTGCGGGGTGATAAAGATGACTAACTCGGACCGGTGCTGGTCCTTCCGTCGGTTTCTAAACAGCCGGCCGACGAGGGGGATGTCGCCCAGGATGGGCACCTTGTTGAAGGCTTCCGACTCGCTTTCCTGGATGAGTCCGCCAATGGCGACTGTCTCGCCGGCGCGCAGCCGGACCGTCGTCTGCACCGTCCGGTTGTTGATCGTCGGCGGCACGCGGGGGTCGAGCACGCCGACGGGGGTCGCGAAGGTCGGGTTGATCTCCGCCGTCACCTCGCCCGAGGCGCCCACCCAGGGAGTGATCTCAAGCGAGACGTTGGCCTCGACGCGTTCGAAGTGTTCGGCCTCGTTGACCTGGCCTGACGATGAAAACGGCAGCAGGGTTTTGAGGATGTAATACTGGGTGGTGCCCACGCTGATGTGGGCCGTGTGGCCGTTCAGCGTAGCGATGCGTGGGCGTGAACGGACGTGGGCTTTGCCCTCGCGTTCGAGGGCCTGGATGCGAAAGTAGAAGTCGTCGGGCAGCCGGGTGATGCTGCCGATGCCCAGCAGGCCGGCGAGGGCGTTGACGTAGCGTTCGGCCTCGCGGGCACCGCCGGCGAGGTCGACCCCACCGGCTTGATCCGCGCCGGCGCCGAAGGAGTAGGTCTCGCCAGCCGGGTCGCCTCCCCCGTCGCGTCCGAAGGTCACCCCCAGCTGACTGAGGTCGCTGCTCTCGAAGTCCACCACCAGGGCCTCGATGAGGATCTGCGGCGTCGGCGCGTCGATCTGGGCCAGGATGGCCTCCACCTCGGCGATGACGTCCTGCGAGGCCGTGACGAGCAGCGCGTTTTGCTCCTCGACCGTCTGAAACGCCGCGGCCCTGCGGATGGCGTCGGGCATCCGTTCGGCGAGGCCTTCGGGGTGGATGTGGCGAAGCGGGAGGAGGCGGGTGCTGGCGATGCCGGAGAGTTGACGGTCGCCGACGATGATAACGCCGCCTTCCCGGCGATACGTGAGGCTGGTGTTCCGGAGCAGGTAGTTCAACGCGTGTTCGACGGTGAGCCCCGAGGCGCGCACCGTGATCCTGCCTTCGGGGAGGGCGTAGACGACGAGGTCGAACCCCGCCTGGTCAGCGAGGGCCTGGAGCGCCTTCGCGATGCCGGCGTCGCGGAGGTCGAGGTCGATCCCGTCCTCTCCGACGCCAATCCAGTCCGTTCCCGAGTCGCCGTCCGGCTCGTCGCCCATCACTCCCCGTCGATCGACCAGCCAGATTCCGTCTCCCTTGCGCAGGATAAAGCCGTTGCTTTCCAGCAGCGCGCGAAGCCCGGCCTCGAACGGGACATCCTGGAGGTAGCCGGTCAGTCGGCCGGCCACGCCCTGTCGAACCACGATGGGCGCACCGCCGGCTACCGCGAGCGCCCGCGCGGCCACATCGATCGGGGCATTCTGCAGATCGAAAAAAAGCCGTCCTTCCACGACGCGCACCTCCAGCGGAGGAGCCGGCGTTTCAGCTATCTTCACCCGCAAGATGCCACCCGACTGCTCCAGCACCATCCCGTGTTGTTCACACAGGAACAGCAGCGCGTCCAGGACGGGCACGCCGGCGAGGCGGACGGTCACCGAGGCCTCGATCCGATCGTCCACCCAGAGGTTAAGGTCGTGTTGCCGCGCGATCGCCCGGAGGACATCCCGAAGGTCGGCGTTCCGCGTGTTCAGGTCCTCAAGCAGCGCATGGGCGCCGGCCGGGAGCAGCTCCCTGTCGATTGGCGCGACGACAGCCGAAGGTTGCTCCTGCACCGGGGAGACGCGCAGCAGGGCGATGAGGCCGATCAGGAGGTACGGGGCGAGCACGGGCGTTGGGGGTCAGGTTTCCGTAAAGACGTCATCGGTAGCGACCAGGCCGGCGGTCGCGGCGTCGCTTGCGGCTTCCCGGAGGGTGCGCATCCCCTCGGCGCGGGCCTGTTTGCGGAGTGCGGCCGTGTCCACCTTGCGGACGATGAGGTTGGCGATGGGCTCCGACACCGGCATCGTCTCCACGACCGCGATCCGCCCGCGGTAGCCGACCCTGTCGCAGGCTGGGCAGCCGGCCCCGCGCCAGCCGGCCTCGGCGAGTTGGGGATGGGCTCGGACGCGGCAGGCAGGGCAGATGCGCCGGAGCAGTCGCTGGGCGATAACGAGGCGCAGGGCCGAGGCCACGAGGAACGGCGGCACCCCGAGGTCGACCAGCCGGGTCGCCGCGCTGGCGGCGTCGTTGGTGTGGAGCGTTGAAAGAACCAGATGCCCCGTGAGCGCGGCCCGCACGGCCAGCTCCGCCGTCTCGGCGTCGCGGATCTCGCCGACCAGGATCACATCCGGATCCTGCCGCAGAAAGGCACGCAGCGCGTGGGAAAACGAATAGCCGATGTCCGGCCGGACGTGTGTCTGACAGACACCCGGGAGTTCGTACTCCACCGGATCCTCGATCGTGACGATGTTGACGTCTGGCGTATTCAGCGCCTGGAGTGCGGCGTAGAGTGTCGTCGTTTTGCCGCTGCCGGTGGGCCCCGTCGCCAGAATCAACCCGTACGGACGGGCGATCGCCTCCTGCAGCTTCG
>CAZNOC010000380.1:0-3800 GCA_964574545.1 uncultured Bifidobacteriaceae bacterium | reverse complement strand
TAGAGCGCCCGCACCATCACGTCGTCATCAGCGAGCGGGGGCAGCGTGGTGGGCCGAATCTCTCCACGCCCGGGGGACGCAATCCAGAACGCTTCGGCCGTCTCACTCATGCCACACCATTCTGAAGTTCAACGTTCAAACTTCAAAGTCCAAAGTTCCAGAGCTCTGAGTTGAGTGGCGAAGTTGGGCTACCTTGTACGCGGTGCCTCTTGAACTGCTTCTCGCCTCTACCCTTGGCCTCGCGGCTGTCGTGGGCCTCGCCACCACGATCGCGCCGACGCTCGACGCCTGGCCCTGGCATCCCGTGGTGTCGGGAGGGGTGTTCGCCGGGGTGATGGCTGCCGCCGCGGCCAACCTTCGCCACCATCGCCCCTTCGCGCGGCTGGGTCTGGCGAACCACGTCACGGTGGCGAGGGCCGTGGGTGTCGCGCTGGTGGCCGGGCTCATCGTCGCGCCCGCCACCGCTCTTGCGGCCTGGCTCGCCATCGGGGTCTCGACCGTCGTCGCCTTGTTCGACGGTGTCGATGGCTGGCTGGCGCGCCGGACGGGGATGGCCAGCGCGTTCGGTGCTCGCTTCGACATGGAGACCGACGCGTTGCTGATTCTCGTGCTCTCGATCCTCGTGTGGCAACACGACAAGGCGGGCGCCTGGGTGCTGACGGCCGGGCTCATGCGCTACGCGTTCATCGCGGCCGGGCGCGTGTGGCCATGGCTCGCGGCCCCGCTGCGATCCACAATGCGGGGCAAGACCGTGGCCGTCATCATGATGGCGGCGCTGCTTGTGGCGCTTGGGCCCATCGTGCCGCGGCCGATGAGCGCGAGCGTGGCCGGGATGGCGGTGCTGACGCTCGCCTGGTCGTTCACGGTCGACGTGCGCTGGTTGTTCGACCGTCGGGGGAGGGAAGCGTAATGGACGGCAGCCGGACATCGGCGGCTACCGGACTGCGAGTGCTGTCGGTGCTGCTCGGCGTGTTCATCCTGTTCATGGGCATCGGCAAGATTGGCTGGTTGACGGACAGCAGCCCCTTGCTCAGCCTGCTGCAGGAGTGGCTCGACTCGGCCCGGCCGGTGAACCGCTCCTACCTGGAATGGGTCGCCATCCCCGGCGCGCCGGTCTTCGCGCGGCTGGTCGTGCTTGGCGAACTCTCGGTGGGCATCGCACTACTGGCGGGCGTGCAGGTGCGCCTCGCGGCGTTGGTCATGCTGCTGATGGTGTTGAATTTTCACTTCGCGAGCGACGTGCTGCTCCACTACAGCTACCTGACCAACGCCTACGGTCTGCCCGTGCTCGGCGGGCTGCTCGCGCTCGTCCTCGGCGGCGTGCGCCTGCCGTTCAGTGTGGCGAGGTAGGTGCGGTAGCCGGATCGGCGTCGAAGGCGTCCATCAGGATCGACGACAGCGCATGGAGCGAGGCGACGGAGGGGCGGGCAGGCGTCATGCCGCCGCGGAAGCCTCGAGCCCGCAGGTGGTCGATGACGGGCGTCTGACGGGCGACGACGTGAACCGGGACCTCCCAGGGCGCGTCCGGTCCGCTCACGGCGGCCGGGGGCTGGTGGTCGCCGACCAGGATCATGACGAGGTCGTCATTGGCGTGTTCCCGGAGGTAGCCCGCGAACGTGACGAACTCGTACGCGACGGCCCGCGCGTAGCTTGAACGGAGATCCGTCAGGTCCGGCCCCTGCGCCAGCGCCCGGGCCGCATCGTCCCGTTCGAACGGCTCTGATGTCAGGATGCGGGCCCAGTCGGGCTGATACGGCGGCACCGGCCCGAACGGGGCGTGCGTCGTGCTCGTGGGAAACATGACGAACAGTGGCGCGCGCTCGGGCCGGGCACGCTCGAGTGCGTCGAGTCGTGCCAGCGCGTACTGGTCGGGGATGCTCCACCATCCGAATTGCGGACCCTGATAGTCGAGGTGCATGCGTCCGTAGATCTCGTCGAACCCGTAGAACGCCCCTTCCGGCCACGGCTGGCGCATGCCAGGCATCAGCGCCACGCTGCGGTAACCGCGCCGGCGGAAGGCGCGCGGCAAGGTGTCGCGGTTCGAGACCATGAGCGATACGTACGCGTACTGATTCGGCACCTCGACGCCGGTCATCAGGCTCAGGTGCGAGAGCCACGAGGATGCGCCGAACGTGGGCGGATCAATGAACGCCGAGACCACCCGGCGCCCGGTCTCGACGGCCGCGGCCTCGAGGCCTGCGCGGGCGTCGGCCAGCGCCGAGGCGAGTTCGTCGGAGTCGTACGTCACCGCGCCGTAGGACTCGACGAAGATGACGAGGACGTCCGCACGGTTCAGGGCGCGCAGTTGTGATGCCAGGGCAGCGGGAGTGGGCCCCAGCTCATGACCGGGTCCGGCCAGCGCCAACGTCAGGCTGACCTGGCGCGCATACGCCGGTGCGATCGGATCGGCGAACTTCACCACGGCGCCGTCGCCAGGTGGCGCCTGAGCCTGCAGCGCAAACGCCGCGACGGCCGCGAGAGCCACCGAGGCAAGCAGGGTTCGTGACCCACGCCCTTCGGCGAGGACGGCGATCTGCCTGAAGGCCACTCGGGCAAGCAGGAACGCCCCGGTGAGCGCGAATGCCACGACGAGCAACCAGGCTCCCAGCATCCAGCCGGGGACGGCACGGGCGAGCATGGCGATGACGTTCCCGAGATGCGGGCCGTCCCAGTGGATGTTGAACTCGCGCCCGTAGAGCCCCGGGCCGGTCACGGCGATGTAGTGGCCGATGACCAGCACAAGCCAGACCGATGGCCATCCCCACCGGGAGAGGCGCGCCGACAGGTGCGGCACGATGGTCATCGCCAGGACAACGCAGGCAAGGTCGGGGGAGAGGGCCCAGTCCCAGCGGATTCTCGGGGTCGGCCAGACGTTGGTGAAGGTCAGCGACGCGTTCAGGAGGACCAGGGCGAGCCAGGCGCTGACCCAGGTCGTCCACCGTGGCGAACCGCTCGTCGGCCGTTGGCGGGAGACGTCGTGGGCCGCCATCCCGGTTACACCGATGAGAGCAGGTGGCCGAGCTTGTCCCTCTTGGTCGCCAGGTAGCGCCGCGTGCCGTCCGTCGCCAGGATCTCGATCGGCAGGCGCTCGCTGACCGACAGGCCTTCGCCGGTCACGCCGGCCAGCTTCTTCGGGTTGTTGCTGAGCAGACGGATCGACGAGACGCGGAGCGCCAGGAGCATCTGCACGGCCACGCCGTACTCGCGCAGGTCGGCCGGAAACCCGAGCCGCTCGTTCGCTTCGACCGTGTCACAGCCCCCATCCTGCAGCGCGTAGGCGCGAATCTTGTTCGCGAGCCCGATCCCACGGCCCTCCTGATGCAGGTACAGCAGCACCCCACGGCCCTCTTCGGCGATCCGCCGCAGCGCGGCATCGAGCTGGGCGCCGCAGTCGCATCGAGCCGAGTGGAAGATGTCGCCCGTCAGGCAGGAGGAGTGTACGCGAGTGATGACGTTCTCGCCGTCGCCGATCTCGCCCCGCACCAGTGCGACGTGCGTCTCGCCGCCGAAGGTGTGCTCGAAGACGTGGATGTCGAAGTCGCCGTACTCGGTGGGCAGTCTCGCAGTGGCGACGGCACGCACGGGCGTTCGGCGGCTGAGTGCGGTGAAGAGCGCCACCGCGCGCGTGCGAAACCCTCGAATCATGCAGGATACCGATTCCAGCCCGGTCAGACCTCTTCATCGTATGGGGGCTGGCAGGTAGAGTCAAACGGGGAGTAGGCGCGCCCACACTCCTCGGACCGTTGAGTAAGGCTGGATGTGACGTTGGTCGTGAGACCCGATCTCAGGTTCACGAGCCA
>CAZNOC010000379.1:821-3807 GCA_964574545.1 uncultured Bifidobacteriaceae bacterium | reverse complement strand
GCCACCCGCTGCGCCTGCGGTAGGCCGTGCGACACGCAGCTCGGGCACAACATCTGAAACGCGTGGAGCATCACCACCCGCCCTCGCAGCGCGTCGAGCGTGAGCGGCGCGGCGGTGTTGAACCAGCGGTCCGTGGACCAGGCAGGCGCAGCGGGTGCGGTCATCAGAAGTCTCCGTCCTTCACGTAGGGATGGCTCCACAGCGTCAGTTGCAGCAGGCACGACTTCACCCACGCCGCATGCATGGCGTCGACCTCGGCGGCGCTGTGTCCGTGGCGCGCGAGGAACGGCTTCAGCGTCGTCGTGACCGGCACCACCAATAGGAACAGGTCGCGGAACGGCACCAGAGCCGTCGATGGGGCGGCGTCGGTCTGGTTCTTCTTCGCCCGATGGTGCCGCAGGCCGATCTCGTGCTGGTAGTCGAGCCAGGCCTGGTTGTAGTCGGCGCGCGCCGTGTCGAGAATCCACTGACCGAAGCGGCGGCGGACGGCACCGAGATAGTCACCGAGCGGGGCGCCGCTGTCCCTGTGCGTGAAGGATGCGAGCAGGTGCGGCTGCGACCCGACGAAGCCGTACCACACGTCGAGTATCGCCTCGACCTGGTCTTTGAGCACGTCGTGGGACTGACGCAGGGCTCGCACGTCTTCTTCGCCGAAGAGCACGCTCTTCTGCATCCGCGCGAACTCATCGAGCGTAATCGGGGAGCGCCCGATGGCCTGTGTGCCTGCGGTATAGCCGGGAATTGCGGTCGTCATGGTCACCTCTCCTTTGTGGTCAGGGCACACGTCTCCCCATCCGGCACCTGCCGTAATGTCGGACCCGTGCGCGTGGCTCAGACGGTTGCGACGAAACGCGCCCAATGCAGGCGCTGTTGCTCCGCGGGAGCGGACTCGTGCTCGGCGCAGTCGAGGCGCAAATGCGCCGCTCCCATCGGCGCGTCGACGAAGGCACAGTGGTGCGGCGTGTCACCGTCACGCACGTGCGGCCGAAAGTGGACGCAGGTGACGCACATGCGATGCACCGGGATCTGCCCCTGCTCCTGCAGCGTGCGAATCATCTTCATGAGTGCGGTGAGCAGGGTGGCCTGCTCGACGAGGGTCAGTGCGCCGACGGCCTGCGTGAGGAACTCTGGCCACGCGCGCGCCTGCACGGAGAGGCGGCGGCCGGCAGCCGTCAAGTGGAGCAGGCGTGCTCGCGGGTGGCGCTCGTCTGGCCTGCGCCGCACGAGACCTTTGGCGGCCAGGGTCGTGACCGCTTCGCTGGTCGTCGGCAGCCCAATGCCGAGGCGCTCGCCCACCTCTGAGGCGGTGAGGGTACCGTCGGCCGCCAGGAGCGCGAGGATCTGTCCCTGCGTCGGCGACAGTCCCTGCTCGTTGGCGTGACTCCACTCCTGGTGCTTCAGGGCGAGTCCAAGCTTGTGGAGGCCGGCGGCGATGCGCCCGTCGAGCGGTGGCGAGTCGAGAGGCGAACGCTGCTCCGTACCCATGGGAGGGAGCTTAACTTCGGACTCCGAACTTGTCAAGCACCGTGACGACGGCGTGAGGCGTGGCGGCGTTCCTGGTGGGACGACCGCGCCAGCGCCGCGCTCGTGTGAAGGTTGGCGCGTGCGCCGTCCGGCCTGAATCGGTCCAGTCAGAGCCCGGATTCGACCGTCCATTGAATCCGCGGTGGTCGGGAGGGTCCCGGTTCATACAATCCTGCTGATAGATGTCGTCTGAGCGGCTCCTGCATTCGTACTTCGAGCATCAACGTGAGCTGCTGCTGTTTCTCAGTCGGCGCACACGATCGCGCAGTCTCGCCGCAGACCTCACGCACAGCCTCTACTTCAAGCTGCTCGGCGCCGAGCCGCGCGCCGCCGTGCGCGACCGGCGCGCGTACCTTTTTCGCATGGCGGCCAATCTGGCGAACGACCATGTGCGCGTCGAGCGGCGGCGTGACGAGATCCGCGCCGAAGTCGGCGCCTTGCTGACGCCCACCCTCGACGAGCTCACGCCCGAGCGTCATCTCATGGCGAAGGCCGAGATCGAGTACCTCGCCAAGGCGGTTGCCACCCTCGACTCGAGGTGTCGCACCATTTTTTACATGAGCCGTTTCGAGGGGCTCTCTCAGGAAGCGATCGCGGAGAAGCTGAGCCTTGGACAGACCACGGTCTACAAGGAACTCAAGACGGCAATGCGCACGTTGACCGACGCGAGACGGCGCTTTCGCGGCCGGGCATCCTGACCACTCGAGCACGTGGGACCGAGGCGCCACTCGTCTTCATTGTGAGCTGCCACGGCAGGCGCTGATGCCAACTCCGATAGCACAGTCACCATGCCACTGATGCGCGAGCCGCCTGACCCACACGCTCGGCCGGACGACACCGCGTCGGCCGAGCGGCGGCTCGACGATGACGCACGCGAATGGTTCCTGCGGCTGCGATCCGGCAACGTCACGCCGGCTGACGTCGAGCGATTCGACGCCTGGCGCCAGGCCGACCCTCAGCGACAAGCCGCGTTCGATGACCTGCGAGACTTGTGGGCGGATGCCGCGGACCTGCGTCACGCCTTCGCCCCTGGCCACTCGCGTCGGCGTCGCGTGCCGCGCCTCGCGATCTGGGGCGGCGTGGCGGCGTGTTTCATCATCGCCCTGGCGCTTGGGCCCATGCTGACCATGCGCGCGCGCGCCGACTATCGAACAGCGGTAGGCGAGCAGCGGCGGGTCGATCTGCCGGATGGCTCGGTCGCATGGCTCAACACCGATACCGCTGTGGCTCTCGACTATCAGGCCGCACGCCGCGTTGTGCGGCTGCTCACCGGGGAGGCCGAGTTCGAGGTCACCAGTGACCCGTCAAGGCCGTTCGACGTGTTGGTGGGCGGGCATCGCGTGCGGGCGGTCGGCACGGTGTTTCGTGTGAGGAGCGGCGCGAGGCTGACCGTCACGGTGAGCGAGGGGGCGGTCGAAGTCGTGGCTTCAGAAACCCTCATCGCCGGTACTGGCAGCCGGGT
>CAZNOC010000379.1:0-811 GCA_964574545.1 uncultured Bifidobacteriaceae bacterium | reverse complement strand
CGGGTCGCGACCGGCGAACGGGCCGTGTATGGTGGGGACAGGGTCGCCTCCACGGCGGCCGTGGTCGACCCCGTCCCCGCCTGGCGAAGCGGCTGGGTCGAGATCGACGGATTGCCTCTCGCCGATGCGCTCACCGAAGTCGACCGCTATCGTCCTGGCCGCATCGTCCTCTTGGGCGCCCCCCCCAACTCTGGACCGGTCACCGCCCGGCTGTCGATCGACTCGTTGGACGAGGGCCTCGAGGCGCTCGCTGCAAGCTACGGCCTCGCGGTGGCCCATGTCAGCCGCTACCTCGTCGTCGTGCACTAGCGGAGTACTGGCACCCCGCGCTTCACTCGTCTTGTCTCACAGAACGACTCCTACGCGGACCGCCTCCGTCGTGCTCGGGGTTGTGAGAGGAGCGGACGTGCGATTGCAGATGCTGGTCTGGCTTTGGGTGGTGTTGCTGGGCGCACCGACGGCGGGATGGGCACAACAGGCCGGAAACGAGCGCGGAACTGCCGAGACGCCGCGCACGTTTGCCATTCCCCCACAGGCGCTTTCCGCGGCGCTCCGATTGTTCTCGCGGCAATCCCAAACATCGATCGTGTATCGCACGTCGCGGCTCGACGGCCTAGGTTCGCCGGGCGTCTCTGGCACACTGCGGCCACCGGAGGCGCTGACACGGCTCCTCGACGGCACCGGGGTGAGCTTCCGCTACACGGGTGGCCGAACGATCACGCTCGACGTCGCTGACAACGCCCACGCCAGGTCCGTGCCGACCCAGGCGGCGGGCGCACCGGCGACGCAGCCGGCCGCCGGCATGGTGGGC
>CAZNOC010000378.1:0-3807 GCA_964574545.1 uncultured Bifidobacteriaceae bacterium | reverse complement strand
GAACGATGACGTTGAGGACGTTGGTGGTGGCGGGTATGGTCACGGCGGGCGCGACTGGGCTTGGCCTGTCGACGGTCGAGGCCCAGACGAAGTCGGCGCTGCCGATTCTCGACGTGTGGGCGTCGGGCAAGACGGCATTTGGCGTCTTCGTGCCGAACGAGAACCCGGCACCGCCGCGGGGGCAGGGCGGTCCGCCCGCGCCTGGAACGCCGAGGCCGGCGCCCCTCTACACGCGGGACGGCGGAGAGCGGCTGGCCATGAACCCGCTGTACGACTACGTCTTTCTGAATCTCGAAGGGAGCTACAACGCCGATGCGATCTCGGCGATTGCCGAGGGGTTGCGGAGCCCGAAGGCCGTGGGCCGCAAGATGCTCCTCGTGCGGATTCCCACCGTCGAGGCGGCTGGCGCCGAGGTCACACGCGCGCGCATCAAGGAGGTGTTTGAGCGCGGCGGGGATGGCGTGACCGTGCCGCACGTGCGGACCGTCGAGGAAGCGCAGCTTGTGGCGGGTTTCTTCAAGGAAGCCGGCGTAAACATCTGGACGCCCAGGAACCCGGGCGGCGACAAGCTGGCGATGATCATGCTCGAGGATCCGGGCGCGGTCGCGCAGGCGAAGGCGATTGCCGAGGTTCCCGGCATCAGCATCCTCGCGTGCGGCATTGGCAGCCTCACCGGCGCGCTCAAAGGCGACCGCGTGGCGGCGGAGGCCGGCAACCAGGCCATCCTGGCCGAGAGCAAGCGCGTCGGCCTGCCGAACATGCTCACGGCATCGCCCGCCGACGTCGAACAGCGGGTCGCCGAGGGCTTCCTCGCGCTGCTCGGACAGGGCCAGCAGGCCGAGGAGATGATCAGGATTGGGAGGAAGGCGGCAGGCAGATAGACCGATAGACAGATAGACAGATAGACGGGGCGTATCTGTTGATGTGGTGATCTGGTGATGTGGGGATCTGATCTGAGATGTGGTGATGTGCGATATCTCGATCGATCTCCTGATCTGGCGACCTGGGTCGGACCGCCTCGCTCCAGGAACCTCGCCTACCTGGGTTGTGTCCTTCGCCACCGATCGTACTGCCGGCGAAGCTCGATCAGCGGGTTCTCCTCGCCACGGTCCGTCTTGACCGACAGGTTGAGCCACGGCGCCTTGTCGGTGCCGGCATCGGTCATCCCGATGTTCTCGGTGGCGTAGGGCGGGTCGGTGCCGCGCGCGACGAGGATGGCCGCCATCGACGTCGTCTGCCGGACGCTTCCCTGGTTGCAGCGGACGTCGCCGCCGGCGATGGCCCCGGCTTCGAGTGCGCGCATGAGCCGGTCCGACAGCGAGTTGAAGCCGGCGGGGTCCTCCCAGCGGTAGGCGTCCAGCGGCCACTGCACCACTTCGGCACTCGCCAGCGTGTTGCCCTGAGAACTCACGCCTCGACTGGGGTCGGCCATCACGCCGGCGAAGCGGGCGACACCGTCCTCGCCCGGGGTCAGCCCCTGGCGGGTGGGCGTGGTGAACCCGGCCGCACGCACGAACCCGTCGTGCATGGTGAGCACGCCGTACTGCCGCCGATCCGTCTGTGCGTCCGAGGCCGGATCGGTGACCCGGGCGATCACGGCTTCAGCCGTCAGGCCCTCCTTGATCGCCTCGAACACGATGTTCCGGTTCTTGATGTCGAAGCCCGCCTGCGTGGCCGCGGCGCCCTTGCCAGGCACCAACGCCGCCACCGCGTCGCCGAAGGCTTCGACGCAGGACGCCACCGCCACCCCCACGTCGCCCGTCTTCGGATCGACGGCGACGATGGACCAGGTGGTCATCTCCAACTCGGTGGGATACTCGATCGCTTTTGGCGCACAGGCCGCGAGCAGCAGTCCGCTCAGCAGCACGATCACTCTCGATATCCCGGTCATGTGGATGCCCTCTCCCTGGTAGCGCGTGGTCCGCCTGGTCTGTGTGCGTGAGCAAACGCCTACGATAAGCCAGTCGGGTGCGCACGGCAAGGTGCCGGCGGTCGCTGCGTCGGCCGGCAGGCACGCGGCGCGACCACACCCTGCGCACGGGCAGGCGGCAGACTGACCGATTGACCGACGCGGCGTCTGGTGCGAGCCTCTGTCACCCACCGCCCAGCCGTTCAGACCGTAAAGGAGGCACGATGTCTGTGCTCCGTTTCGTCGTTCTCGCGGCCGTCCTCTTACTGCCCACGCAGAGCCGTGCGGCGGCGCTCCTCTTTCACGCAGAGGTTGACGCGGAGTTCATCGCGTTCGGTCTCGAAACCTTCGAATGGACGGGACCGCCTGGCTTCGCGGGGGGGCCGGTGACATCGAGGCCGCGGAAGCCCTCAGGGGTGACGCCGATGATTTCGAACGGCGCGTCATGCACGAGCACCGTCCGCCCGCTCACACCGGGATCGCGGTTGAAGTGTCGGTCCCATCCTTTGTGGCTCAGCACGAGGACCGGAGTGCCGCCCGAACGCGCATCGTCCGCCGTCTCAGCCGTGCCCGAGGCGCGCGGCGCCGGCGCGTGAGCTCCTCGCCGCGTCAGGGAAGCGCGATCGTCATCCGAGCCGACGGGCTACGGCACCAGCACGCGCATGATGCGACCGGTCTTGATCTCGCTCACGAAGACGTCACCTGTGCGCACGTCGATCGCCATGTTCGTCGGGCCCTGCAGGCCCTCGGCCAGCACCAGGGGCGGCCGATTGGGGTCTTCCACAACGAGCAGCCGTCCGGGCGCGCCGGCCAGAAAGTCGGTGCTGTATTCCAGGACGTAGAAGAGCCCCCGGCCGCGCGTCACGGGCAGGACGTCGATGGCCGTCCGCAGGCCCAGGATGACCGGTGTCACCGCGCCGGTGTGCCGATCGATGCTGACCACACGCGCCGCGCCGGGACCGAACGGGAAGCCCGTCAGGTACGACACGAGCAGCGCATCGCGGAAGCCCCGGATCGACGCGGGCACCGACTCCACGACGGGCGGCCCCATGGGGGCAAGCGTGTTGGGCACTGGCGGCAGCGTGGCCAGAATCTGCGGCTCGCGCGTGTTGATCTGGACGCTCCACACCAGGTTGCGTGCCGCGTCCGCGATGTCGAGGCGCGCGTCGTTGCCGGTCATACCGAAGGGGTTCGAGATCCGCACGTTGTCGGGTACGTCGGGCCGGGGCTCCGCGATCGGGGCCGGCAGGGCCACGAGCCGGCCGAGCCGCGCCGTATCGCCATCAACGTTGGTGAGGTACACGCCCCGTCCGGCGGCCAGGACGGCGTGGGCCGACGGAGGCATGCTGAACCCCAGCGGAATGCGCGGGCCGTCGGTCAGGAACTCCAGCATCAGCACCGAGGCGAAGAGCGGCGACGAGGGCGCCGGGTTCAGGCGCTCGATGCCGCCCGCGGCCGCGATCGCGATGTCGCCGTTGCCAATCAGGATGTAGAGGCGTCGCCCCATCAGGAGCACGCTGGACGGGCCCGTCGCGTCATTGCCGGGGCCATGGAACCCCGACGGGAGCGCGTCGATGATCGTGAAGCGGCGCGCGTCACGGTCCACCACCGACACGCGACCGGTATTCGGCCCACGGCCAGCCTCCGCCACCAGCAGATTGCCATCGGCCAGGGCCGTCAGGCCCACCGGCGCGAGCAGGCCAGAGGCGTGCTCGCGGACGACCTGGGCGCTCGCGAGGGCAGGGAGCGTGAGGAGCAACGCGGCCAGAGCCACGCCGGTGGCGTGCTTCGCAGACATGGGACCTCCTTGGCGGGTGCCGAAACCGGAGTGTGAGCGGGGCACCATTCCTTTCGGCGTAAACTGGTGGCCAAACGGGTCACCACGCGCCGGGAGGCGT
>CAZNOC010000377.1:0-3816 GCA_964574545.1 uncultured Bifidobacteriaceae bacterium | reverse complement strand
GCAGCACGTCGATCTCGATCGGCACGCCGCCGATATTGATGACCTCGAACGTGGCTTGGCGTTTTTCGTCCACCGGCGTCGTGCCCAGGTGGCTGACCAGCGGCGAGACGCGCAGTGCCATCTCCCCGAACACGGGCTCGATCTCGAATTCGATGTAGACCTGGCTGTTGCCGCCGATCGCCGCGGGCACCGACCACGCCAGCGGATCGATGAGGGTCGCGCACTGCGCATCGATGGTGCGATCGCAGAGATGGTCTTTGGCGTAGGTCGGCGTCACCGCCGGGTGATCGGCCACGTTGAGTGCAGCCAGCCGGCAACCGGGCTTGGGGCCGGCGTCGGCGCGCACGTGGTAGACGCTCGCGGCGCCGTCAGGTTCGGGCCCGCATGTCCAGCGGCAGCCGTTGCCTGTCGCCGGGTCGGTGATGCAGAGCGGCTCACTGCCGGTGTTCAGATACTCGCGTTGGCCTGCGCCGACGAACCGGAACAGGCGCACCGCCCGGGTGTGGATGCGGCGCGAGAAGTTCTCTTCCCAGAACACGTCGTGCTCCGTGCTTCCCTCGCGGTACGTGGCCCAGCTGCGCTGGACTCCGCTGACACTCATGGCACGCGCCAGGCGCTCGACCCCGTCGGCGACCTTGACCGCAGGCTGGAACACATGTGCGTTGGTGCCAGGTTCGTTGTACCGCAAATCGGGCCCGGAGATTCGGTAGACGGCATCGCGCTCCGGAAACAGCGTCTGGCCATAGGAACCGGAACAACTGCTGATGAGCCCGTCGCGGTATGGTCCGGCGTACCCGAGCACCCCCTCTGCGATGTCCACCACGCCATCCGGGTCGGTCAGCGGTGTCGGGTCACAGACGTTGAAGTTATCCACCGGCGTGGGAAATTCCAACATCCACGCCCACATGAAGTTTACGTCCTCCTCGAACACCGCCCACTGACCCGTGGTCACAGGCCATGTCGTGGCCTGCCCGCCGCTGCGGGACGACCGCTCCTCGATCTGGCCTGCCGAGAGTGTGATCAGTTCCAGGCTGCGGTCTTCGCCCGCGGGCGGCTGGCGGGTGATGGGGTCATTCATCCGACAGAGCCCCAGCGGAGGCGTGCCCCCATCCAGGCGCAAGTTCTGCAGGCCATCGTAGGCGATCTCCAGGAGCTGCTCCCAGTGCAGCCGCAGCCCTTCGCCCTTGCCCAGCCACAGGCAACGGGACTGGGGGAGCGCGGGCGCCACGTCCTCCATGGAAGTGGGCCAGGCTTCGGAGATGATCTCATCGCGGCCGGTTCGATAGCGGCCGCGGTCGAGCGCCATGACCGAGATGGCATCCGGACGCTGACTGGGCGTCAACGGCTCTCGATCGAGCCGGGTGTGGTGATTGAGCCCGGCGATGCCCGACTCGGCACCGATGTAGCCGGTGCAGGAGACGCTGGCCGCCGACATGCAGCACAAGGCCAGCAGCCGAAGGTACACAGGGACATTCATTGGGAACCTCTTCGAGCGAATCGACGAACGAACCACCGCGGCGCTCACGGCGTGGCCTCGAAACCGTCGGCGAACAGGGGCATCGCCGGGCCCAGGATCAAGGCGGCAAACTCGTTCAAGGTGAGACCGACGAAGCTCGCGAATGGCGGCAGTCGCGCCCGCTCATCCGCGATGAACTGCGCCAGTTCCGGGCTGCCCTGCATCGCCAGCGCCGTCATTCCGGTATCGGCGAGGAGGATCTGATCGCTGGTGATGGTGAACTGGTCACCCTGGCCGGCAAGCAGGGCATCGAAGTTCGGTTGCCATAGGCGCAGGATGTCGTTGACGAGGAATTCGAGCGGGCGGCTCTGGTTCATCGCATCGATCATGTCGTCGCTCAGCCCCACGTAGGCCGTGGCCAGGCGCTCGCCCTCCACGGTGTTCAGCATGTGAGCAGCGCGGAACAGCCGCAGCGCAGTCAGGTCGATGTCGGCCAGCATGTCCTTGGCGAGCGGTGACGGAAGCGTAGGCACGATGCGGGTGATGCGCTGGGCCGATTCCGCAGCACAACAGCCTTCCATCGTGGTCACCACACCGTTGAGGTAGACGCTGGCGATGGCCCCGTCTGCGCTGGTGACCACCAGAAACAGGTCCTCGTCCCCGTCGCCGTCCAGGTCGCCGTGGGCAATCGAGCGCAGGGTGCCGGAAAAGCGGGCGAAACACTGTTGCCGGTGGTTGAAGTCGGTCTCGGCGGGGGCCAGGTTGAGCCAGGTGTCGGCGACGACGCCCTCCGGTTCGCCGAGAAAGCTCACGCCGCCGGAGGTGCGCCCGAACACGATGTCGTTCAAGCCGCTGCCGTCGAAATCCGCGATCGCCACGGCGGTGTGGTGGTCCGCCGGAAACTCTCGATCGCCGGGCACCACCTGAAATGAACCCGGCACGGCAAAGACGCCGGCGAACAGACTGCGATTCTGGGACCCGGGGACGAGACCGCGATGCCGGGCCAACGCCAGATCGGGTCCGCCCGCCCCGTTCAGATCCCCCAGGGCGAGCGCCGTCGCGCCATCGGCGGGAAGGCTGGCAGCCTTGACCAGGGTGCCCAGGGTGTCGCTCGACAGGTAGAACTCGACCGCGTCGCCCTGGATCCAGACGGCATCGTCGCGTCCGTCTAGGTCGAAGTCCCCCGTGGCGATGTCGACCACCGGGCTGGCGAAGCCCGCCACTATCGACTGCCCGGCAAGAAAGGTTCCGGCCACACCGCCCTGCGCGCCGCCCTGGTTGATCCAGACATCGACATCGCCACTGATGCGCCCGAAAAGCAGATCCAGGTCGCCATCTCCGTCGAGGTCTGCGGTCGCCATGGCGCTCGAGCCGATGGCAGGAAAGGTCTGGGTATTGCTGAAGATGACGGTGCCGTCGCCCTTGTCGATCGCCAGCCACAGCTCGTCGCCGAACGCCTGGGTGCTGCCGTTGACGATGGCGGTGCCATTGGCCTCGACGATGTCGGCGAGGCCGTTGCCGTCGAGATCGACGACCACGATGTCCGCGGTGGGCGTGGCACCGAACGGGGAGGCCATCTCGGTGAACTGGGCGCTGCCGTTGTTGATCAGGACCACGTTGGGCTCCGGCGCCACAAGGTCGGAGGTGGCGATGACCACGTCGAGATCGCCGTCGCCATTGATGTCACCAAGCGCCGCGGTGTGGGCAGTCGATGGCAGAAGGGGCGCCGCGCCTGGCGGAGAGTAAAACCAAGCCTGGCCGGGCAATCCCTTGATCGAAGCCGGCGTGGCATCGTCTGTTGCGTGGGCAGCAGCCGACAAAGCCGCATGGCAGACGAACGTCGCCGCAAGGAGCACTCGCTTCATGACTCTGCCTCTCGTTGCCCTCTCTGAGGGCTTGACGCAGCGCAGCCGGCTTTGCTCTCTAGGTCGCTCCCGAATCCACTCCATTCAGCCGTCCCAGGCCTGTTGCCACCAAGGCCGTGCCACCCGCGTCGTCGACGGCATCGAGGTCGAGCCTATTGAAGATCCAGACGTTGCAGAGGTGGAACTCAACGAACGGGCTGGCGCTGCGATTGGACTTTGATGAGAGCGACTGCCCTCTCCTTGCGTCAAGTCGACGCGGTCCCCCACGCAATGGAGCTCCCCGATGCCCCGCCGATTCGAATCGCCTTCAGTATCGATACCTGTCTTCCTCGCCATGGCGTTCGCAAGCGCTTCCGCATTCGCGGTCGACGGCGTCATCGAGATCAACGAGGCACGCGTCATCGTCGGCAACATCACACCCGGGGATTCCCCTGGATACCCGATCACCATCAGCCGTCCCGGACACTATCGGCTCACCGGCAATCTCGATATCTC
>CAZNOC010000376.1:0-3817 GCA_964574545.1 uncultured Bifidobacteriaceae bacterium | reverse complement strand
GCGCCAAAGACCACGTTGCGCCCGACGCGGCCGAGGATCAGCGGGTAGAGCTTCGAGCGGAGAAAGAGGCCAAGCGCCCCGGGCACCCACGAGGCGCAGAGCATCACCAGTTCGTAGGCCACGAGCGGCCCGAGCCCCGGCCGGCCGATCACCAGGTCCCGGTACTTGTCGACCTTCGACCGGCGTTCGTCGAAGAGCTCCTGTTGGATGACCGTGATACGCGGATCGTGATCGCGCGGGGCCTGGCCGGCCATCAGCGCTCCACAGGCTCGAAGAGCGGCGTCTGCCGGATCTCGCGAATGACGTAGGTGGGCTTGTTCTGCGACTCGTAGTAGGTCCTGGCCAGCACTTCCGCCAGGAGGCCGAAGGTCATCAACTGCACGCCGACGAAGAGCAGCAGGATCCCGAGCAGCAGCATCGGCCGATCGCCGATGGCCTGCGGCGTAAAGAGGCGGATGTAGCCGAGCCATCCCGTAATCAGCACCCCGAGGCCGCCGCTGATCAGGCCGATGAGGCCGAAGATCTGCAGGGGTCGTGTCGAATAGCTGAGGAGGAACTTCACCGTCACGAGATCCAGGATGACCCGGACGGTGCGCGACAAGCCGTACTTCGTACGGCCGGCGCTCCTGGCCCGATGGTTGACGACCACCTCGGCGATGCGCACGCCGATCTCGCTGGCGATCGCCGGCAGGAATCGGTGCATCTCACCGTAGAGGCGCATGGACTTGACGATCTCCGCGCGAAACACCTTCAGCGAGCACCCGTAGTCGTGCAGCGGGACGCCGGTGGCCCACGAGATCAGCTTGTTCGCCATGACGGACGGCAGACGCCTGGTGATGAACGCGTCCTTGCGGTCCTGGCGCCATCCACACACCAGGTCGTACCCCTCCTCGTCGATGAGACGCACCATGGCGGGGATATCCCGCGGATCGTTCTGGAGGTCGCCGTCCGCCGTCACCACGAGACGGCCTCGCGCGTGGGCGAAGCCGGCCGCAAACGCCGCCGTCTGGCCGAAGTTCCGGCGGAACTGAATCACGCGCAGCCGCGGGTCTCGAGCCTGCAACGCGGACAGTTGCGCAAACGAGTCGTCGGTACTTCCATCGTCCACCAGCAGGATCTCGTACGAGCGCCCGTAGGCGCCCAAGACCTCGGTGAGCTCGTCGTAGAGCGTGGCGATGTTGGGCGACTCGTTGTGGAGCGGAATGACGATGGAGAGTTCGGGCGTCATCAGAAAAGGCCGGCCGAAACGGCGCTCGGCGGGCGAGGACAGTATAGCAGGCCGGTCCCAGGGAGTTCACGCTGCACCGACGTACAAACACGGAGGTCACGAAGAATCGAAGGACGCACGAAAGGAACGCTTTCTTTGGCTCTCCGAGCGAGACGGTGCTCTGAGAAAGAGAAATGTTCTTCGTGCGTCTTCGTGACCTTCGCGATCCTCGTGTTTGTACGTATCGCCTCAGAAGCGGATCTGGAGGGTCGCCAGGTAGTGATACCCCCCGAGGTCGAGCCGGTTCCCGAGGAAGTCGTCCGGGAGATCGGCTTCGCCCTTCTGGTATCGAAACTCACCGCCGAAGGCCACATGATGTCCCGTCAGGAAGCGTGCGCCCATGACCGCGACGGGACCCACCTCGCTGCCGTTCGCCGTAAAGCGCGAACGGAACACGCTGAAGTCGCGGAAGTCGACGAACTCGCCCGTCTCGCTGTAGCGCCAGTTGAGCCAGCCGACCCCGCCGCCCACGTACGGCTGGAAGGTATGACGCCGGCCGAGCGGCAGGATGCGCACGGTCGCGGTCAGGGGGATGATGCGCAGGCGCAACTCCTGCTCGATCTCGCTGCCGTCACGATCGACGAAGGCATCGTAGATGGTGGGCACGGTCCGGCGTGAGAATGCCGCGCCCACGCCGGCCTCCAGGTACTCGCCGACGGGGACCACCCACTCCGCGCCTACGGACCCCGTGTTGAAGTCGCTGAAGTCGAACAGCAGCAACGTGCGGTTCTCGAGCAGGACGTCGCCGTCCACGCGGGCGTCCTCCCCCTTCGGTACGAAGCCACCCAGTGACAGATTGAGTGACTGCTGCGCGGCGGCGGGAAACGCCATCGCCAACACCGTCATCACCACACCGGCACACCACGACAACGATTTCATGAATCCCTCCCAGGGAATGGCGAGCATCTCTGCACTCCCGGTCAAGCATTTGTGATGCCATCGCCGGGTACAGCGCATTTTCGGGAGGAATACGGCTGCGGGGAGGGGCGCGTGTCGCCCCCGGAGTTCAGGTCGTCCGCTTTGGTGAACGTGCGTGTGCCGTGGCGAGGACGGCCAGCATCTCGTCGTGCAGCGCGCCGTTCGACGCGACGATGGTGGAGCAGGCCGGACGCCACGCGGTCCCGTCGAATGCCGTGACACGGCCACCGGCTTCGCTGACGAGCAGCGCCGCCGCCGCGGCGTCCCAGGGCTTCAGCCCGGCCTCCCAGAACGCGTCCATGCGCCCGGCCGCCAGCCAGCAGAGATCGATCGCCGCGGATCCCAGGCGCCGGATCGCGCGTGCGCGTCCGACGAAGTCACGGAACAACGCGACGACCGAATCCAGCTCCTCGTGCACGCTGTAGGGAAATCCGGTGACCAGCAGCGATTCGATCATCGCGCTGGTGCGGGAGACGCGAAGGGGGACGCCGTTCAGCCAGGCCCCGACGCCGCGCTCCGTCGTGAAGAGCTCGCGGCGATTGGGATCGTAGACGGCCCCGACCTCGACCTGACCATCGACCTCGAGCGCCAGCGATGCGCAGAAGATCGGGACACCGTGCGCGAAGTTGGTGGTCCCGTCAATCGGATCGAAGATCCAGCGGTGGGTAGCCTCGGGGCGGGTTCCCGCACCGTACTCCTCGGCCAGCACGTCGTGATCGGGAAACCGGCTGTCAATCATGGCCCGAAACTGGCGCTCGATCTGGAGGTCTACTTCGGTGACGAGGTCGATGGCGCTCTTGCGGTCCACGCGCATGCCGGTTCCGAACCGCGCCATCTGCACATCGCCGGCGCGGACGACAGCCTCGATCGCCGTGGCCAGATACAAGGGACTCAGCGGCACAGATGCCCGGCCTCGTCTGTCGGTTCACAGAACCGCACGATGGGGTCAGGCCGCGCCATCCGGACGTGACACACGCTTGACCATCCGTACTTCCATTCCGCCATCCGGGGCCCGCTGCAACCGTACGTCGTCCATGAAGCTGCGGATCAGGAAGATGCCGCGGCCGCTCGACTTCAGCATGTTCTCGGGGGCGAGGGGATCGGCGACCTCTTCCGGATCGAAGCCGGATCCCTGGTCGGCCACCCGAATGACGAGTTCCTCGGGCGCATGGGGGGGCAGCGACGTGAACTCGACGATGACCCGCTTCGACTCGTCGTGCTCGTTGCCGTGCTTGATGGCGTTGATGACCGACTCGCGCACGGCCACGCTGACCCAGTGCGACTGGTCCTCGTCAAGGCCGGTCAGTCGACAGACGTTGTCGCTGACCACTTGGACGAAGTCCAGCATGTCGAACGCGCTCCCGAACTCGAGGCGGACGAGGTGACTGTGACTCATCGAGCCCCAGGGCGGGCGTCTGCGGAACGCCGAAACATGTGCCGCTTAAGTACCACAAAACTCCGTGTCCACACAACGGGACGCACCAGGCGAACGTGACGAACCGCTTGACAAGTGCGGCCCTGTCAGGGTTCCCGCTGTCCTCCGACACCGTCAGAGATCGTGTTCGAGGGTATAGTGAGGACATGTCCGTGGCGGACCAGACCGTGGTGCGGCCCGCGCGCGCCGTCCGCGGC
>CAZNOC010000375.1:0-3823 GCA_964574545.1 uncultured Bifidobacteriaceae bacterium | reverse complement strand
TCAATCAAAGGCGTCGTGTGCGGCGTTCGTGTGGAAGACGTCGAGGACCCGCTGATGCAGAAGATCCGCTGGCTCGACAAGCTGGTCGACGAGCTGGCCAAAGGGAAGGCGATGGAGAAGATCCTGCGCTGACGCCGCCGTGTGCGAGCGACTCTCATGAACCCCTACTTCGCCGCTGCCTCGATGCTCGCGGTGCTGCTCGCGGCGGCCCACTCGTACCTGGGTGAGCGGTACATCCTGGTCAGGCTGTTCCGCCGGGACGCGCTGCCACCGCTGTTCGGTGGGACCGACTTCACGCGCCGCACGATTCGGTTTGCATGGCACCTCACGAGCCTGGCGTGGCTCGGTCTGGCCGGCGTGCTGTTCGCCCTCGACTCGGACGGCGGGATCCGTGTCGCCGATGTCGTCGCTCTGACCTTCGCGGCCAGCGGCCTGGTGAGCCTCGCCGCCTCCCGGGGTCGCCACCTGGCATGGGTCGCCTTCCTGGCGATTGCCGGGCTTGTGTGGCTCGGTGTGGGATAGTGCCGTATCCGCGTAACGGCTTCAGATCCTCGCCGCGCACGTCGATGAGGGCGAGAATAGCCATTTCGAAGCGTGCAGGCGCGAGCGGCTCCCGAGGCGCTGTTGTCGTCGCGCGAGGGCGTCCAAGACGAGCCGAGGGAGGCACATCCGATGACGTTTCCGAAGGCGGGCGTGGAGTTGACGCACATCCTCGTGGTCGCTGACATCGCACGCGCCCGCGCGTTCTACCATGAGGTGCTCGGCGCGACCGTGTACCGGGAGTACGGCGGCACGTCCTGCGTGCTGCAGTTTCAGGGCGCGTGGCTGCTGCTCGTCACGGGCGGCGGCCCGACGGCCGACAAGCCGGACGTGACGTTCGCACCGCCTGACGCGCCGGAACGCGTCGCCCACGCGATGACCATCCGGGTCCCCGCCTGCCAGGAAGCCTACGAGGTGCTGTCGGCGCGGGGCGCCACGTTCCTGACCCCGCCCGTCGACCACGGCGTCGAGGTCCGATGCTTCTTCCGCGACCCCGACGGCCACCTGCTGGAGCTCAGCGAAGCTCGCTGAGCGCAGCCCCTCCCCGAGGCGTACCAATCGCTACGGGAATCCTCGCCGTGGCAGACCCTGCGTGACATCGAACTCTGGCCCGACTTCGCCAGAGGAGTGGGAACCCGGGGGCCGCTTGGAGCAAGTCAATACACTTCTTGTGCAGATCAGTCGAGATCTCGGTATCGACCTCTGGACGTTGGACGCTCTCTGGCGGTTCGTGCTTGAATCGGAACGGGTTGACCAAGGGGGGCCAGCAACCGTTGCCAATCCTCTGCCCACCGCTGATGGTCGTCCAGAGAGCTTCGCGCTCGAGCGTCTACTCGAGGAGTTCCTCCTGGAGAACTGGAGTCGGACGTCGCTGGGCAGGGAGTGAGATATTATTCCACCCCTGAAGAGCTGGCGGGAGCCGGCTTCCTGCTGATCGAGCTGAAACGTAGCCAGACCACCGATCTGACGGTCGGCCAGGCGCGCCGCTACGTCGGGTGGGTCACGCGGCATCTGGCGACTGAGGGCCAGAAGGTCGAGGCGGATCATGCCCACCGCGCCGAAAATGAAGTCCAGTACGCCAGCGAACAAAGACGATGCGTCGAGCGGCTACGAGGCGGTCGCCTCGGCGTTCGTGGATCGGCGTGAGCAGTCGGAGATCGGCGTCGCCACTGTCCGCGCGTGGGCGCGGTCGCTTGGACCGGGCGCGTCGATTCTCGACCTGGGCTGCGGTCATGGCGTGCCCCTCTCGATGGCGTTGATGGACGATGGGTTCGTCGTGTGCGGTGTCGATGCCTCACCCACCCTCGTCGCGGCCTTTCGACAGCGCTTCCCGCACGCGCACGTCGCGCGCGAAGCGGTCGAGGACTCGACGTTCTTCGGCCGAACGTTCGACGGCGTCATCGCGGTTGGCCTGCTGTTCCTGCTGTCCGCCGAGACGCAACGGGACGTGATTCGCAAGGTCGCGAGAGCGCTGAACCACGGCGGCACGTTCCTGTTCACGTCCCCGGCGCAGCCGTGCACATGGACGGACGTCCTGACGGGCCGTCTGTCGCAGTCACTCGGCGCAGACGAGTACAACGCCGTGCTCTCGAGCGCCGGCCTTGCCCCTGTTGCCGAGCACGTCGACGAGGGCGGGAATCACTACTACGAAGCGCGCAGGCCGCTCAAGCCGAGTGGGCGCGAGCCTGAACGATGAGCACACCGACCGTTCCTGGACTGCGTCGCCCATGCGCTGGCCAGGTGACCGACGCGGAACTGCCTAGGCGGGTTTCTTCGACTCCGTGGCACCCGGCCCTGTGGTGTCGCGAGCCTATGACAAGGCCGTCCACTTGCCTCCATGCTAAAGGCTGGCTATCATATGGGAGGCGCTCAGCTCCATACACAACGCAAGGACAGCCATGGCCGCCGCCTCGACGCGTGCCGGACGCTATCTCAGCCAGCCGGCCGGCTACCGCGCCTTCATCCCGGCCCCCCTGCCGCCCGACCCGCCGGTCGCCCTCGGCGGCGAGCTGACCGCGCTGCTGTCCCAGGCTGACCGGGCGCTCGGCCGACTCGACGGGTCGGTGCTCACGCTGCCGAATCCCGATCTGTTCGTCTTCATGTACGTCCGCAAGGAGGCCGTGCTCTCGAGCCAGATCGAGGGCACGCAGAGCTCCCTCCAGGATCTGCTTGCGGCCGAGGCGCGCCTCTTCGACCTGGGCCTGCCGCGCGACGTGGACGAGGTCGTGAACTACGTCCGCGCCATGAACCACGGCCTCGCGCGGCTCGCCGATCTGCCCGTGTCGGTGCGCCTCATCCGCGAGATCCACGCCGAGCTGCTCCGCGACGTGCGCGGCGGCCGGCTCCAGCCCGGTGATCTCCGCACGAGCCAGAACTGGATCGGGCCGGAAGGCTCCACGCTGGCCAACGCCACGTTCGTGCCGCCGCCGCATCAGGTGGTGCCGGAGGCACTCGGCGATCTCGAGCGGTTCCTGCACGCGGACGACGACCTGCCGCCGCTCGTGAAGATCGCGCTCGCGCACGTGCAATTCGAGACGATTCACCCCTTCCTCGACGGCAACGGCCGCGTCGGGCGCCTGCTCATCACGTTCCTCCTCACCGAGCGCGGCGTGCTGCACAAGCCCGTGCTCTACCTCTCCCACTACTTCAAGCAGCATCGTCAGGCCTACTATGAACACCTGCAGGCCGTCCGCGACCGCGGCGAATGGGAGGCGTGGCTCGCCTACTTCCTGCGCGGCGTGATCGCCGTCGCGGGCGAGGCCGCCGAGACGGCCCGACGCATCCTGCTGCTGCGGGAACAGCACAGGGCGGCCATCACGAAGGGGCTCGGCCGTGCCGCCGGCAACGGCCACAAGGTTCTCGAGTCCCTCTTCGACCGGCCCATCGTCTCGGTCAAAGACGTGGAGCAGCTCACGGGCACGACCTACGCCGCCGCGAACACCCTGGTGGGACGGCTCTCGAATCTGGGCATTCTCATCGAGATGACTGGCTACGCCCGCAACCGGCGCTTCCGCTACGCGCCTTACATCGCCCTGTTCGGCGACGATGCGCGGGGCGCCGGGGAGGGGGCGTGAGGCCAGTTCGACTTCATGTCGATTGCGTGCTGTGGGGCGACGACGGGAAGCCGCTGGCGCTGGTCGAGGCCAGGCGCACCCGCCGGAATGCGAGGGTGCGATGGCGGCGTAAAGGCGGAACGCGATCTGGCGTCCGGGACCCGGGCAGGCGTCGATGGGGTATCGTGATCGTATCGTGGCCGCGCCGCCCTACCCGTTCACGCTCCGCC
>CAZNOC010000374.1:0-3831 GCA_964574545.1 uncultured Bifidobacteriaceae bacterium | reverse complement strand
GTCGGCACCTACTCGAAGGGCATGCGGCAGAAGGTGGGCATCGCGATCGCCATCGCCAAGGGCGCGCGCTCGCTGCTCCTCGACGAGCCGACCTCGGGCCTCGACCCGAAGGCGTCGAACGAGTTCTCGGACCTGCTGAAGCGCATGAGCGACTCGGGCGTCGCGGTCCTCATGGCCACCCACGACCTCTTCCGCGCCAAGGAATCCGGCACGCGCGTCGGCATCATGAAGCACGGCAAGCTCGTGGCCGTCCACGGCACCGACGAGTTCGGCCACGCGGACCTCGAGCGGCTGTATCTGCAGTACATGCACGACTGACATTGGGCCGCCGCGCGCGCCGCGCAGCGTTCGAGGGGCGCGCCTGACGGCGTCCAGGGGGGTCACCATGGTGTTGCGTATTGCCCGGAAGGAACTCGTCGAGATGATGCGCGATGGGCGCTTCCGCGTCCTGTCGGCGATCGTGCTCGGCGTGTCGCTCGTGTCGCTGCTCGCGGGCTGGAAGCACTACACCGACCTCAGCCGGCAGCACGAGACCGCCGCGGCCTCCACGCGCGAGCAGTGGGTCAACCAGCCGGAGAAGAACCCCCATTCCGCCGCCCACTACGGGGTCTACGCGTTCAAGCCGAAGAGCCAGCTGGCGATCGTCGATACCGGCATCGATCCGTACATGGGCGTGGCGGTGTGGCTCGAGGCGCACCGGCAGAACGAGTTCAAGTACCGGCCGGCTCAGGACCGCACGGCGGTGCAGCGCTTCGGAGAGATGACCGCCGGCGAGGTCCTGCAAGTCCTGCTGCCGCTCTTCGTGGTGCTCATGACGTTCTCGGCATTCTCCGGCGAGCGGGAGCAGGGCACCCTGCGTCAGCTGCTGAGCCTCGGGGTGCGCCGGCGCGACCTGATGATGGGCAAGGCCCTCGGCATCGCCGCGGCCCTCGGGCTCGTGCTGGTGCCGTCGGTCGTCATGGGCGTCGTCGCCATGGCGCTCACGCTCGAGGGCGGCCTGCTGGCCGGCGATCCGATGCGCGCGGTCCTGCTTGTCGCGGTCTACGCGGCGTACTTCGCGCTGATGATTGCCCTCGCGCTCGGCGTCTCGGCCTGGGCGGCCTCGTCGCGTCTCGCGCTCGTGGTCCTGCTCAGTTTCTGGTTCGCCAACAGCCTGATTGCCTCGCGCGCCGTCTCCGACCTCGCCTCCACCCTGCACCCGACACCGTCGGCCATCGAGTTCCAGAAGGCCATGCAGGCGGATCTGGACGACCGCGAACCCGTCCAGCGCCGGCTCGACGAACGGCGCAACGCGCTGCTGCGCGAGTACAACGTCGACACCGTCGACGCGCTGCCGATCGCCTTCTCCGGCATCTCGCTCCAGGAGGGCGAGGAGTACGCCAACGTCGTGTTCGATCGGCACTACGGGCGCCTGTTCGACCTCTACGATCGGCAGAATCGAGTGCACCAGCTGGCCGGCGTCGTCGCGCCGATGCTGGCCGTGCGGTCGCTCTCGATGGGGCTCGCGGGCACCGACTTCCTGCAGCATCGCGACTTCATCCGCGCGGCCGAGGACTACCGCCGCGACATCCAGCGGATTCTGAACGGCGACATCGTCCGGAACCAGAAGCCCGGGCAGGTGTACCTGGCCGGACGCGCGCTTTGGGAGGAGGTGCCTCCGTTCGAGTACGAAGCGCCGCCCACCTCCTGGGTACTCGGGGCCTACACCACAAGCCTCCTGATCCTGGGATTGTGGATGGCCGCCGCCGTCGCGTGGATGCTCCGTGCCGGCGCCACCGCACGCGTCGACTAAAGAGGCCGAGAGCCGAAAGCCGAAAGCCGAAAGCCTAAAGATGTTTCTCCGCATCCTTCGTCACGAGTGGTCGACCCTGCGCGCCGACGCGACCCTCTGGGTCGTGGCCGGTGTCTTCGCCGTGGCCATCGGGTACGGCGTGTGGAATGGAGTCCGCTGGGTCGAGTTCCAGTCCCGTGCCCTGGCCGGCGCCGCCGCCGAAGAGCAGGAGCGCTACGACGGACTCCGCCAGCGCGTGGACGACATCGTCAAGACGGGTGGTCAGGTGTCGCCGTTCGCCGATCCGCGCAGCCCGTCAAACGTCGGCGGCCGTCTCGGCCCCCGCTATGCGATGCTGCCTCCGGGTCCACTGGCACCGCTCGCCATCGGCCAGAGCGATCTGCTGCCGTACTACTTCCGCATCTCCACCGACTCGCGCGAGAACATCCTGGCGGCCACCGAGATCGAGAATCCCCAGCGGCTGCTGGTCGGGAGGTTCGATCTGGCGTTCGTCGTGATCTTCCTGTACCCGCTGCTGATCCTCGCCGTCACCTACAACATGCTGTCGGCAGAGAAGGAGCAGGGGACCCTCGCGCTCGTGCTCTCGCAGCCGGTGGCGCTGCGGACGATCGTCACGGGCAAGATCACCCTGCGAGCCATGGTGCTGGTCGGCACGGTCGTGGTCTTCTCCGCCGTCGCACTCGCGCTCGGTGGCGTCGAGCTCGCGTCGCCCGGGATCGGCCTGCGCCTGCTGCTGTGGGCGGGAGCCGTCGCGGTCTACGGCGCGTTCTGGTTCTCGCTGGCCGCCCTCGTCGCCTCGTTCGGCCGCGGCTCCGCCACGAGCGCGACCATCCTCGCGTCGGCGTGGCTGGTGCTGGTCGTCATGCTTCCGTCGCTCTTCAACCTGGCCGTGACGACGATCTACCCCGTCCCCTCCCGCGTGGAGATGGTCCAGGCGATGCGCGAGGCCTCTGACGAGGCCAGCGCCGAAGGGAGCAAGCTTCTGGCGTCCTACTACGAGGATCACCCGGAGCTGGCCACGGGCGACGCCGAACAGGCGATGACGGACTTCAACATGATCCGCGTCGCGGTGAACGACGATGTGGAGCGGCGGGTGAGGCCGGTGGTGGCGCGCTACGAGCAGCAAATCGTGGCGCAGCAGGCGGCTATCGATCGCCTGCGCTTCCTGTCGCCCGCCGTGCTCATGCAGGAGGCGCTCAACGACCTGGCCGGGACGGGCACCGCGCGCCACCGTCACTTCGTGGAGCAGGTCGACGGCTTCCACGCCGAGTGGCGCGGCTACTTCACACCGCTCATCTTCCAGCGCGCGCAGGTCACGTCGTTCGACGATGTGCCGCGCTTCAGGTTCGAGGAAGAGGCCACCGGCGCGGTGGCGAGCCGCGTGTCGGTGAGCCTCGCGGGATTGGCGCTGCCTGCCGCGATCGTCGGGTGGCTGGGCCTGGCACGCCTGCGACGCTATCCCGTGGCCGGCTGATCGCGCCAACCGGGTTCGCGATAGCCGCGCCGGCCCTGCATCGCTCCACCGCGGGCAGCTCGCATGGAGGACACGCGCCGCGTCGCGCTCTCACGAAGGCACGCGCGTCAGGATCGCCGCGCCGCCGAGCGACGACGTGCGCGGCGCATCGCTACGTCCGGAGCGCCACGATCGGATCCACCTGCCCGGCCCGTCGAGCGGGCAGATAGATTGCCAGGCCTGCTGCGCCAATCAGCACGAGCGCAATCGCGCCGAACGTCGGGGCGTCGAAACGGCCGACGTCGTACAACAGGCCCGCGACCAGCCCTGTCGCCCCCACCGCGACGATCGCTCCCAACGCGATGCCGGCCGCGATCATCCCGAAGCCCTGGCGGCACACGAGGCTGGTGACTCCGGCCGGGGACGCGCCGAGGGCCAGCCGGATCCCAAGCTCCCTCGTCCGGTGGCCGACGACGTAGCTCATCACCCCGTAGACGCCCACCGCGGCCAGGACGAGGGCGAGCAGGCCAAACACTGCGAGCAGCGTCGCGCCCATGCGTGGCGCCCACAGCGCCTGCCCGAAGAC
>CAZNOC010000373.1:2592-3846 GCA_964574545.1 uncultured Bifidobacteriaceae bacterium | reverse complement strand
GGAGAGGTGGGCCGGATGGACCAGCTCGATCACGAACACCCTCCGTTGGCGCAGGGCGTCGAGGCGAGGGGCTGAGCCGCCCTCGAGGTGCCGGGCGGAAGCGCTACCGCTGTCCGGGGGGACGGGGGGCCGGGATGTCTTCGCCGGCCTCGATGCGTTCCCGGTAGCGATCGTAGACGCGCTCCCAGCGCTGCTGCTGCATCCGCTTGTAGGCCTGCTCTCCAAGCCAGGCGGCCAGGCCCAGCAGGTCCGGCGCGGGCGACCTGAACGCCTGCGGCGTGAGGTGATCGACGACCTCGCGATGCGAGGGCGCCGCTCCGGGCACCGGGCCCGCATGCACGTTGAAGTTGGCGAAGAAATCAATCGGAGGCGCTTCGCCGACGACGCCGACGAAGAAGTCGAGCTTGAGATCCCCGCCGAACGGGGACCCGGCCGACACCTCGGCCTTGCCCTCGAGCTTGCGCTCGATACGGTCGAGCGAGATCCCCAGCGCCTCCGGGTCAACCGCGGGCGCGGGGGACTCGGCCGGCTGCGGCGCGGGCGGCTGTGCGGCCGCCCACGGCGGTGCGACGAGCAGCGCGAGCAGGAGGAGCCGCCTCATGCTCCTATAGTGCCGAATGCGGAGGGGAGTTGCAAAGCCATGCATTGGGCATCCGGGCTCGGCCTGCTACCACATCATGCCGAGTTCCAGCTTCGCCACGTCGGACATGCGCTCCCGCGTCCACGGCGGATCCCACACGATCTGCACGCGCGCGTCCGACACGCCGTCCACCGACTTCGCCTTGTCGCGCACCTCGACCGGGAGCGTCTGCGCGGCTGGGCACGCCGGCGCGGTCAGCGTCATCCGTACGCCCGCCACGCCCTGCTCGTCCACCAGCACGTCGTAGATGAGCCCCAGTTCGTAGATGTTCACCGGGATCTCAGGGTCGAAGATGGTCCGCAGCGCCTCGATGATGCGGGGCCGCACCTCGGCCATCGCCGCCGCGTCCGGCACGATGTCGTCGAGCGGCTGATCGAAGCCCTCCGGGAGGGTCTGTCCTGGTTCGACGTGTCCTGGCGTCACGTGCAGATATCTCGTGTCAGTCATTCCGTGGTCACCGGTTCGGCGGTCTCGTCGGCGACGGCCGACTTCATGGTGTGCCAGGCGAGGCTGGCGCACTTCACCCGCGTGGGAAACTCGCGCACGCCGGCCAGCACCGACAGCTTGCCCATGTCCTCCACCGGCTCGTCGGGCGGCGTCGTGATCATCTGGTG
>CAZNOC010000373.1:0-2492 GCA_964574545.1 uncultured Bifidobacteriaceae bacterium | reverse complement strand
ACGCCGAACCGCTCCATCACCGGCTGGGCGCAGTGGTGTCCCGTCCTGATGGCCACCCCCTCGCGGTCCACGATCGTGCCGATGTCGTGGGGGTGGATCCCCTCGATGACGAACGACAGGATGCTGGCCTTCTGCGGAGCCGTCCCCACCAGCCGCAGGCCCGGCACGTCCGCCAGCGCCGCGGTGCCGTAGTCGAGCAGCGCGGCTTCGTGCGCCTGGATGCGTTCCATGCCGAGGTCCGTCATGTAGTCGATGGCCGCCGCCAGGCCGATGGCCCCGGAGATGTCCGGGGTGCCCGCCTCGAACTTCGCCGGGATCACGTTGTACGTGGTGCGCTCGAAGGTCACCGACGCGATCATGTCGCCGCCACCCTGGTACGGGGGCATCGCCTCCAGGTGGGCCGCCTTTCCGTAGAGCACGCCAATCCCCGTCGGCCCGTACAGCTTGTGCCCGGTGCAGACGTAGAAGTCGCAATCGAGCGCCTGGACGTCCACGGGCATGTGATACGCCGCCTGCGCGCCGTCGATGAGCACGGCGGCGCCGGCCTCGTGCGCCAGCGACACGATTTCGGCCACGGGGTTGATGGTGCCGAGCGCGTTCGAGAGCTGGGTGATGGCCACCAGCCGCGTTCGCGGTCCCACCAGCCCGCGGAACTCGTCCATCCTCAGCGCGCCGGCATCGTCGATCGGCGCCACACGCAGGCGGGCGCCCACGGACTCGCACAGCATCTGCCACGGCACGATGTTCGAGTGGTGCTCCATGGCCGACAGCAGGACTTCGTCACCAGGGCCGACGCGCAGGCGTCCGAACGCCTGCGCCACGAGGTTGATGCCCTCGGTGGCGTTCCGCGTGAAGATGATCTCGCGCGGGCCGGCCGCGTTCAGGAACCGCGCGACGGTGCCGCGCGCGCGCTCGAACCCGGCGGTGGCGCGCTCGCTGAGCGTGTGGACGCCGCGGTGCACGTTGGCGTTGGACGTCTCGTAGTACCGCTGCAGCGCCTCGAGCACGGCACGCGGCTTCTGCGTGGTGGCGGCGTTGTCGAGATAGACCAGCGGGTGACCGTGGACCTGTTCCGTCAGGATGGGAAAATCCTGACGGACGCGTTCCACGTCGTACGGCGCCGGTGCCACCGGGCCAGCCGTCCCCATCATCGTCATCGCCGCCCCTCTTCGACGTCGTGCCGCGCCAGGTCCCGCTCGAGGCGCTCGAAGAGCGCCGTCTCGATCGCGGTGCGCAACGGCTCGTCCGCCACGCCCTGCAGCACCTCGCCCGCGAAGGCGTGCAACAGCAGATCTCGCGCTTCGAGGAAGGTCAGGCCACGCGCCTGCAGGTAGAACATCGCTTCGTCATCGAGCTGGCCGATCGCCGCCCCGTGCGTGCACTTCACATCGTCGGCGAAGATCTCGAGCTGCGGGTTCGAGTTGATCTGCGCCGTGTCCGACAGCAGCAGCGCGCGGTTCGTCTGCTTGGCGTCGGTCTTCTGCGCGTCGATGCGCACGATGATGCGGCCGTTGAACACGGCGCGGGCATGGTCGTCGAGGATGCCCTTGTAGAGCTCGTGGCTCGTGCAGTGCGGCATCGCGTGATCGATGGCGGTGTGATTGTCGATGAGCTGCTGCCCATCGCCCAGGTAGACCCCGTCGAGCGTGCAGTGCGCAGCCTCGCCGCCCAGGCGCGCCATCAGGTCGTTGCGGACGATGCGCCCGCCCAGGGTGAACGCGCGGGAGTGGAACTCGCTGGCCGGCCCGCAGTCCACGCGCAGGGCAGAGACGTGGAACGCGTCGCCGGACTCGCGCTGGTCGGTCACCACGTCGACGAAGGCGCCATGGGCAAGGCGCACGTCGGTCACGGTGTTGGTCAGGTACACCGCACCTTCGGGGCCGACGAACGACTGCGCCAGGCGGATGCGGCTGCGCTCGCCGGCGAGAATCATGGTGCGCGGATGCGTCATGACGGGCTCGGCGGCCTCCGTCGTGACATACACGAGGTGCACGAGGCCCTCGACGATGGCGCCAGGCGCGATCTCGAGGTAGAGCCCGTCGTCGAGGAACGAGGCGTTGAGAGCCACGAACGCATGATCGGTGTCCGGCACATCAAGGCACGCGGCCGTTCCGCTCGCGTCGGCCGACAGCTCCTGCGCCAGCCCGCAGGCGCGCACGGCGGGCGGCAGCCCTTCGACCGTGGACAGCGCCGGCTCGAACCGGCCGTTCACGACGACGAGCGTGGCGACGGCCCCGGTCACGCCGAGACCGTTGACGAGCGAGGCCGCATCGCCGGTTGCGGCGTCGGCCAGACGGAAGGTCGTCGCGGCGATCGGACCGATGTTGGTGAAGCGCCAGTCCTCGAGGCGGGTGGTCGGAAGCCCGAGCCGTGCGAAGCGGTCTGCCGCGGCTGCACGCAAGGCACGGAGCGGCGCGGGCGCCGAGGGGCGGGCTTCTGCGAAGCGCTCCTGTTCGACGAGCAGGGGCTCGTGACGTTCGGCAACGGAGGCC
>CAZNOC010000372.1:0-3857 GCA_964574545.1 uncultured Bifidobacteriaceae bacterium | reverse complement strand
TGGTGGTCGGCGCCGGCACGGTGGCGGCCGACGATCCGCAACTGACGACACGGCTTGTGCCGGGACCGAACCCGCTTCGGGTCGTGGTGGATCCGGATCGGCGGCTGTCGCCGACGGCCCGGGTGTTCACGGAGGCCGTCGCACCGACGCTGTATGTCTGCGACGCCGGCAAGATACGTCCTGGCGAGACGCACGTCGGGGCGGCCACCGTTCTCGGCCTCGCGGCCTCGGCCGCTCCCTCACGCATGCGGGAGCTGGTTGACGCCCTCCGCGCGCGCGGATGCGCCCGCCTTTTCGTAGAAGGTGGGGGCGTCACGGTGTCCACGCTCCTCGAGTGCGCGCTGCTCGATCGGCTGCAGATCGCCGTGGCCCCGATCATCATCGGCGAGGGCCGCCCCGGCATCAGGATGGCGCCGGAGACGTGGCTGAGCGCGTGCCGCCGCCCGCCCTACCGCGTCTTCCGGATGGGCGGCGACCTGCTGTTCGATTGCGATCTGCGCGCCGAGCCGCGCCAAGAGGCCGGGCCGATCGGACCGCCCGTCGCGAGGATCTTGTAGGCTCGCCTCGCGTGCCCTCTTCACAAGGGGCGCGGGATCCACGCGGCAAGGTCGTGGTGGCCGACGGTGAGTCGTGATCGCCCCTCCGCCAGGTGCGCCAGCCGGCGCAGCCGCCATCCGTCGATGGCGCGCGCCACCTCCGGAGACTCCTCCGCGGCCGCACCGGCCCATCCGTCGATGAGCTGCCGCTGGAACCCGTGCGCGCCGGCCGGCAGATCCCAGTCACTCGGTTCCACGCGCACCTCGAAGCCGGCGGCGCGAAACGCCACCGCCGCCTCATGGACAGCGGCAGGCCCCGCCGCGGGACCGCCCAGGCCCTTGTTGCGCCCCTGATGACGGTTGAAGAGCGTTCGCACTTGCTCATCTTCCGGCTCACCAGGCGTGCACGTCGAGCGCCCGTCGTAGGTCAGTGTCAGGAGGGCGCACGCTCCGGCGGTGCGGCAGCGCATGGCGAGTGTCCGCAGCCACGAGGGCGACACGAGATCGAGCAGCGCCGATGCCGTGACCATGTGCCGGCCTTGGAACAGGGCCGGGTCCTCGAGGTCGCCCAGGTCCATTGTGCGTGTTTCGATATGGCACTCCGTTCGCGCGCCGGTGATCGTGCATCCCTTCTCGATCGCGTCCACGCGATGCCCGCGTTCCCGCGCCCAGGCGGCCATGCGCTCCCGCAGCAGCTCGAGCAGTGCCGGGCTGCGGTCGACGACCGTCCATCGCTGCGGCGAGGGCAGGCGCGGGATCAGGTACCGAAGATTGGATCCGGTGCCCGTGGCGAGGTCGAGGAGCCGCAACGGCCCAGCGGGGAGTACGGCCACGACGGCGTCCACCAGTGCGCTCGATCGTGATTCGTGGTCGGCATCCTCTCGGAGGCGGAGCCATTCGGCCAGTGCGTCATCCATGGTCATCCAGACTCCGCAGGGCGTGAGACATGCGCGCGGAGGCGTCCTCCCATGTGGGAAGGTGTCCGCGCCTGGACCGGGCGCCCGCAGCGAGGCGGGCCCGGAGCGAGGGGTCGGTCATCACGCGCCGCAAGGCGGCGGCCAGCGCCGCTTCATCACCAGGCTCCACGATGATTCCGGCGTCGGTACCGACCATCGCCGGGATCGCGCCGGTGCGCGTACTGACGACCGGCAGCCCGCGCGCCAGCGCCTCGGCCACAGCCATGCCGTAGGTCTCACGGAGCGTCGCCAGTACGAACAGGTCGGCAGCGTCGTAGCACGTCTCCAGTTCCTCCTCGTCGAGATCGCCGGCGAAGCGCACACGGGCGCTCAGTCCGAGTTCGGTGGCCGTGTCGATCACCGCGGCCGCCGCGGCCGTGTCCCGGGTGAGGCTGCCGGCGCAGGTGAGGCGCCACCGGTCGGAGGCCACCGCCGCGAGGGCGCGCAGCAGCAGCGTGTGCCCCTTTCCGGCGTTGAGCGTTCCGACCGAGAGCAGGTGCAGCCGCCCGTCGCTCGAGCCGCGCGCCAGGGGCGCCGGATCGGTCCCGGGCTCGACCACCGTCACCCGGTCGGCGGCGACCTGGTGTCGCCGAAGCAGGTCGAGCGTGGCGGCGCCAGTGATCACCACGTGATGGGCCGCCGCGAGCGCCCGACGCTCCGCCGGCAGGAAGGCCGCGGCGCACGCAGGGTCGATCGCGGGGTCGGACGCCAGCGGCAGGTGCATCAATGCCACGACGGTCAGTCGTGATGCCGCCTGCTCGACCAGCGTCGGCATGCCACCAAGGGCGAGACCGTCGATGATCGCGATGGTCGCCGGGGGCAGACTGCCGAGAACGCCGCCGGCGTGCTCAAGCGCGTCCAGCGTGGGAGAAGGGAAGCTCGCGTCGAGTTCGTGCACCTCCACGCGCCAGCCCAGCCGCTCCAGGCCGCGCGTGATGCGCCGGTCGTAAATGGTCCCGCCGGTTCGTGCATCGAGTCGCCCGGGCACGAGCATCGCCACCGGACGCATCGCTACGCGTCCGCACCGACAGGTCCCTCGAACCCGGCCGACGCGACGTGCGACTCGTGGAGCGTGACCCGCATGGCGGTGACCCGGCCGGCGCCGGGGCCCAGCTCACCGCGTGCGATCGCCTCGCGCAAACGGTCGAACACGACACGGGCCAGAAACTCCGTGGAGGTGTTGATACCAGCAAACGCCGGCACGTCGTCGAGGTTCCGATAGTTCAGGTCCGCCAGCACTGCCTTGAGCGCGTCGCCGGCACGGCCAATGTCCACGACGATCCCGTCGGCACCCAGGTCGGGCCTGCGAAACTCGACATCCACCACATACGTGGCGCCATGAAGGCGTTGCGCGGGGCCGAACACCTCGCCGCGAAAGCTGTGCGCGATCATCATGTGGTCTCGCACGGTGACGGTGTACATCGATTGACGCTCCTCCAGGATGGCGATTGGTGCCGATGTCGCCGTTGTCTACGGACAAGGGTAGCGGATGCGGTGGCAGAGCGCACCGTCGGGACGGGTTGCCAGCGTCGCCATGACGTCCGGCAGATCGTGAAACGCACTCTCGGCGGAGATCAGCCGGTCGAGCACGGGATCCGCCAGTAGCGACAGCGCGAGGGCCAGACGCCGCCGCGTATCCCACCGAGCGCGCTGCGGCCCCGCGACGTGTCCGACCTGCGACGAACGGATGGAGAGCCGCTTCGAGTGAAACGCTCCGCCGAGGGGCAGCGGCACCACCTGATCCCCGAACCAGCTCATCTCGACGACCCTGGCCTCGAACGCGGCGACGTCCAGCGCGCGCGTCAGTCCCTCAGGGGTGCCGCTCGCGTGAAAGACGAGGTCGGCGCCAGGGCTCGCCGTGTGAGGCGTTGCGAACCTGACGCCGAGCGCGGCCGCAAGCGCCGCCCGGCTGGCATCGACGTCCACGAGCTCGACGCTGGCGCCCGCCGTACGCGCCGCCAGCCAGGCGACGAGACACCCGACGACACCCGCGCCGATCACGGTGATAAGGTCACCCACGAGCGGGCGACCGTCCCACACCCCGTTCACGGCCGTTTCGAGGTTGGCGGCGAGTACTGCCCGGGCCGCCGGCACGGTGTCGGGCACGACATGAACGGCCGACGCAGGAACGACGTACCGCGTCTGGTGCGGGTAGAGCACGAACACGGTCCTGCCCGCGAGTGCCGAGGGGCCGCGCTCGACGATGCCCACGCTGGCGTACCCGTACTTGACGGGCGCGGGGAAGTGGCCGTCCTGGAACGGCGCGCGCATTCGATCCGTCTCGCTCGCCGGGACACGTCCGAGAAAGACCGTCGCTTCACTGCCGCGGCTGATTCCGCTATAGAGCGCCCGCACCATCACGTCG
>CAZNOC010000371.1:0-3858 GCA_964574545.1 uncultured Bifidobacteriaceae bacterium | reverse complement strand
GCATACTGCCAGCCGCTCTGCACGCGGACGTTGGTGGCGAACCCGATCTCGTACGGGAACACGTAGCGGCCGAGCGCCCGGAACTGCCAGTTGGTGCTCTCCTGGCGGTTGGACACCGGGCCGGCTTGCTGATTCACCTCGAAGGCGATCGGCAGCGGATCGGAGTTGAGGGGGCTCGTGCTGGCCGCGGTCGAGCGCAGCTCGTCACGCCACTGGTAGTCGAAACTGCTCTGGAAGAACAGCCCGCTCGCGAAGCGCTTGTTGAACGCGAACTGGATCGTGTCGTAGTCGGCGTCGCCGCTGTCGCCGGGCAGCGTCGCCACCACGTTCTGCACCTGGCCGCGCAGGGTGTCGGGCAGGTCGAACAGCGTGAACGTCCGCTGGCCTGTCACGCCGTTGACGAAGTCGCGCTCGTCGATCGTCACCGTGCGCGGCACCGAGAACTGCCCCTGGCGCACGACGTTGAACGTGCCGAACTCGTCACGCGCCTGCTTCCGCACGTACGCTGCACGGAAGGAGGACTCGCCCCAGAACTGCTGTTCGTACGAGACGTTGAACTCGTCCACGAATGGTGTCTCCAAGTCGGGGTCGAGCGTCGTGCTCGTGCCGCCCGCCGATGCCACGAGAGCCCCGAGCTCCTGCGGTCCATCGAACAGCCGGTTGCCGTTCAGATCGTTAAACACGAAGTCCCGCGTGTTCGTGCCGCCGGGATTCAGGCCTGACAACCGATCGGCGAAGTTCTGGTAGAAGCGGCCGTAAAACCCCTTGACCACCGTCCGGCTGTCGCCCGTCGGCGAGAACGACACGCCGACCCGCGGCGAGACCTTGTTGCTTGTCAAGAGCGTCGCGCCGGGTACGGTGGCGGCAGGGAAGATCGCCGAGAGCACCGGCGTACGGATGGAGTCTTCGTAGTGCGGACGCTGCCGATCGTAGCGCACGCCCGCAGTGATCGTCAGGCGGTTGTTCACCGACCAGCGGTCTTGGAGGTAGAACGCGACTCGCCGGTTACGGTCGTCGGCGCTCGTCCAGCCTGTGCCAAAGTCGGCGAAGTTGCCGAGATCGGTGAGCCGGATGTTGTTGGTCGCCCCATTGAGGTCCAGGTAGAGAATCTGGCCTGACGACCCGTTGTTCCCGAACTTCGATTGATCGTCCAGGAGTTCGAAGCCCGCCTTGATATCGTGCGAGCCAGCCTTTTCGGGCAGGAAGTACGTCAGCGTGGCATGCACCTGCGGTTTGTTGCGATCGAAGGTGAACGGCCCGCCGGCACTGCCGGTGAGCCAGCCCGCGCCCGTCTGGACACCGGTGCCAGTATCCTGGCGTGGCGGGTTGCTCTCGAACGGCACCGCCGGTTCCATCGGCCAGCCGAACCCGAACAGCCCGACCCGCACGTCGGTGAACATGCGATTGGTCCACACCCGCTGGTGCTGACCGTTGTACATCCACGAGTCGCTCTTCTGCGCCAGGATGGAGTCCGGGCCGATCGTGTTCGACAACCCGCGGCTCGGCTTCGCCTTCCGGCCCCACTGGTAGTACCCGATGATGGTGTCCTTGTTGCTGAGCTTGGCGGTCCCCTTCGCGGTGAAGTTGTCGAACTCCCCGAGGTCCGTGGCAAGGTCGACCGGCACGCCCGAGATCTGCTTGTCGATCTTGAAGTGGTTGTACGCGGTGTAGAACCAGACGCGATCCCGCTTGATCGGCCCGCCGATATCGGTATGGAACTCCCAGAACTGCAGGTTGGGCTGCCCCGTGTCCCCCCGCCGGCGCAGGTCGTCGTCGAGGTTGCTCCCGACGAAGCTCCCGTCCTCCCACGAGAAGTTGTTCAGGGAGCGGAACTCGTTGCCCCCGCTCTTGATGGTCGAGAAGACCGCTGACCCGGGCGTCATCATCGACACGTCGCCGCCGGCCGCAGCCACCGAGACCTCTTCGTGTGCGAAGAAGTCCTGATAGAAGCCCGCGCCGCCCGTGCCTTCGGTCGTGTCCACGCCGTCGGTCACCACCTGGTTCTGGTTACGGATGCCGAAGCTTTCGTAGCCGACCTGCTGGCTCTTGTGGCTCCCGCCGACATCGAAGCCGAGCATGCGGACACCTGGCGCCTGGGAGAGCGTCGCCCACAGATCGGTCGCCGACGGGACCGCGGCCAGCGCCTCGGCGTTGAACACCGAACCCACAGCCGTGGATGAAGTGTCGACAATCGGCGCCTGGCCCGAGACCGTGACCGTCTCCTCCAGGGTTGCCACTGGCAGTGCCGCGTCCACGTTCAGCGTCTGGCCGATCGCCAGCACGATGTCCTCGCGAATAACGGTCTGGAACCCTGCCAACTCGAAGGTGAGCGTGTAGCGTCCACCCGGCAGCGCCGGGAATCGGTACTGGCCGTCGGCCTCGGTCACAGCCGTCTGCGATCCGATGAGCGACGGCGACTGCGCGGTGACTGTTACACCGGGAAGCACGCCTCGCTGCGCGTCACGTACGACTCCCTGGAGCCGTCCCGAGCTCACCTGTGCGCCAAGGGGGGACGAGAGCAGCACGACACTCATCACGAGCGCCGCGACCAATTTCGAACGCATAGTCGAACCTCCTCACCTGACCTCCTGCAACTGCCGCAGAACAAAACACCGGGTGGCGCAGCCCGGTGCCGTGGACTCAAGGAACGTCTGCCAGGCCAGTGCGCTCGGCGTGCCGACGCCGTTACACCGCCAGGCGACGGGCGCGAGAGAGGACCGGACCCGCCGTCCCTCACCAGGAGGTGAATGAGGACGACGGGCCGGCCAGCCGGACCCGCGCCACCGGTCCGGCACGCTGAAAGACCTGATGACGTCACCGGACGTAACCAGAATGCGCCCCGAACGCAGTAGCTAAGCGATGGTCAAGGGCAGACACACTCTCGGACGCCGTGGCAACGCGCGATGAACGGACAGTCCCCCCGCTCAGCCGGCCATTACAACGGAGCTTCCTCCGCCCCGGCACAAACGCGCTCCGCCTCGGCACTCCCGAATGACAACGTACTGATCGACGCGCTGCAGGCCGGCGATCTCGACATGTTCTCGCTGGTCGTGGACCATTACCACCGGTCCCTGCTGCGCGTGGCCACCACCTGGGTGCGTTCACCCGAGGCTGCCGAGGAGGCGGTGCAAGACACGTGGCTGGCGGTCCTGAAGGGGCTGCCGCGCTTCGAGCGGCGCGCCAGCTTCAAGACCTGGCTGTTTCGCATCCTCGCCAATCGCTCCCGCACCCGCGCCGTGCGGGATGGACGCCTGGTACCCTTCTCCTCACTGCTGCCCGAAGGCTCGGAGGACGACGACGCCCCGGCGCTCGAACGGTTTGCGGCCAACGGCCAGTGGGCCATTCCTCCCGCGGCCTGGGATGCGGACAGCCCCGAGGATCAGAGTCTGCGAAAGGAGGTCACGGCCGTCATTGCCCGGGCTGTGGAGGACCTGCCACCCGCGCAGCGTGCGGTCTTCACCCTGAGGGACATCGAGGGACTGGATGCCGCCGATGCGTGTAACATTCTGGACATCAGCGAGACGAATCAGCGAGTGATGCTGCACCGGGCGCGAACGCGCTTGCGCGCGGCCGTGGAAGCGCACCAGACACCTCGTACATGATGCCCAGCTGCCGAGACGTGACACGCCTGGCCACCGCGCTGGACGAAGGGGCCTTGCCGTGGTCGGAGCGGCTCCTGCTTCGGCTGCACTTGCTCATGTGCGCGCATTGTCGCCGGTATGTCGCACAGCTCCGGCTCGTGCGCCGTCAGGCCGCCCACCTCCCGCGGGAACGAGCACCGAGTACGTTGCAGGCCAAGGCTCGCGACTGGTTCATGCACCGGGAGGGGTGAGGCGCTGGCTCCGCCCGCGCGCGCCG
>CAZNOC010000370.1:0-3860 GCA_964574545.1 uncultured Bifidobacteriaceae bacterium | reverse complement strand
TGGCCCTCATCGCAATGGGCGAGGCGGGCCTCGCATCCCGGCTCCTGCCAGGCCGGGTCGGGTCGTGCTGGACGTACGCCGGCGAGGCTGCCCCGGGCCAGATATCCCTCGCACGAATGCTCGACGAGTTCCGATTCCGGGGCATCAGCGACCGCACCACCCTGTATGGGCTCGTCGGCCAACCGGTCGGCCATTCGGTGTCGCCCGCCATGCACAATGCGGCCTTTCGCGAGGCAGGCCGTGATGCCCTGTACTTGCCGCTCGAAGCGGCGGACCTCGAGGACTTCTTCACCTTTGCCGAGGCCTTCGGCCTCCAGGGGGCCAGCATTACGGCGCCGTTCAAGCAGCAGGCGTGCGCCGCTGCCGACGACGTGGACCAGATGAGCCGGCGGGTCCAGTCGGTGAACACGTTGCGAAAGAAGGAGCACCGATGGGCCGGCTGCAATACCGATATCGCCGGTTTCGTGGCCCCGCTGGCCGGACGCCTGCGGCTCGAGGGCAGCCGCGCGTCCATCATCGGTGGCGGCGGCGCCGCTCGCGGCGCGGCAGCCGCTCTGGTGGCGGCCGGTGCCCGCGTCCGGATTCACACGCGACGCTCCGGGCAGGCCCGGGACGTGGCCGAGACGTGTGGCGCGGAGGCCGGACCCTGGCCGCCCGTCCCCGGCAGCTGGGATCTGCTCGTCAACGCCACGCCCGCCGGCACCTATCCACGAGTCGAGGAGTCACCGGTGCCGGCCGACCTGCTCGGCGGAGGGCTGGTCTACGACCTTGTCTACAACCCGCAGTCGACGCGGCTGCTCCGCGACGCGGCCGCCGCGGGATGCGACGTCCTGGGCGGACTCGAGATGCTCGTCGCCCAGGCGCAGCTGCAGTTCGAATGGTGGACGGGCGTGCGCCCGTCCGGAACAGCGATGCGGGCCGCCGCCGACGCGCGCCTGCGTGAGATGAAGATGGAGGACGGGACCCCCGCGCATGAAGCTCACAACGTTTGAAGAATTTGTCGATCTCGCCAGGCGGGGCACGTTCGTCCCCGTCTGCAAGGAGATCGTGGCCGACCTGCTCACGCCGGTCTCGGCTTTCCTGAAGATTGCCGAGCATTCCGACTACGCGTTCCTGCTCGAGAGCGTCGAGGGCGGGGAACACGTCGGGCGGTATTCGTTTCTGGGGAAGGACCCCTTCCTGATCCTGCGCGGCAAGGCGAACGGCGAGACACGCATCGAGCGGGCGGGGACGACGACCGTCGCCGACCAGCCGTTCATCGAGACGCTGCGGGGCTTGATGGCCGAGTTCCAGTCCCCGTTCGTGCCGGGGCTGCCACGCTTCACGGGCGGAGCGGTCGGCTGCCTGTCGTACGAGGCAGCCGGGTGGTTCGAGCCCGCCGTCGCGCGTTCCGGCCCCGCGGGCGAGACCGACGAAGCCGGCTTCATGGTGTTCGACACGGTGCTGGCGTTCGACCACGTGCAGCACCGCATCCTGCTCATCGCTAACGCGCGCATCTCCGGTGACGAGGATCTGCAGGCCCTCTACCAGTTCGCGTGCGCCAAGATCGAGTTCCTGGAAGGAGAACTCGAACGCGCCTTGTCGCTGGCGCGCACGACGCATGCGCGGCCCGTCGTCCTCGAGTCGAACTTCACGCAGGAGCGTTTCGAGGACGTCGTCCGGCACGCGAAAGAGCACATCGCTGCCGGTGACGTCTACCAGGTCGTGTTGTCGCAGCGCTTCGAGGCGGCGCTCGACGCCGATGCCTTCACCGTCTATCGCGCGCTCCGGCATGTCAACCCGTCGCCCTACATGTTCTACATCCGGATGGGCGACCGTGCCGTGGTCGGTTCATCCCCCGAGATGCTGGTGCGCGTCGAAGGACGCCATGCCGAGACGCATCCGATCGCCGGGACCCGTCCCCGCGGGCGCACGGACGAAGAGGATCAGCGTCTGGCCGATGAGCTCAAGCGGAGCGAAAAGGAGCGCGCCGAACACGTGATGCTGGTGGATCTGGGGCGCAACGACATCGGCCGCGTCTCGGCCTTCGGCAGCGTCCGGGTCCCGACCTACATGGCGCTCGAGCGCTACTCGCACGTCATGCACCTGGTCTCGGTCGTCGAAGGACAGCTGGCGGACGAGTACGACCGCCTCGATGCGCTCGTGGCGTGTTTCCCAGCCGGCACCGTCTCTGGCGCGCCGAAGGTGCGCGCGATGCAGATCATCAACGATCTCGAGCCATCGCCTCGCGGTGTCTACGCGGGGGCCGTGGGCTATCTGGACTTTGCCGGGAACCTCGACTTCTGTATCGCCATCCGCACGATCGTCATCGAGCACGGGCGCGCCTTCGTGCAGGCCGGCGCCGGCATCGTCGCCGACTCGAGTCCGACCGCCGAGTTCGAGGAGACGCGTGACAAGGCGAAGGCGATGGTGCGGGCCCTCGAGCTGGCACAGGCGGGGCTGTAGCGGCGATGGTCCTCGTCATCGACAACTACGATTCGTTTACGTTCAACCTGGTGCAGTACCTCGGTGAACTGGGAGCCACGCTCGCGGTGCGGCGCCACGACGAGTGCACCATCGAGCAGCTGGCGGCCCTCGAACCGGATCGGATCGTGATCTCTCCGGGCCCGGGCCGGCCGGAAGATGCCGGTGTCTCGCTCGCGGTCATCCGGCACTTTGGACCGACGCGGCCGGTATTGGGGGTGTGCCTCGGGCATCAGGCAATCGGGCAGGCCTTTGGCGGGGAAGTGGTACGGGCGCCGGCGCCACGGCACGGCAAGGTCTCGGCTGTCCAGCACGATGGGCTGGGCGTGTTTCGCGGGCTCTCCAGCCCCTTCGATGCGGCACGGTACCACTCGCTGATGGTGGCCATCGACCCGTGGCCGGCGGCACTCGAAATCGCGGCGCGATCGGAAGACGACGGGGTGGTAATGGGCGTGAGGCACCGGGAGTGGCCGGTGCATGGCGTGCAGTTCCATCCGGAATCCATCCTGACCCACGACGGTCGGCGGATCCTGCGGAACTTTCTGGAGCTGTGATGACGCCTGTGACATTCCCGTATCTGCTCAGCCAGCTGGCCCGGCGGCAGGACTTGACGACGGAGGAAGCGGCCTCCGCCATGGCCGTCATCATGCGCGGCGAGGCGGCCCCGGCGCAGATCGGCGGACTCCTGATCGGCCTCGCGATGAAAGGGGAACGGCCTTCCGAGCTCGTGGGGTTTGCCCGCACCATGCGCGACAACGCGGTTCCCTTCGCCCGCCGCGAAGGCGCGGTGTTCGACACCTGCGGCACCGGCGGGGATCGATCCGGCAGCGTCAATATCTCCACCGCCGCGGCGATCGTGGTGGCCGCGTGCGGCGTGCGGGTGGCCAAGCACGGTAACAGGAGCGTGTCGAGCCGCTGCGGAAGCGCGGATGTGCTCGAAGCACTCGACGTGAACGTCTCTGCGACACCCGCCGCGGTGGAGCGCTGCCTGGAGCGCGCGGGCATCGCCTTCCTGTTTGCGCCCACCTTTCACCCCGCGATGAGACACGCAGGCCAGGCGAGGCGGGACCTTGGCGTGCCCACGGCGTTCAACCTGCTGGGACCCCTCACGAACCCCGCCGGACCGGCGCGCCAGGTCGTCGGGGTACCACGACCCGAGTTGACGGAACTGATCGCGCGTGCCCTCCTCGGCCTGGGGGCGGAACGCGCCTGGGTCGTGCACGGCGCAGACGGCCTCGACGAGCTGTCCACGACGGGGTACACGAAGGTGTCGGAGTGCCGCGACGGCACGGTGCAGACGTTCTACGTTCATCCATCGGAGTTCGGCCTGGCCAAGGCGTCGCCCGACGACCTCAAGGGAGGCGACGCGGAAACGAACGCGGGCATCATCCGCCGCG
>CAZNOC010000369.1:0-3870 GCA_964574545.1 uncultured Bifidobacteriaceae bacterium | reverse complement strand
CCCAGGTCGCTCATCTGCTCGTCGCTCGGCGGGATGCGGGCCACCGGATCGATCAGCGGGTACACCACGCGGACGAGCATGAGTGGCGTGCCGGTGGCTTCGCTCCATTGGATGCCGTGCGACAGCGCGGCCTCACCTTCGACAGTACCGTCGAGACATACGATGATGCGCTCGAGGGGACCGTCCACATCAAGGCGACAGGCTGGACCAACCACGACCTGCCCGCGATCCGACGCCCGCACGATCTCCCGCGCCACGCTGCCCAACAGGCTCCGGGTGACCAATCTCCGGGCCCGTGTGGGGATGCACAGGAGGGCGTCGGGGTGCTCCCGTTCGAGGCGTCCGATCTCTGCGGCAGGGTCCACGCCTCGTACGACGCTCGTCGTGACGTCCGCATCACCAGCCAGACGCCGGCCCTCTTCGAGGAGCGCATGCGCCGTCGCGTCATCGACCTCAGGCGTGGCGATAGTCACGAGCCACAGACCGGCCCGATGTATCCGGCACAGGCGGCGTGCGACCGGAATCGCCTCCAGGGCTCGCGGCGCTCCGTCAAGCGGGACGAGGATGCGGTCGAACATCACGTGTCTCCGTCGTGGTCCAGCCCGGTCAGGATCCGGCGGACGGCCATGTAGACGTCGTCCTCTGCGAGGATCAGGAGGCGATCCCCGGCCTCGAGGCTGGTGCCCCCCTGCGGCACGAACTGCTGTTCCCCACGCCGGACCAGCACGACGAGCACCCCCTGTGGCAGTTCGAGGCTGACGATCGTCCTGCCGATCGCCGGCGCCCCCTCCGACACGGCGACCGTCTTCAAGCTGTGGCCCTCGTCACCGGCAATCACCTGGTCGAAGCTGTAGGTCGCGGACGGAAACAGCGTGCTGGCGACGCCGAGCCGCCGTGCGGCGGCAGGAATGGTCGTGCCCTGGACGAGCACCGACATCAGCACGACGAAGAACACCACGTCGAAGATCGTCGCGGCGTCGGGAATGCCCGCGGCCACCGGAAACGTCGCCAGGATGATCGGCGTCGCCCCGCGCAAGCCGACCCACGACACGAAGGCCGTCTCCCGGACCGGCCAGCGCAAGGGGGCGAGCGTCAGGAAGACCGCGACCGGTCGCGCCACGAACATGAGCAGCCCTGCCACCAGAAGGGCCTGTCCCGCCACGGGCACGAGCCGGGACGGAAACACGAGGAGGCCCATCAGGACGAACATCGAGATCTGCATCAGCCACGCAATGGCGTCGTGAAATCGGAGCAGGCTCCGCTTGTGCAGGAAGTCGGCGTTGGCCATCGCCAGGCCGGCCACGTAGGTCGCGAGAAAGCCGCTGCCGCCCAGCCAGGTCGTCCCCTCGTAGGTGAGCAGCACGATGGCCACCGTAAGGACGGGGTAGAGTCCGTCGTACTCGAGATTGAGCCGGTTGATGAGCCGGGTCGCCACGAACGCAAACGCCAGTCCCGCCACGAGCCCGAGCCCCATCTGCAGCAGGAACGATCCCACCAGCGCCACCCCGCCGGTCGTCTGCTGAATCAGGCCGATGATTCCGACGGTCAGGAACACGGCTGCGGGATCGTTACTGCCCGACTCGAGCTCGAGGAGCTGACGAAGGTTGCCGCCGAGCGCGACGCCGCGCGATCGCAGAATGGAGAAGACCGCCGCGGCATCCGTCGAGGCGATGATCGCCCCGAGCAGCAGGCCCTCGAGCAGCGGAATTCCCAGAACGAGACTGGCCAGCCCTCCCAGAATGCCCGCGGTGAGGAGCACTCCGACCGTGGCGAGGGCGATGCCGGGGCCGAGCACCCGGCGGATGCCCGGCCACCCGGTGCTCGCGCCTCCGCTGAACAGGATGAACGCCAGCGCGACGATGCCCACCTGCTGCGCGAGGGCGAAGTCATCGAACTCAATCCCGAGCAGCCCGTCGGAACCGGCCAGCATGCCCAGGCCGAGGAAGAGCAACAGGCTCGGCACGCCGAGCCGCGACGAGGTCTTGCTGAGGAAGACGCCCAGGAGCAACAGGACGGCCACTATCAGGAGAGGCGGCGCGCCCATCATGGAGTGGCCCGCCCCGGACGATGTGGTCGCATCGGGCAATTATGTCTCGGAGGGGGTTGGAGAGACTGCGCTTGGGAAGAACCCTGAGCCTGGTCGAAGGGTTCAAAGGGGGCGGCCGGGCTTTTCAACTGGCAACGGGGAACTGCGCACTGCTGTCGGGATCATCCGAAAGGCGATCACCGCCGCGGCAGCGATTACCGCGAGCACACCGAAGACGTGCTGGAGGGTGGCAAGGCCGGCGATGAGCATCGACACCAGCAGAGGCGCCGCGGCACGCGCGGCCAGTCCCGGCGCGGCGAGCAGCCCCAGCACGGTCGCCAGCCGCTCTCGGCCGAAGATCGCCGCCGGCACAACACCCCGGACAATGGTCATCACGCCGTTTGACAGGCCGAGCAGCATCACGAAGACGACGGCCGCCACTGGTCCATCGCCGGCAAGGGCGACGATCAAGGCGATCGGCAGCGCCGCCAGCGCGAGCGTCGCCAGGCGCGTCGGTGTGAGGTGCCTCGCGAACGTGAACTCGAGCACGCGGCCCACCACCTGCATCGGACCGAGCAGCGCGGCCATGCCCACGGCCTGCGCGCCGGTCAGTCCCGCGACACCGAGGAGCCGCGTGATCTGCGCGAGCAGCCCCGTCGAAACCAGGCTGTTGAGGGCGAACGCCGTGGCCAGCAGCAGCGCGACCCGCCGTCGCGGCAACGACGATGGCGGCGGCGCCGCGGCGCCCGCGGCCGCCAACCGCTCCCGCCACTCGCCAGGCCGCGGAATCAACCAGGCGTGCATCGGCAGACAGACGACCAGGTGCAACGCCGCGAACAGCCACAGCGATGCGCGCCAGCCGATGGTCCCGGCCAGCGCATAGGTGATCGGCCAGAACATCGTGCTGGCGAACCCGGCTGCGAGCGTCAACGACGTCAGCGCGCGCCGGTAGTTGATCGGGAAGTGCTGGTTCAGGGTGGCGAATGCGGCTTCGTAGAGCGTGCCCGCCATGGCGACACCAGCCAGACACCACGCGGCGTAGTACCCGGCGCGGTGAGTCGTCCATGCCATCAGCACCAGCGCAAGCACCGCCACGAGCGAGCCGGCGCTCATCACGAGACGTCCGCCGCGCGCATCAATCCAGCGTCCGGCCAGAGGTGCCGCGAGGCCGGACACGAGGATGCCCGTCGAGAAGCCCCCGAGGACGAACGGCAGGCTCCATCCGGTCTCGGCCTGCACGTGCGCGGCCAGAACCGTCGGGGTGTAGTACAGCGTGCCCCACGAAATGTTCTGCGTCACCGCGAACACGGCGACCAGCCCCCAGGGCTCTCGCGTGGCGCTCGCGTTCATGCGCCGCACCTACCGGCTGTAGCCGCAGCCACAAAGCACGCCCGTTCGTGCAGGGTCGCCATCAGCAAACCATGTCGAATCTTCACATCTGTGTCGATTCTTCATGGATTCTGGGCCATTTCAGGCGCAATCTCTTGATTTTTCCGCCGCCGCGCTGGCATGCCCCGTGCAATCCAGTTCGACTGTATATCCGTGACATTGACTCGAGGCCCTGGGGCTGGATCTCAAAGCAAGACGGCCCCCCCACCGAAGGAGAAGTTTCATGCTTTGGACCATCACCGTTCTGCTCGTCCTCCTCTGGCTGCTCGGCATGGTCAGCTCGTACACCCTCGGAGGGTTGATCCACGTCCTGCTCGTCCTCGCCGTGGTTTCCGTGCTCATCCGCCTGATCCAGGGGCGTCCTGTCGTCTGACGCTCGTGCGACGGGCCGTCGGCAGAGACGCGGCGCAACGTTCTATCATGTACGCGTTGTGCGAACGGTAACCCATCTGGCC
>CAZNOC010000368.1:0-3871 GCA_964574545.1 uncultured Bifidobacteriaceae bacterium | reverse complement strand
CCCCCTTATCTGCCGCGTGTCATCCGTTCGCCAGTATGACGGTTGGGGTCGCCACCGTCGATACGCGGTCCCAGTTGGGTGCCGTTCGTCCCTGCTCGCTGTGGGCGTGTCGGAGGTGCGCCACCCTGGCCCCGGCTACGCTCGCCGGCCCCAGGGCCTCCGGCCCTGGCACTCCGGCGCGCGGCACCCGGGCGCCAATAAAGACAGTGGCCGTCCGAGCCGATAAGGCAGATCAGTGCAATCACCACTGATTTCCTCGACCGTGAGCCGCTCCCCGGGGACGGGCCACATTCTCGTCGTCGATGATGACGAGCAGATCCGCCAGATGCTCCAGACGTTGCTGTCCCGGGAGGGCCACGTCATCCATCAGGCCGCCGATGGCGAGACGGCCCTGAAGATGGTCCAGCAACGACCGCCAGACCTGGTGCTGCTGGATATCGTCCTGCCCGGTCTGAGCGGCATCGAGGTCTGCCGGCGCCTGCGGATGGACCGCGCGACGAGGCTGACACCGGTGGTCCTCATCACGGGCATGCACGAGCCCGACCTGAAGCTGGAAGGCCTCGAGGCCGGCGCGGACGACTTTCTGATCAAGCCCTTTGACACGCGAGAGCTGCTCGCGCGATCGCGCGCGCTGCTGCGCCTCAGGCGATACACGAGCGACCTCGAGTCGGCCTCCGCGATCATCATGACCCTGGCCGTGATGATCGAGGTCCGGGACGGGCTCACGGAGGGGCACTGCCACCGTATGGCCAACTACGCGACGGCGCTCGGGCGGGCGCTCGGGCTTCCCGAGTCCGACCTGCAGGCGCTGCACCGCGGAGGGTTCCTGCACGACATCGGGATGCTGTCCATCCCCGACGCCGTCATTCGCAAGCCGGGTCCGCTGGACCCCGACGAGTTCGAACTCGTGAAGTCGCACACGGTGGTGGGCGACAAGCTCTGCGCCCACCTGGCGTCCCTGCAGCCCGTACGCCCCATCATCCGCCACCACCACGAGCACCTCGACGGCTCGGGGTACCCGGACGGGCTCATCGGCAGCTCCGTGCCGCTGGTCGCCCAGATTATCGGAATCGTGGACGTCTTTGACGCCGTGACCACCCAAAGGCCCTATCAGCCCGCGATGTCTCACGAGGACGCGTTGGCCCTGCTCAACTCGCAGGTCGACTCGGGCTGGCGCAGCCGCCACCTCGTGGACACGTTCGCCGGCCTGGTGCGCGCGGGTGCGCTCGAGCGCTTCACCGCCGTGCCGTAGGGTCCCGCATGCTCCGGCTGGTCACGATCGCCGCCCTCGCCGGCGTCCTCTCGGCACCGCCGCCCGTCTTCGCGCAGGATCTTCGGCCGCTCGTCGGCCAGCAGGTGAACGCCGAGGTCGTGGGCGTAGCGGATGGCGACACCGTCACCGTGCGGATTCCGCAGCGTCGCCAGACGGTCCGCGTCCGCGTGCACGGGGTCGATGCGCCGGAGAGAGGCGAGCCGTTCAGCACACGGGCGCGCAACTTCACACGTGTGATGGTGTTCTCCAAGCAGGTCACCGTTGAAGGCCGGGACGTGGATCAGTACGGGCGACTCGTGGCGCGCATCCGTATCGGAGCCACCGATCTCAGCGTCGCCCTGCTCGAAGCGGGCCTCGCCTGCCACTACCGGCGCTTCTCGTCAGACCCTGTCCTCGAGGCAGCGGAGCGGCGAGCGAGGGCGGCAGGCGCGGGCTTCTGGGCGCCGCAAGCCGACAAGCCCCGATGCGTCGCAAGGGGACGGTGAGGACGGTGGACGGTGAACGGTGGGCGGTGGCACGGTAAGATGCACGGTATGACGTGCATCTCCGCTCGTGTTCCAGCGACCTGCGTGCTCTTCCTGTTCCTCACCGGTTGCGCGAGCGAGCCGGCCCTACCCACGGCCGCCACCGAGACGCAGGCCGACGTGCACGCCGCCTTCCTCGAGAACCTTGGCGCCGCCTGCGGACAGGCGTTTGCCGGCACCGTCACGACGGCCCCCGAGGACCACCAGGGCTTCGTACCCGGCTCCGCCCTGGTGATGCACATTCGCGAGTGCAGTGCCGACGAGGTGAGCGTGCCCGTCTGGATGGGCGAGAACGGCTCGCGCACATGGGTCTTCACACGCACCGCCGGTGGCATCGACCTCCGCCACGACCATCGTCACGCGGATGGGCGCTCCGAGCCCAACACGTTCTACGGGGCGTTCGTGTCGCAGCCGCCGGTCGCGATCGAGCCCCCCTCGGCGAACCGGCACGAGTTCAAGCGCGTGAGCGACGAAGGCGTCAACGCCGGCTGGGTGGTGGAGATCGTGCCGGGCGAGCGCTACACCTACGGCACGCAGCGCAACGGCGAGTGGCGTCACCGGTTCGACTTCGACCTCACGACGCCTGTCGAGGCGCCTGGCAATCCTTGGGGGCATGCTCCGGTAGGGACGGCGGCGGCGCTCCCAGCGGCGCAGCAAGCCTTCTGGGACCGTCTGGCCCGGCACTGCGGGCAGGCCTTCGCGGGCCGGCTGACCCAGGTCCCCGAGGGGAATCAGACCTTCACCGGCAACGAGTCGCTCATCGTCCACTTCCGCGAGTGCAGCGACGGCCGCCTGAAGCTGCCGTTTCACGCCGATGACGACCATTCGCGGACCTGGATCTTCACGCGGACGACCGCCGGGATCGATCTGCGGCACGATCACCGCCTCGCCAGCGGCGCGCCAGACGTGCAGAGCACCTGGTACGGCGCGCACACGCAGGCCGAGGGCACCGGTGAGCGGCAGGAGTTCCTGCGCGAGGAACTGCGCGACGGGGCAGTGACGGGATGGCGGGTCGAGATCGTGCCGGACGAGCGCTACACGTATGGCACGATTCGCGACGGCGAGTGGGTCTTCCGCGCGGACTTCGACTTGACGGCGCCGGTGGCGACACCCGCTGCGCCATGGGGACACTGAGATGACTGATGCCGCCTCACGCGATCCAGGCGCTCTCCAGCACGAGGAAACCGGCGCGCGCGGAGCGTTCTACGTGGAGGCCGACGGCGTGCGTCTCGGGACGCTGACCTACAGCCGCGCCACGCCCACGCTCGTCATCCTCGACTCGACGGATGTGTCGGAGGCGGCGCGCGGTACAGGCCTCGGCCGGCGGCTCGTGGACGCCGCCGTGGCGTGGGCGCGGGAGACCGGGACGAAGCTGATTCCCCTCTGCCCGTACGCGAAGTCCGTGTTCGACCGCGACCCGGCGCTCAGGGACGTGCTGCAGGGGTGAGTCGGCGCGTGCCCTGCTACGGCGTTTCCTTCCAGATGACCTCGGCATTGGCCCGCACGCGCGCCGGGTTCGGCTTGGCGTATCCGTTGTAGGTCATCGGCGTCTCGTAGGCGCCGACCACCTCGTCGATCGTCCGTCCCGCCTGCTTGGCGAGCTGCACGCGCACGACGAAGTCGCGGATGAACGCCGCATACTCTTCGAGATCCACCATGGTCATTGGCGCCGGGGAGTGGCCGGTGATGAGCGTCTCGACGCCGGTGATCGCGGCCGCCTTGTCGAGCGTGTCGGGGTAGGCCATCCCGCTTCCGCCGTTGTTGGCGTCCATGATCGGGAGGTCTTTCGTCGGGAACACGTCGCCCGTGTGCATCACGCGCAGCGCCGGAAAGACGACGAACGCATCGCCCCCGGTGTGCGCCCGCCCGAAGTGGTGGAGGTCGATGCGCTCGTCGCCGCTCCCGATGGTCAACGTGTCAGTGAAGGTGCGCGTTGGATATCCGCGGCCACCCGCATCGCGGAAAGGGTTGGGCTGAGGCCCGCTCTGCAGTCCGTAGACCGGATTGGACTGCTCCATATAGGTCTTCGTGTTCTCGTGCGCGATCACCGCCACGGTCGGCGGGAACTCGACCT
>CAZNOC010000367.1:0-3882 GCA_964574545.1 uncultured Bifidobacteriaceae bacterium | reverse complement strand
ATCCGGCCGAGGCGCAAGGACGCGACGTGACCGCGCGGGAGCTGCTCGCGGTCGGTGCGGGTCGCGTGGAGCGCGAACTCGCCGGCGATCCCGTGCTGCAGGCCACGATGATGGGCGTGATCGGACGCGTCTACAAGAGCCTCGGCGACTATGGGGATGCCGCGAGGTTCCTCGAGGGCGCCGAAGCGCGATGGCAGAGCGCCGCGGAAGACAGCCTCGAGCAGGCGACGGCCCTCTACGATCTGGGGTCGCTGGCCAACGTCAGGGGCGAGCACGCGGACGCCGCGTCCCTGCTGGCTCGCGCGTACGAGATCCGGAGGGCGCACCTCGATCCCCCGCATGCCGACCTCGTGCGAACGCGGGCCCTGCAGGGGTTCAACGCGATAGATCGCGGCGACCTCCCGGACGCGGAGCGCCTGCTCGACGAGGCGGTCGCCATGGGCCGCGAGTTGCCGGCGACCGCAGAAGATGCCGGGGCACTCGGGCAGGCACTCGACTACATGGGCCGGCTCCGCTCGGATCAATCCCGGTACGCGGAGGCCGAGACGCTGCTGCGCGAGGCCCTGGATCACCGGCGGAAGGTGTTCGGCGACGATCACCCGAGTGTGGGTGCGACACAGGACCTGCTGGCCGAGGTGCTGCGAAGAGACGGTCAGCTGGCTGCGTCGGAGCAGACGTTCCGATCGGCCGTGGACCACGCGCGCCGCATTCTCGGCGACGACCATCCCACGGTCACCTCGCGCCTGGGGAATCTGGCGATCGTGCTGGACAACCTCGGCCAGAGCCGCGAAGCGATCGCGATCCACCGGGAAGTGCTCGAGAGGAATCGGGTCACTTACGGCCAGACGCACCCGCACGTCGCGAGCACGCTGAACAACCTCGCCGGCTCTCACTCCGGTCTTGGCGAGTACGAGAAGGCGGAACGCCGGTACCTCGAGGCGCTCGAGATCCACCGCGCCAACTACGGGCCCGAGCACCCGAGCATCGCGACGGTGATGAACAACCTCGCGCACATGATGGCGGAGAAGCCGGACTACGCCGCTGCCGTACGGTACCAGCGTGATGCGCTGGCGATCGACCGCAAGCTCCTCGGCGACGACCATGTGTACGTCGGGATGGGACAGGGGATGATCGGCGTCTACCTGCTGGCCGACGGACAGGTGGCGGCCTCCGAGTCTCCGTTGAGAGAGGGCGTCGCCACTCTGAGCCGGGCCCTGGGCGAGGACCACAGGACGACAGCGATCGCCCTGTATGGGCTCGGGAAGTACCTCGCCGCGGCTGGACAGCTGGAAGAGGGCGAGGATGTGGCCCGAGACGTGGTCCGCATCCGCAAGGCCGCGTTGCCGGAGGGGCACTGGGAGACAGCGCTGGCCGAGACGCTGCTCGGAGAGATTCTCGCGGCACAAGGCCGGGATGCCGAGGCCGAGCCGCTCCTCGTCAACGGGTTCGAGATCGTGAAGGACCAGCCTCCCGGCTCGCGCAACCGCACCGAGGCGCGGGAGCGTGTCGTGCGCTTCTTCCTGTCGCGAGGACAGCCCGCGCGCGCGGCGGCCGTGCCGCAGTAGCGCCGGACGGCGGCTGGTGTCTCACGCGAAGGGCCAGGAATCGGAAGAAGGCACGTTCGGCCCGGCGGGCCCCTCAGGGCTCGACGGTGAAGGTGCGTCGTTCGACTGAAACGCCGTCGAGGAACAACTCGACGGCGTAGTTGCCTGGCGGAGTCCCGCCGGGATACTGCAGATGGAACTCGGTGAAGGCTTCGCCCTGATAGGAGACCGGCTTCGAGAACTCGTTGATGACCCGGCCCTCGTGTTCCCAGCGGACGCCGATCGTGCCGCGACCCGTGTCCGTGGTCCGCAGCGAGACGTAGACGGTGTCGTCGGGCTTGAACGTCGTGGTCAGGTTGCCGACCGTGTTGTCTGTATTCAGGGTGCGGCCGAGCTGCACGCCGCCCACCTCGAGCGGCGCGCTGCTGCACGCCATCGACGCGATCATTACAAGCGCGAGTGCGACGAAGCCTGCTGAGCGCATGCTTCCATTGTAGAAGGATTTCACCCACCTCTACCGACGGATTCTCATCTCCCACGGGGAAGCGAGCCCTACGAGGAGCCGGTTTCTCGGATCCACCGCTCGATCAGATCCAGCGCTTTCTCGTCACGTACCACTGTGCCGAGCGGCGGCATCTGTGACGATGGCCGGCGCGACCGCATGCGGAACAGCAGGGCGCTCGTGTCGGGCGAACCGGGATCGACCAGCACGCTCTCGCCCACTGGGACGCCGGGAACCTGCCACTTCGTTCGCTGGCCCACCAGCGAGCGCGCCACGGCGTCGCCGTCCTCGACGAGATCCCGCGCCCGTATCGTCGGCCCGAACGCCGCGATCTCGCCGCGGCCGTTGTGGCAGGCGCCGCAATTGGCCGCGAGATAGCCCAGCACGGCCCGCGTCTGTGGGTCTGTCGCGCGAATCCGGGGCGGCGCCGAGAGTAAGTCGGGACGCGCGCCGCGAAGGCGTCCCGCCGTGACGAGTTCCTCGAGCGCAAGCATGTCCGGCGACACGGCCTCGGCGTGGACGGCATTCGGATCGCGATCGGGCGACAACTGCAGCGCGGTGAACCCAAGGGGTGACGGGCGTTCCGTGCCGTGGCACGCCGTGCAGTCGGTCTGCGAGGGGATGCTGTGCTCCCGTCCTGGCGCAACCTCGATCACGCCGGGCACACCGGCTTCGTCCGCGCGCATCGCGTCGCGGCCATCCTCGTTCCACGCGTAGGTGGCGAAGATCCACCCGGACGATACCCTCCACGAGAAGCGCGTCTCGACGGGCCGACCGTTGCGACTGAACTCCTTCCAGAATCGCGTGCCGACGGGAAACTCCCAGGCATGTTCGTCGGCCGCGTCGATCGTGGCACCGGGGGGCAGGTATACCCAGCGCCGCTTTTCGAGCCCGTCCGACCAGAGCACGTACTGCGGCACGAACGGCCGGTTGCGGGGATCCACGACGCCCACCTGCCCGTCCGTGTACAGCCCGGTGTCCACCAGGCGCGCAGGCGCTGTGTCGGGCGTCAACACCGGGGAGGCCCCGTCCGTCACCCTGCCCGCCTGCAGGGTGACGGCGCACCCCCATGCGGCGGCCAGGACGACAAACGCACCTGCAACGCCGCGTGTCATTGTTCGGTCTCCGGCGGATCGATGGGCTGCGGCACGCGGTTTCGCACGGGCGGCAGCGACTGGAGGTACGCGAACACCGCCCGCATGTCCTCTTCCGTGAGCTGCGCGTAGACCTGCACCGGCATCGGCGGCAGCACGGGCCTCCCCTTCCCTTCATGCCGCCCCGTCTTGAGCATCGCGATGAAGGTGTCGGCCGTCCAGTTGCCAAGGCCGGTTTCCTTGTCGGGCGTCAGGTTCGCCGTGAAGCTGACACCCCAGGGGCCCGCAAACGCCGTGTTCGTGGCGGCGCCAAGCCACACCCATGGTCCCGGAGGCAGCGCCGGTGGCGGTGGCATCACCATGTCGGCGGGGTGGCCCGTGAGCGCCCGCGACATGTCGGGCTCCGGCCCGCGCGGTCCCATGACCCATGGCGTGTGGCAGTCGTGGCAGCCCTTGGTGTTCACGAGATATGCGCCCCGCTCGACGGCCGCGGCGTCGATTTCGACGGCCGGCCGCTCGGGGGCAGGCGCGGCGTTCACCGCCTGCCAGGTCAACGCCCCGGAGAGGGCGACGAAGCCCATGGCCAGCAGGCCGGTGGTCAGTGTCTGTCGTGCCATTGGAACCAACTCCTTGTGAAGCCGCCCGACCCGATACGAGCCGGTGCCGGCGTGCAAGGAGGGAGACGGAAGTCGGGGGGCGGTCGCACCCTGACGAAACCCTATGGAACCCTAAAACTTTCCTA
>CAZNOC010000366.1:0-3898 GCA_964574545.1 uncultured Bifidobacteriaceae bacterium | reverse complement strand
GCGACTCCGCCACCGGCAACCGGCGAATAGCGAATAGCGAATCGCGAATCGCGAACCGCGAACCGCGTACAGCGAAAACGGCTCCGGGCGCGAAGCCAGGAGCCGTTTTTCGTCCGTTCTCCGTCCCGTCCGTTACGGAATGACCACCGTGATGGGGAGCGAGGCCGGGCCGGCGCCCGACGAGTTCGCCGCCCGCACGCGTGCCACGTAGACGCCCGATCCGCCCGCGTCGTGCAGCAGCATCGTCATCGTGTTGCCGGTGTCGATCGTGGCGAGCGGGTTGCCGTCGGCATCCGTCGCCTCGACCGTGTAGCGGGTCGGCACGCCGCCTTCGGCCGGCGCGGTCCAGCTGAAGATGACCGACGCGCCCTGCACCTGGTAGTGGAAGTCGGCAGGCATGCCCGGCGCTCCGGGCGCCGCGCCTTCGACCGTCACCGTGACCTCGTCCGACGCGTCGCCGATGCCGCCCTCGACCACGCCCCGCACGCGCAGGACGTAGGTGCCGGGCGCCAGGTCGCTCAGGGCGAACCGCGAGGTCCGGCCCGTCGTGAAGCTGCTCACGTCGGCGAGGCCAGGCGCGCTGCCGACCTCGATGCGGAAGCCGGCCGCGTGGCTCTCAGAAGCGTCCCACGCCAGCTCGATCGTGCGGCCGTCGCGGACCGACGAGACGAGACCGGCCGGGGCCTCAGGCAGTTCAACCGGAGCCTCGGACTCCGCCGGCGCCTCGGGCGCCTCGGGCGTGCCGTCGGGCGCCGCAGCCGTCTTGACGCGGAAGACCCCGCGAACGCCGCCGATCGTGACCCTCGCCTTGAGCTCCTTCGCGTAGGTGTCCGCTGAGGCCAGCTGCACCACAACCGTCTGGCCGTTGGTGACCGTGGACGAGCCCGACACGAAGGGGCCGTTGTCGATGCTGTAGGCACCTCTGTCGATGACGATCGGCGTCGGTGTGTTGATGCCCGTGATAGTGGCGGCTCGCGACGTGTACACGGTGTTCAGGCTCGCGTCCATCACTCTCCCGAAGCCGAAGCTGTCGGGCGTGGTGTCCACGGGCTCGTCGGGGACGGGCGCCGCCTCGGTGGTCACCCTGAAGCTGGCGGAGACGCCGCCAATCGTCAGCACGGCGCTGACCGACTGCTCGTGGCCGCTTGCCGAGGTGAGCTGCAGCACAACCGTCTGGCCGTTGGTCACCGTCGCGGGGGCGGCTGCAAACGGGCCGCCGTCCACGCTGACGGCGCCCGCGGAGAGGGCCATCGGCGCCGGCACGTTGATGCCCGAGACGACGATGGCGTTCGAGGTCACCACCGTGTCCAGACTCACGTCCGTCACCGCGCCGAACGCGAACGCGTCGGGTGTGAAGTCGGGCTCCACCTCGGTGGTCACCTCGAAGCTGGCCGAGACGCCGCCAATCGTCAGCACGGCGCTGACCAACTGCTCGTAGCCGCTCGCCGAGGTGAGCTGCACGACGACCGTCTGGCCGTTGGTCACCATCGCCGGGCTGGCCGTGAAGGCGCCGCCGTCGATGCTGAACGCGCCCGCCGTGATGGCGATGGGCGAGGGCTTGTTGATGCCGGATACCACGACGGGGTTCGACGTCTGCACCGTGTTCGGGCTTACGCCGCTCACCGGAACGAACGTAAAGGCGTCGGGCGTTGTATCGGCAGGTGGCCCGGCAGCTGTCTTGACGCGGAAGACGCCGAGGACCCCACCAACCGTGACCCTGCCCTTGACCTCCACATCGTAGCTGCTCGACGAAGTCACCTGCACGACCACCGTCTGGCCGTTGGTCACCGTGGCCGGACCCGCCGTGAACGGGCCGCCGTCGATGCTGAACGTGCCGCGACTGATCTCAATCAGTGCTGGTGCGTTGATACCGGTGATCGTGGCCGAACGCGAGGTCACGATCGTGTTGAGGTCCGCGTCGAGCACCCTTCCGAACCCGAAGCTGTCGGGCGTGGTGTCGATCGGCTCGTCGCCGGCAGGCACGTCATCCCCAGGCTCAGTGGGCTCTTCCACCGGTGCCGCCTTCGTCGTCACGTTGAAGCTGGCCGAGACGCCGCCAATCGTCAGCGCGGCGCTGACCCCCTGCTCGTAGCCGCTGCCGGACGTCAGGCGCACGGCAACCGTCTGGCCGTTGGTCACCGTCGTCGCAGATGCCGTGAAGGCGCCGCCGTCGATGCTGAAGGCGCCGCCGGCGATGGCGATGGGCGCCGGTGCGTTGATGCCCGACACCGTGATGGGGTTCGACGTCACGAGCGTGCCCGGGTCCACCCCTGACACCGAGGCGAACGCGAAGGCGTCAGGCGTGGTGTCCTCTGCAACGATGGTCCCCGGCGTCTTTGCAAAGACCTCCTCGGAACGCGGGCTCAACTGGCCGCTCGCGTCGTAGGCGCGCACGGCGAAGTAGTAGGTCGTGCCGGAATTCAGTCCCGCCACGGCGAACTCGGTCTTCAGTCCCACATCGACGTACTTCGAGTAGGAGCCAGGCGCCGTGCCGTAGGAGAGAACGTACCCGGCTACGGCGCCCTGCGCCGGATCCCAGGCCAGTGTCACGTTGTGGTGGTCGGCGGCCGCGGGCCGTCCGAGGGAGAGGACGATTATGAGTGCTGCCCAAACGGGTACGAGAGCGCGGTAGTTCATGATACCGGCTCATAGGGCAAGACACGTACCAGTCCAGCCAGTTCAAATAGATCGCAAATTACCTAATGATTTCTCCGTTTTCGATGAGCATAGGCGTCGTGGCTCCGATGAGCCCCCCTGTGCGGATCACGTCCCCGCACGTCCGACGCACACTCTTGTCGGTCGGAAGGCAGGCCCGGGAATGCGCTCAGCGCGTGATCGCGAGCAGCGAGTCGAGGTCGCGGCGACGGTCGGCGCGCCGGCGATCGGCGTCTTTGGGAAGGGAGGTGACGCGGCGCTCGGCGGTACGGCGCTCGAACGGGGCGCGCACGGGTTGGCCTGGGCTCCGGCGCTCGAAGATCGTGCGGAAGACGGCGGCGGCAAGCTCCTCGTCCGTGACCGGCCCCGGCACGAACGTCGCGCCCATCGACTCGGCATCGGCCTGGAGCACGGGGTCGGCCACGCCGGACAGGGCGATCGTCGCCATGTTCGGCCGGATGGACTTGCCATGAAGCACGAGTTGCAGGCCGTTGTACTCGCCGAGCCGCACCTCGGTGATGAGCAGCGCGGGCGGTCCTGCGGCGAGCCGCTCGCGGGCCTGCGCGTACGTTCCGGCGAGCGTCACGTGAAACCGGCGCTCGTTCAGCACCGTCGCGATCGACCGGGCGTCCCCCGGGGAGATGCCGACAACGAGGGCGGAGATGAGGGACGCCGGCCGGGCGACGGCCGTCCCGCTGCCGCCGCCGCTTCCGAGCATGCGCTGAGGACTGGGGGAGAGGTGCTGCATGAGTCGGTCAGCCTCTCGCCGCTACAACAAAGGTCAATCGCAAGGAGACTTTCCTCTCGGTCGCGGGCACCTCGCCCGCTTCGGCGCGAGACGTCATCCGCCGCATGCACCGGAAACTACGCGAAAAAGCCCCGTTTCTGCTCCCGAGTGCATGCCTGTCCGCGTCTGGACGCCGCCGCCAACTCTGCGGCGGATGCAATCTGTTGGCCCGAACGATGCAAACGTCACATCAATCGAACGCGGCGTTGCACACTATCGGAAATCGACGCGCGAGCCCGATCGCGTGCCGTGGCTTCGGTGTTGCACACGGCGTGGAGGTAAACTGCGGTCCGGCAACCCGAGAGAACAGGATGCGCACCGTGACGACAACGCTCAGGTTCGTGCTGGCCGGCCTCGCCCTTTGGGGCGGCGCCCCCGACGCCCGCGCGCAGTCGGCCACGAACGTGGCCGTCGTGATCAACGAGGCGCACGAAGGCTCCGTGCGCATTGGAGAGC
>CAZNOC010000365.1:0-3914 GCA_964574545.1 uncultured Bifidobacteriaceae bacterium | reverse complement strand
CCGGATGGACGCGCAGACCCGGCTGCACCAGTGGTCGTCGCTCTTCTCCCCGCTCCAGTCCGTGCGGCTGCTCTCGATGGCCGTCTCGGGCACCGATCACGCCCACGAGCGCCACTTCGGAGATGCGGCCGAGGAATACCGCCGACTGATGGTGCGCCTGATGAACGACGCGGTGCGCCACGAACTCGGCGAGGTGGACGAAGGCTACATCGGCACCCAGACACTCAACCGAATGGCCGATCGCGACGTCTGGGCATTGCTCCCCCCCTTCTCCTACACGCCGCCCGGGCTTGGCGCTGCCTTGTGGGAAGCCCGAGGCGCCGCGGCGGGGTTGGCCATCTGGCTCGTCGCGGCCCTGCTGGTGGCGGCGCTCTCACTCAGACGGCTGCAGGTGGACGCATGATGCCCTTGGGACGCATGGTGGCGCACGAATGGCGGATGCTCCACGCCGGGCCACTCGCGGTCGGCGCGCTGATCGTCGTCGCGGTGGCCGCCGCGTATGCGGCGACCAACGGCGCCCGCTGGACGGCGACCGCCACGGAGCGCATCGCCGCCACGGCGGCCGATGAGACGACCCGCCTCGAGGCGATGCGGGCGGAGGTCCTCGACATCGAAGCGGGCCGGGCGACCGCCGCGCGATTTCGCGATCCCACCCGGACCGCCTGGGTCGGCGAGTTCCTCGGCAACCGCTTTGCCGCGTGGCCGCTGGCACCGCTGACGGCCTGGTCCATCGGTCAGCGGGATCTGCTGCCCTCCTACCTGAAGGTGGGCACGCTCAGCCGTGAGGCGTGGATGTTCGAGGACGAGATCGAGCACCCGCTGCACCTGGCGCTGGGCCGCTTCGATCTGGCGTACGTGGCGATCGTGCTGCTCCCGCTGATCACACTGGCGCTCAGCTTCGACCTCCTGTCGTCCGAGCGCGAGGCGGGCACGCTGCCGCTGCTGCTGGCGCAGCCGCTCACGCTCGGCGCGGTCGTCACCGCCAAGGTGCTCGTGCGCGCCGTCTGGCTCGGCGTCATCGTCGTCACGATCGTGGGCGCGGGCGTGCTGCTCGCGCCACCGGAGGCGTGGTCGTCCTCCCTGATGGGTCGCGCGGGGCTGTGGACGGCCACGGCGTTCGCTTACGGCGTCTTCTGGATCGGGCTGGCCGCGTGCGTGAACCTGTTCGGTGGCAGCTCGGCGGCCAACGCGGTCCGGCTGACGGCGCTCTGGATGCTCCTGGTCATCGTCGTACCAGCCGTGCTCGCGCTCGCGGCCGCGGCGCTCCATCCGGCGCCGCCGCGTCTCGTCGTGCACGAACGCGGACGAGAGCTGCGCCGCGAGATGGGTCCGCAACTCGCCGACATTCTCGAGGCGCACTACCGGCGCCATCCCGAGCAGCGGCCGGCCACGTTCGACCAGACGGACTGGGCGCCGGGCTTCTACGCGTCGCAGATCGTGCGTGACGCCGAGTTGCAGCCGCTGTACGACGCGCACGACGCGCAGGCCGCCGCGCAGCAGGCGCTCGTGGACCAATGGCGCTGGATCTCGCCCGCGCTGCTGGCGCAGGCCAGCCTTCACGACCTGTCAGGGACGAGCCCGCGCGAATTCCAGCGGTTCATGACGGCGGTCGCCTCGTTTCACGACGCGTGGCGCGCGTTCTTCTACCCCCGCCTGTTCGCTCGCACCCCGATGACGGCTGTCGACTACGAACGGCTGCCCTCGTTCGAGTTCGCGCCGGAGCCCGACGGGGCGGGACTTGGGCGAGTGCTCGGGCGACTGGGGGGGCTGCTCGGCATGGTGGGCCTCGTCTTCGGCCTGGGTCGCTGGCGGGCGTCGCGCTGAGCCGAACGCCGGCGATCGCCGCACGCCTCCCGGGGATGGCCGGCCGCAGAGTCGGACTCTGACGAGTCTCATCTGCACCGTTCTCTAGTCGCCATTCCGGACCTCCCGGGTCCGGCATTCGCCCGCGACCCCGCCCACGCTGGTGCGGCGCACTCGGCAGCTCTGCCGTTCCGGCCGGAGCGTTCCCGCAGGCCCAGGCGATCACGAGGGGCGATGTGGACCGCGGCCGCATGGCCATCCGGCAGTACGGCTGCCAGACGTGCCACGTGGCGCGACCGGCGCCGATGCGCTCGTCGGCCCGCCGCTGAACGGCATCGGCAGCCGTGCCTATGTCGGCGGGGTGCTCTCGAACACACCCGCACACATGATGCTGTGGCTGAAGAATCCGCAGGCGCTCGAGCCTCTGTCGGCCATGCCCGCCCTCCACCTGACGGACCGGGATGCGCGCGATATCGCCGCGTATCTCTACGCGCTCCGTTGAGATCGGTCGTATGGTCGTCCAGAGGCCGTCCGCCCGCGACCCGATGCTTCCGCGTCAGCGGGCCAGCGGACGCCCTTTCCCTCCTTCAGCGCGTCGAACCACTCGCGCGGATGGTTGCGGCGGAAGACGGCCGCGTCGAATGGCGTGTCGCGCGGCTCACCGGGCGGGCGTGACGACAGGAAGTCGATGTACTCGTCGTAGCTCGTGGAGCCGATCGTGCAGGGCGCCTCGCCGATCAGCGAGGCATCGGCCGGCTGAGACGCGGCCAGCGCCGGCAGGGCGAGAAGAGTGGCGACGGCGAGCCAGGCCCGGCGTGCGGCGGGGAACCGACACACGCCTGATCTCACGAGCCTGATCATGCGCGTTCCTCGGGAACCGTGCCGACATACAGCGTGGACACCGCCACGAAGTGAACGTCGATCCGGTTCAGGAAGAAGTCGGGCCCCTGCTCGTCCAGCAACCCGGCCAGGGTACGGCGGTCGTCGTCGGTCAGGCGGTCGCTGTCGCGGCGGGCCAGTTGCGCGTGCAGGACGCGGCGCTGGTCGGCCGTGAACGGCGCCTCGACTTCGTGGAGGAACGACCGCGTCCGCACTCCCAGCATCCCGGCACGCGCCAGGACGGCGCGCCACCCGAACGGCACCCGTCCCCGAGCCAGTCGATCCTCTTCGAACCACGCGTCGAACGCCGCGCCGAGGCGCGATTCCAGGCCGGGACGCCCGACACCTGGGTCGCGGGGCAACATCACGCGCAAGGAGAAGTTCTCGCGAATGACGACGCGCCCGCCAGGCGCGGTGACCCGCGCGAGTTCCCGCGCCGAGGCCACCGGGTCCGGCTGAAAGTGAAGCAGGTGGCTCGCCCAGGACAACGTGAACGCGCGGTCGGCGAACGGCAGCGCGTTGACGTCGCCCTGCCTTAGCGTGATCCGGCGCGCGCGTGGCGCCTCTGCCAGTTCGCGCCGCGCCGTCGCGAGCGCCGTCGCGGCGATGTCGAGGCCGACGATGCCCTCGTCGACGACGCGTGCGAACTGGTGCAGATGATCGCCGCGGCCGCAGCCCGCATCGAGTACCCGGGAGGCGGACGGCAGGTTCAGCCAGTCGATCATCGACCGGTCCACGGGTTCGTTGAACGCCCGCGCGATCGCGGGCGGCACCTCGGGGACTACGGCGGCCGGAGGGCGCTGCGCGGCTGGAGCGGGTGGCGCCCACGGCCACGCGGCGACGCCGACCCCGGCAAGAAAGGTCCGGCGTGCGAGGCACGAGGGTCGGTCGGCAGGCTCAGGCATGGCGCGGCTCCCGGTCACTGACGCGCGCATTGTCCTGTCACAGGCGTGAGCGGCCAGCGCACGATCCCGCGGGAGGCCGCGGCGACGCCATCAGTGGACGCCGCGCGGCAACGAGTGGCAGGAGCGCCGGACCAGGCTGGGCTGCAGGTTAGTCGCCGAACCCGCCCTGCACGGTCACGCGGTCGGCGTGGAGGCGGTAGAGGCTCGTCACGCGGCCGTTCCTGATCTCGGCGCCGACCTCGAGGCGCCCGCGGACGGTTGTCGGCAGGTGCGAGAACGGGGCGCGCTCGCCCGGCTTCATGCGCACGAGGATCCAGTCGATGACCC
>CAZNOC010000364.1:0-3960 GCA_964574545.1 uncultured Bifidobacteriaceae bacterium | reverse complement strand
CCGAGGAAGCCCCGCCGCATGCGTCGCTCCAACGCGCTCAAGCTGACGCTCAAACGAGGTGCGCTCATCGCGGCCGCCAACTGGCCGCTGGTCGCCGTGCAGTTCGTGGCCGACGCTGTCTTCAAGACGCTGGTCGCGCTTCCCGTGGTCGGCGGAATCGTGCTTGTGGTGCTGCTGATCGGCGTGGACCCGGCCGGGCTCCTGCAGCAGGACGTCCGGCAGGTCATCCCGGCGCTCGCGTCGATCCTGCTCGCGCAGCCGCTGGCGCTGGCGGCCTTCCTCACGGCGCTCGCGGTCGTCATGATCGGAGCCTCGGTGCTGATGTTCGCCGTCAAGAGCGGCACGGTCGCCGTCCTGGTCGATGCCGATGCGGTGGCAGGCGCCATCGAGCACCCGCCCCTGCGCCTCGCCACCATCCGGCGAGCCGAGCGCTTCAGCCTCGAGCGCTACACCAACGGAGTGCGCCGGTTCTTCCCGAGGTTCTTTCGCCTGGGACTGTGGCTGCTTGCCGCATACACCGCCGCCGGCCTCCTCTACGCCGCGATCGTGTTCGGGCCCTTCTGGACAGACAGCGATCGCTGGCCGTACGTGGCCGCCGTCGCCTCGACCTCGATGTTCGCGACGATCACGCTCGTCAACCTCGGCTACCTGCTCGTGCAGATCGTCGTCGTTGCCGATGACATCGGCGTCGCCAGGGCGGCACGGCGTGTGGCGTCGCTGATCCGGTCCGCCCCCGCCGACATCGCGGGGGTGTTCGTGGCGGTGTTCGCGCTGGTCATCCTGACGACGGCCGCGTCGATCCTCGCGACGGCGGCGCTGGGGCTGATTGCGTTCGTGCCGATCGTGGGCCTGGCCGCGTTGCCCCTGCAGGCCGGCGCCTGGCTCCTGCGCGGTATCGTCTTTCAGTTCATCGGACTCACGGCGCTCGTCGCCTACCTGCACCTCTACCGCGAGGGGCAGCGTGGGCGGCGCGTGCCGGCCGGGCGTCCGGCGGAGCCCACACCATGACGTCCCCCGATCGCTTTCTGTCGCGCGCCGCGCTGCACTTTCAGGAGTCGGCCATCCGGGCGGCCGGTGTGCTCTCGGGACGAGTGCCGGGCCTCATCTCGTTCGCCGCGGGGTCCCCGGCGCCGGATCTCTTCCCGTGGGAGGACCTCGAGCGGCTGGCAGGCGACCTGTTCCGCTCCCGCGAGCCTTCGGTGCTGCAGTACGGCGCCACCCGGGGATACCGGCCCCTGGTGGAGACCCTGGTGGCCCGCCTCGAGGCGCAGGGCGTCTCCACCGCCTTCGACCAGTTCGTGATCACCACGGGGTCCCAACAGGGCCTCGACCTGGCAGGGCGTGTCCTCCTGGACCCCGGCGATGTGGTGCTGGTCGAACTCCCCACGTACAGCGGAGCGGTGGCGGCCTTTCACAACCAGCAAGCCGCGCTCATCGGGGTGGCGCAGGATGACGAGGGAATGAATCCCGAGGCGTTGGACGACACGCTGGGCCGGCTGACTCGTGACGGCCGCCGCCCGCGCGTCCTCTACCTGACGCCCAACTTTCAGAACCCGTCGGGTCTCCTGATGAGCCTGACGCGGCGTCGGACGCTCCTCGACGCCGCCAGGCGCCACGACCTGCTGATCCTCGAGGACGATCCGTACGGCAGCCTCTACTTCGAAGACAGCGCGACGGCCGCGGACACGCGCCCGATCAAGGCCGACGATCAGGACGGGCGAGTCGTGTACCTGGGCAGCATCTCCAAGACGCTCGTGCCGGGATTCCGCGTGGCGTGGCTGGTGGCGCCTCCCGCCATCGCGGCTCGGGTCGAGTTGGCCAAGCAGGCCGCGGACCTGTGCAGCGGCGTGTTCGATCAACGCCTGGTGCACCGCGCGCTGGCGGACGGTGTCGTGGACCGGATTGCGCCCGGTTTGCGGCGAGCGTATCAGGAGCGCCGCTCGGCGATGGAGGAGTCGCTGACGGCCGTCCTCGAAGGCCGGCTGCAGTGGCACCGCCCGAGGGGCGGCTTCTTCCTGTGGGTGCACCTGAACGACGGGCTCCATGCGGATCGCCTGTTCCCGCTGGCGCTCGAACAGAAGGTGAGCTTCGTTTCCGGCACGGCCTTCCACGTGGACGGCGCCGGCGCGCACCACGTACGACTGTCGTTCTCGGCGCCGACACCCGCGGACATCCGTGAGGGCGTCGCCCGGCTGGCCGCGGCGATCGATCGCTACGGCGAGGGCGGCGCCTGACCCGGTGGGTCGGGATCAGCAGGGGCTTCCCCGGCGACCGGATTCCCGGGCAGCGCGTCGAGCGGCGCCAGGGCCGGCTCGATGCGCGGACCGAATGCCTGGATCCGGCCGTCCAGCGTGATCGTGATGAGCCGCGCTCCCGTCGCGCGTGCGTGAGGCCTCACGTGCGGGCTCGCGCCCGCCTCCCCGGCCGCCGTCACCTGGAACGCCGGTCGTCCCGACACCGCGTCGTACCCCTGCATTTCGGTCGAGAGCAGCGGCACGATCACGTGCCCGTCGATCAGCAACGGCGGTCCCGCCGGCCGTGAGGGCAGTCCCTGCCGCCAGGCCAGGTGGCCGTTGCGGCGGTGGAGCGCCCGTACCGTGTTGTCCAGGGTCGTGAGGAAGATCCGATCGCCATCCGCCGACGGCGCCCCGAGCACCCCTGCGCCGAGCCGCCACCGCCACTTCTGACGCGCGCTCCGCAAGTCGTAGCTGAGGATGGCCCGCGCCGTCGTACCGGCCACGAGCTGCTCGTCGAGCGCCAGCAGGCCGCTCGCTGCGCCATCGACGTGCCTCGTCCAGACTTCCGCGCCCGAGGCCAGCTCGACGGCGAGGATGCGCCCATCGGTCAGCCCGAGGTAGAGCCGATCGAGCGCCGGGGCCGGGAGCGTGGACAGCGGCGCCCCGAGCGGCTGGCGCCAGAGCAAGGTGCCATCGCTGGCACGGTAGGCCAGCAGGTCGCCGTTCTCGAGCGATACGATCAGCCAGCCGGTGTCCCAGTGCAGCGGCGCCGCGACGGGCCCGGTGACGGTGTTCTGCCAGCGGGTCTCGCCGGTCAGGGGATCGAGGGCCGCGAGGCCGCCGCCTCCGGCGACGAACACGAGCCCGCCGCCCGTGGCCGGCCTCACGTCGCTCACCAGATCCCTCGACCAGCGTTCGATGCCGCCGCCCAGGTCGACCGCGACCAACCGGCCCCCTCTGAGGGCGAGATAGGCCGTCTGGGCATCGAAGGCGGGCGGGACGGCGAGCGGGGCGTCGAGCCCGGTGCTCCACCGTGGATCGAGATGCCCGGATGTCAGCAGGCTCGCCACGCCCTCCGGGGCGGGCTGGGCCGCGACCCGCGCCACCAGGAGCAGGCTCAGCGCCGCAGCGCCCAGAGCCAAGACCCTACATCTGGTGGTGCGTGTCGAGGACACCCCGCTATAATAGCGTCTTCCCGCTACGGTGTCGGGACGCGTCACCCCTCAAATCCCCGCGGTTGCTCAGTGGCCCATCAAACGATTCTGGTTCTCGACTTCGGCTCGCAGTTCACGCAGCTGATCGCGCGGCGTCTGCGCGAACTCTCGGTGTACTGCGAGGTGCTGCCGTTCAACACGCCCCTGTCGCAGATTGAGGCGAAGCGGCCCGTGGGCGTCATCCTGTCCGGAGGACCGCGTAGTGTTTCCGACGAGGATTCGCCCCGGCCGGATCCCGGCGTCTTCGCACTGGGCGTCCCGATGCTCGGCATCTGCTACGGCATGCAGTTGATGACCGACGTCCTCGGGGGCGAGGTGGGGAGCGCCCCACACCGGGAATACGGACATGCCGACGTCCACGCGGTGGACGGCGCGCCCTCCCGGCTGTTCCGGGCGTTGCCGGCGTCCCTTCGTGTCTGGGCCAGCCACGGTGACTTCGTGGCTGCGCCGCCGTCCGGCTTCACGGTCGTCGCCACCAGCTCCAACGCGCCGGTCGCGGCGATGGAGGA
>CAZNOC010000363.1:0-3978 GCA_964574545.1 uncultured Bifidobacteriaceae bacterium | reverse complement strand
GGCGAGTCCCGCTGGGGGCTCAACATCTCCCGGGTCATCAGGCGCAAGAACGAGGACGCCTACTGGGTCCCGTTCCCCCGCGAGTGGGGGCTCACCGGCATGCTGCGCATGGGCAACGCCGGGCACATCGCGGGCCTCTACGATCTGCGCTCGCGCCGGCGGCTCGAGTTCGTGCCATTCGTGACGCCCATCGTGACTCGTGATGTCGCCGCTGGCCTGCCCACGACGGGTGCGGCCGATGTCGGGTTCGACCTGCGTGTCGGCCTCACGGGCGAGCTCACCGCCGACCTCACCTACAACACGGACTTCGCCCAGGTGGAGGCCGATCAGGAGGTCGTCAACACCACGCGCTTCTCGCTGTTCTTCCCGGAGAAACGCCAGTTCTTCACCGAGAGCGCGGCCATCTTCGATTACGGCCGTGCCACGGCCACGGGCGGTTCGAGCGCGTCCACGGGGCCAGGATTGCTGTCGCTTTTCTACAGCCGCCGTATCGGTCTGGTGGACGGAGTGGAGGTGCCGCTCATCGGGGGCGGCAAGATCACGGGGCGCGCCGGACCCTACGCGCTTGGCGTCATCAACATCACCACTGACGATGCGGATGCGGGGCCGGGGGCGAACTTCACGGCCATCCGCGTCAAGCGAAGCGTGCTGTCTCGCTCGTCGGTCGGCGCCATTCTGCTCAACAGCCAGGGGGGCACGAGCGACTACAACCGCAGCGTCGGCATCGATGGCGGGTTCCTGTTCGGCAGGTACCTGTCGGTGACGGGCCTGCTGGCGGCGACGACACCATCAGAGGTACCCAGTAGCGAGGCGGCATCCGGCAGCAGCCTCGCCGGTGTCGCCGACATCCTGTGGCAGAGCGATCGCTTCAAGTACGGCGCGACCTATACCGACATCGGCGAGCGCTTCAACGCGGAGATGGGATTCGTGCCGAGGATCGATGTGCGGCACACGCGCGCGACGGCGGGCTGGACCCCACGTCCCCGCTGGTCCGGCGTCCGGCAATTGCAGGTGGAGGGCTCCGCGGAGTACTTCGAGAACCACGCCGGGCGCGTGGAGTCGCGGACCTACGCCCTCGAGACGGTACTGCAGCGTCAGGACTCGTCGAACGTGCGGGCGAGCGTCACGCGCGAGTACGACGCGCCGATGGCGGCGTTCCCGACGGCCGGGGCGGTCGTCGCGCCTGGCGAGTACGAATGGGACACGGCGTCGCTCGGGTTCAGCACGAATCAGTCGCGGCGGGTGTACGGCGGCTCGACCCTGGAAGTCGGCGGCTACTACGGCGGCGAGCGGCAGACGCTCCGATCCAACTTGAGCTTCCTGCTCGGCAAGACGCTGCTGTTCGAACCGAACTACACGCTGAACCGCGTCACGTTCCCGGGCCGCGACACACACACGGCCAACGTGCTGAACGTCCGAGTGAGCCACTCGTTCTCGCCGAACATCTACTGGAAGGCATTCTTCCAGTACAACGACGAGCGCCGCACGTCGAACCTCAACCTGCTCTTCTGGTACGTCTACCGCCCCGGCAGCGATCTCTACGTGGTCTACAACAACGGCTGGGACACCGAGCGTCTCGGGCCGGACGGACTCCCACGCGGCACGGGCCTGCGGGGGTTCGCCGTGCGCGACCAGCGGCTGACGGTGAAGTTGACGTACTGGCTGTCGCGCTGACACGTACAAACACGAAGATCGCGAAGGCCACGAAGACGACACGAAGCACGCTATTCAGGCTTCCGGCGTCTGAAGAAACGCGTATGACTTGCTCTTAGGGAGCTTCTGGACCCACTCGTAGAACGCGCCTTCGGTGATTTCTGCTGGCCAATCGAGGCGGGGCGAGATCATATACCGGTTAGGTTCCGCTTGGGATGGTACTCGTGTGATCTCGATGGCTCGCAGTCCGGCCAAGCCGGAAAGGTCTCGAATGTAGGCGGCCCACGGGGCCTTCAGCCCCGTATACGCTTCACCCCGGACTCTTCCCCAGAGCGCGGGTAGATCAGTTGGCCCGTCGTTGAGCAGGACCTGCGCCAGCGCGATCTGGCGCTTGCCCATGACGCGCTTCCGCTTACTCTTCAGTCGTGCGAACAGCGAGTGCATCGTGTCGCGAAAGAGCGCCTTCTGCATCTCGCGCCGGATCTCCTCGAACAGGCGCCGGCACTGCTGAGCGATCCCCTTCAGGCCGAAGACCAGGAACGCCGTCAGGTCGTGACCGTCGCGCCGGACCTCTGCCAGCACGCCGAGGTAGTGGGGCTTGTTGTCATAGTAGTAGTTCGACATGGCCACGAAGGCGCTGTCGCGCAGTCCCGCACGCTGCAGGAGTAGCGCCTCCATGGCCCTCCCCGTGCGTCCGTTGCCGTCCTCGAACGGATGCATCGCCGCGAGATGGTAGTGGGCGGCGAGAGCCTGAACTAGAGGATCGTGCTCGGCAAACGTCGTTCGCAGGGCCGTGATGAACGTCTGGAACGCCGCCTCGCAGGACTCCCCTCCTTCAATGCCCCGATGTGGAGGAACCCCGAAGGTCACATTGTAGTCGGGGCCACGCAGCGCGCCTGGCTGGCAATGGTCGTCGTCACACCCGGTCACAAGCCGGCGATGGAGTCCCAGGATCAACTCCTCGTTGACGGGCCAGTCGGACGGGAGGTCCGCGATCCAACGGTAGGTCTGGAGGGCAGCGCGTGCCTGCCGCTGCGAACGCGTGAACGCGTCGGCCGGGCTCTCCGACAAGGCCGCGTCCAGCTCGCCCTCCGTGAACTCCGCCCCTTCGATTCGCGACGTGCCCGCCACCTCCATCTTCAACTGGAGCTGCTGGAGGCGCTCGACCCATGCCCGCTGAAACGGCATCGTCGTCAGCGCGTAGACGGCGCCCTTGGCGTCTGTCAGCGCCTGGAGGATACGGTCGGGCTTGTAACTGATCCAGTTCGAGGGGGTTTGATATCGGATGATTTGCGACACACCGCAATTCTATTTCCGGCTCATGTCGCGATCAATGTCAATTAAAGTATTGACAACAAATCACTTAGCTTGTAACTGTTCTCGCTCGTTTTCTCCCGATATCAACGTTGTTTTCTAGCTATTGCCGTCGTCGGCGGGGCCTCACACGTCTGTCGTGACCAGCACCTCCTCGCCGAGCATGTCGGTGATCCTGACGGCCACGGTGGTGGGGCCTTCCGGGGCGGGGAGGTCGTAACGGCCCTCGACGAAGTCGGTCTTCCGTTCCGGCACATCGGCCAGGACGACATTGAGGACGGCACCGTCGTAGGCCGTGTCGACCATCACGCTGTCGACCATGGCGCGCCAGTCATCGATCCGCGGTTGCAGCACACCGGCCTGCTGGCGCAGGCGCTCGACGATGGACGGCGAGGCAAAGTCCTCGATGTCCACGACGATGCGCCCGGCGCGGCGCGTGACGGATACGCTCGCGCTGGCGGGGGTGTGCGCGAGAAAGCCGCCGTACTTCGGGTCGCTCCGCAGCTCGACCACCTCGATCCGGTTCACGGCGCCCTTGCCACGGCGGTGCTGGTTCCACTCGTCGATGGCGGTCCTGCCGCCGAGCTCGAGCCCCAGGCACACCATCGTCACGTCGCGGTCCTCGTCAGGACGGCTGGCCAGCTCCCGCTTCAGCTCCTCGACGTCCAGCGGCGACAGCGGGTGTGTGAAGGGCACCACCTTCACCAGCTTCTTCCCCAGCGTGCCGTCGAAGTAGCGGTCCGTGCGCGTGCGCTGCACGCCCAAGTGCTCGCAGGCCAGCGCGACGGCCTCGTTGTGCTGGATCTGCAAGTCGTAGTCGTTCACCCGCCAAGTCGAGAACGCGAGCTGGGCGGGGCCAGGCTCGGCGGGGGCCTCGTCCTCCGCCAGCAGCGACCCCTGCGTTGCGCGAGGTCCCTTCCCGAGCTCGACCGTCTGATCATCCATGATCGACTGCAGCCGCTTCACGGTCGTCTGAATGGCGCCCTTGTTGATGTCGCAGCCGATCCAGCG
>CAZNOC010000362.1:0-3988 GCA_964574545.1 uncultured Bifidobacteriaceae bacterium | reverse complement strand
TCGCTGGTCCACGGCGTCCAGATGCGCAACAAGGTGGAGAAGCTGTCGATGTGAAAGGGTGGGTGGTGGGTAGTGGGTAGTGGGTAGTGGGTGGTGGGTAGTGGGTGGTGGGCGGTGGGGCTCAGTGGCGTCGATCCATCCATCGTCTGAGGACCGGGATCTGAAATGGCGTTGGCGACCCTTCTGAATTCCCGCTCGCCGCTGGCGGCGCCTGGAGCGCAGCGCGCGGCCCTCGAGGCCCTGCCGCTGGCCCGGCCGTTCGACGAGGCGGTGGCGTCGGCGGGCCATTCCCCCCTGATCCCCTCGGGCACGACCATCCTGCAGATCAACGTCGGCAAGCGCTGCAACCAGGCGTGCCATCACTGCCACGTGGACGCCGGGCCGGACCGGACCGAGGTGATGAGCGATGCGGTCGTCGAGGCCTGTCTCGATGTTCTCGCAGCCACGACGATTCCCACTCTCGACATCACCGGCGGTGCGCCGGAGCTCCATCCGCGCTTCCGCGATCTCGTCGTGCGCGCCCGCGCTCTCGGGCGCCGCGTCATCGACCGCTGCAACCTCACCATCACCACCCTGCCGAACTACGCCGGGCTGCCGGCGTTCCTGGCGGAGCATGGTGCCGAGGTGATTGCCTCACTTCCGTCGTACGCGGCGGGCCAGACCGATCGCCAGCGCGGCGACGGCGTGTTCGAGCAGTCGATCCAGGCACTGCGCGCGTTCAACGCGCTCGGCTACGGACGCGACGGCTCAGGCCTCGTGCTCAACCTTGTGACGAATCCAGTTGGGGCATTCCTGCCCGCCGGCCAGGCCGCGCTCGAACGCGACTGGAAGCGCGAGCTGAAACGGCGGTACGACATCGACTTCAACGCGCTCTACACGATCACCAACATGCCAATCAGCCGCTACCTGGAGTGGCTCGAGCAGTCCGGCAACCTCGCCGCCTACATGGCGAAGCTCGTGCAGTCCTTCAACCCGGGGACGGTGGAGGGCCTGATGTGCCGGTACACGCTCAGCGTCGGGTGGGACGGGCGGCTCTTCGACTGCGACTTCAACCAGATGCTCGACCTTCCGGTCGAGCCGTCGGCCCCGCAGACCATCTTCGACCTGACCGACACCGCGCGCCTCGACCAGCGCGCCATCGTCACCGGCCCGCACTGCTACGGCTGTACGGCCGGCGCGGGCAGCAGTTGCGGCGGGGCGACGACGTAGGCCTCCCACGCATGTGGGAGTGGTTGAGTTACACTTCCCCTGTTTCCCTTCCGTCCTCACAACGAAGGAGCTCTGCCATGCGTGCGATGCGCCTGTGGATTGTCGGCGTCGCCCTTGTCTCGGCCACCACCTGGCCTGCCGCGCAGGCGCCGCAGGGGGGTCCTGCCTACCAGCTTCCGCCCCAAGTCATCGTGGACATCCTCGACGCGCCGCCGCCGCCGCAGGTGTTCGTCAGCCCCTCGGGTGACGCCATCGCGCTGCTCGAGCGCGCGAGCATGCCGCCTGTCGCCGAACTGGCGCAGCCCATGCTCCGGCTCGCCGGCCTGCGAATCCACCCGGACACCAACGGTCCGCACCGCGCGCAGTACTTCCGCTCGATCGCCCTCAAGGGGGTGACGTCGGGTGACGAACGCGTCGTGACGCTGCCCGACAACCCGCGGTTGTCGTGGATCGGCTTCTCGCCCGACGGCGTCCGCTTCGCGTACACGCAGACACGTGAGACCGGCATCGAACTCTGGGTGGGCGACACCGCCACGGGGCAGGCGAAGTCTGTGACCGTCGCGCAGCTCAACGCCGTGTTCGGCACGCCGTGCGGGTGGGTGGGCGACGGCGCGTCGCTCGTGTGCGCGTTCACGCTCACAAGTCGCGGCGCGCCACCCGTCGCGCCCGCGGTGCCGTCGGGTCCGAACATCCAGGAGGCCCTCGGCCAAACGGCGCCGGTGCGGACCTATCAGGATCTGCTGGCCAGCGCGCACGACGAGGCTGTCTTCGAGTACTACGCGACGAGCCAGCTCGCGCTTGTCGATGCCACGACCGGCGCACGCGCGCCTCTGGGGCGCCCCGGCCTCTTCAGCAACTTCGACCCCTCACCGAACGGCGAGTTCGTGCTCGTCACGCGGCTGAAGCGGCCCTTCTCGTGGCTGGTCCCGTATCGGGATTTCCCGCAAACCTCGGAAATCCTCGACCGCAAGGGCACGACGGTCAAGCTTGTGGCAGATCTGCCGCTGGCCGATACCGTGCCGAACAACGGCGTGCTGCCCGGGCCGCGTGCATTCCGTTGGCATCCCATGGAGCACGCGACACTCGCCTGGGTCGAAGCCCTCGACGGCGGCGACCCCGCGGCCTCCGTGCCGCATCGCGATCGCGTGCTCACGCTCGCCGCGCCCTTTACCACCGAGGCCGTCGAACTCGCCCGCACGGAACATCGCTTCCGTGATCTGGCGTGGACCGAAGCGGGCCTCGCCCTGCTGAGCGACTACGACCGTCGGCGCCGGTGGACGCGCACGTGGGTGATGGACGCGCCGGGGGCCGCACTCCGGGTGCTCTGGGACCGCAGCGCGGAGGATCGCTACCGCGACCCCGGTACTCCCGTGCGCCGCATGCGCGGCTCGAATGTGGCGGCGATCCGCCAGCTTGGAGACGACATCTTCCTCACGGGCGCCGGCGCCTCGGCGGAGGGCGAGCGGCCGTTCCTCGACCGCCTCAACCTCCGGACCATGGCGGCCGAGCGGATCTTCCACACCGCACCGGGCAGCTACGAGCCGGTGCTGGCGCTCCTCGCGGACGACGGGTCGTCGTTCGTGACGCGGCACGAGACGAAGACGTCGCCCCCGAACGTGATGGCGCGCACCAGCACCGGCGACCGCCGAGCGTTGACGACGTACCAGGATCCCGCGCCGGCGCTTCAGGGTGTGCAGAAGCAGCTCATCACCTACGCGCGGCCTGACGGCGTCCAGCTGTCGGCCACGCTCTACACGCCGCCCGGCTGGACGCCCGATCAGGGCCGGCTCCCCGTGCTCTTCTGGGCGTATCCGCGCGAGTTCGTCGATCCGGCCGCCGCCAGCCAGGTGCAGGGCTCGCCGGATCGCTTCACGCTCGTGAGCGGCGCCTCGCACATGCTCTTCCTGACCCAGGGGTACGCGATCCTCGACGATCCGGCCATGCCGATTGTCGGCGCCGGCGAGACCGCCAACGACACCTATGTCGAGCAGCTCGTCGCGAGCGCGCGCGCGGCCGTGGACAAGGTCGTCGAGATGGGTGTCGGCGATCGCGACCGGGTGGTGGCCGGTGGCCACAGCTACGGCGCCTTCATGACCGCGAACCTGCTGGCCCACTCCGATCTCTTCCGGGCGGGCCTTGCCCGAAGCGGCGCCTACAATCGCACCCTGACCCCGTTCGGGTTCCAGAACGAGCAGCGCACGTTCTGGGAGGTGCCGGAGATCTACGGGCGGATGTCGCCGTTCTTCCACGCGCACAAGATCAAGGCGCCGGTGCTCCTGATCCATGGCGAGGCCGACAACAACAGCGGGACGTTCCCGATCCAGTCGGAACGGATGTACATGGCGCTCAAGGGCCACGGCGCGACCGTCCGCTACGTCACGCTGCCGCACGAGTCGCACGGATACGTCGCGCGGGAGTCGGTGCTCCACACCGTCCACGAGATGCTCGCCTGGGCCGACGCCCATGCCAAGAACGCCGGTCCGCGGGACACGTCGTCGCAGCGCTGATCACGTACAAACACGAAGGTCGCGAAGGCCACGAAGACGCACGAAGAGGGCTCTCCTCAAGGATCCGGGCCGGACTGGATCCTTGAACTCAAGACGTTGCTTCGTGCGTCCTTCGTCTCGTCGTGGCCTTCGTGTTCGTCCGTGATCGGCGGTGTATAATTTCCAGATCCGAGTGGTTTCCTACCTTTCACTGCTCAAGGACTCGCCTGGCCACGTCGTGTCGGTCGAGCTCCGGCCGCCGCGCGCCGGGCTGCAGGCGCCCGAGGGCATCG
>CAZNOC010000361.1:0-3999 GCA_964574545.1 uncultured Bifidobacteriaceae bacterium | reverse complement strand
GTTTTCGTACGGCAGAGAGGCGACAATCGAGGCGATCTTCGGCGGCCTTGCCCGCAATCGCCCGCGAGAACCCACTACGCTCAGCTAAGTTGTTGAAAAGAAAGGATCGGGTATTGGCGGAGAGGGTGGGATTCGGACCGTTACGCGACATCACATATCGAAATCATTCGTATTTGCTGGCCTATCGAATCCATAGAACCCACAGAAACCGTCGATGCTGGCATAAAACTGGATGACACTTCAGGCGCGATCTTCCGTGCAATGGACGCATGCCGGCAGGAAGTCTGACCCTCTGGCGCTGGCACGCCTAACCGACGCACGGCCAACAAGTGCCTGGAGCGTAGCGGGTGCACAGGTGCACCCACATGGCCTCACAACTCCCTTAAAGTCGAAAAGGAGAATGGTAGGGTGCTCAGCAAGTGCTGTCGAAATCAAATCAGCTCATGCTCGGGCTCCTGACCATGTGGCCTGATCGCGTAACCGGCAGGTCCCCACTGCCGTAATGGTGAACGAGGGGACGAGATGACCGGCGCATGACCCCGGAGCAAGAACAGGACCTGGGGCGCCTGATGGGACAGGCGCAGGGCGGCGACCGCGAGGCCTACGAGGACCTGCTGTCGCGTGTGGCGTCGCTCGTCCGCGGCTACGTGCGCCGGCGCGTCGGCGATGTCGCGTGGGCCGACGACGTGGTGCAGGAGTGTCTGATGGCGATCCACCGGGCGCGTCACACGTACGATCCCGCCCGCCCCTTCGCGCCGTGGATGTACGCCATCGCCCAGAACCGACTGATCGACGCCCTGCGACGCAAGAAGCGGATGCTGCTCCGCGAAGTGCAGCCCGATGCGTCACGGATGGAACCGGGCTCCCGCCCACGACAGGAGCGTGATCTGATTCTGCAGGACGTCCGTAAGGCAGTGGCGGGGCTGCCGGCCCAGCAGCGGCAGGTAGTGGAGTTGTTGAAGTTCCAGGACAAGAGCGTGAGGGATATCGCCGTCCAGCTCGGCATGACCGAGTCGAATGTCAAAGTGACCGCGCACCGAGGGTATCGCGCCCTCCGGCGACAGATTGAGGAGTGGGGCCGTGCAGACTGACGAGCTCGTGCAGAGACTCGCAGCGGACGTAGCGCCGGTCTCGCGCCTGGCACCTGTGCCGGTCCGCCTCGCGGTGTGGACGGCCGCCACGCTTGCCGCCGCAGTGGCCGCCGTGTGGTGGCTGGGCGCGCGAGGGGACCTCATGGCCGCGTTGTGGACGCCGGGACTTCAGATCAGGAGCGCGTTGCTCCTCGTGACGGCGATCACCGCGGCCGCCGGCGCCCTCCTCCTCAGCGTGCCCGGCGCCGATCGTTCGCCAGCGGTGCGGTGGCTGCCTGTGGCCTCCGTCACGGCGCTGCTCCTCTGGATCGGCGGTGAGCTCGCATCGGCGTCGGCGACGGGAATCGTCAACTGGCGTATCGGTGTGGCGTGGGGATGCGCCGCGCAGGTACTGGCGGTTGGCCTCATACCGGGCGCGGTGCTGTTCGGAATGGTGCGCCGTGCGGCGCCGCTGCGTGGGGCGTGGGCGGGTCTGCTGGCGCTGGTGGCCATGGGCGCCGTGGGTGCGCTCGGCACATCTGCCATCTGTCCGAGCGACCGCGCCATGCATGTCCTCGTCTGGCATGTGTTACCGCTCGTCGGCATCGGCGCGATGGGCGCGGCGGCGGGCTACCTCCTGCTGGGATGGGTGAGGCACCTGCGCGCGTGAGCAATGCGCCCGTGAGCCTGCCCCGCGCGAGCGGGGCCTGAACAGGGCCATGGGAAGACACTCCGCCTGCACGCACGCAGTTTCGTTGTCCTGGCCTCCCGCCCTTCGAGTCACCTTACGACGCGCGCGGCCGGATGGTTGCACGTGGCTGCCGGCACGACCGCCGCGGTGACCACGTAACCGCACACGGGGTCGCGAGCGTATCAGCTATGTCGCCGGGATCATCCGGCGGTCATCAGCCATCCCCTGGAGATCATCATGCAGATTGCCCCGTTGACACCCGCAACCGCGCCAGATGCGTCGACGCCAATGCTGGAAGGCGCCCAGCGCGCCTTCGGGTTCGTGCCGAACCTCCTCGGCAATATGGCGCACGCACCCGCGCTGCTGCAGGCCTATATGGCCGTGTCGGCCGCTTTCGATACCACGTCGCTCAGCCCGACGGAGCGCCAGGTGGTGCTGCTCGCCACGAGTGTGCGCAACGGCTGCACGTACTGTGTCGCGGCGCATACGGTGATCGCCGGCATGCAGAAGGTTCCGTCCGCGGTCGTGGAGGCGCTGCGGGCCGGGGCGCCCATCGGCGACGCGAAACTGGAGGCCCTCCGCCGTTTCGTGGAGGAGACGGTCGAATCACGCGGTTGGCCCTCGGTGTCGACCGAAGCGGCGTTCTTCGACGCCGGCTACACCTCAGCGCAGGCGCTCGAAGTGCTCGTCGGTGTGGCGCAGAAGACGATGTCGAACTACATGAACCACATGGCCAGCACACCGCTCGACGCGGCGTTTGCGGGCGGGGCGTGGTCGCGGGAAGCGGCTGCCGCACGCTGATCGACTGGGCGCGGCGGGCGAGGCGCGCTCCATCGGCCCCACCGATGGGACGCGCGCTCGGCCCGCCCGTCGCGTTCGCCATTTCGGAGAAGACATCGCGTCGCGCCTCCGCAGCCCTCCCCCAAATGACTAGCCGCACCCAAGACGGCGCCGCCGGCCTGCCCCAGGCTCAGCCACTCGACGCACACAACCGGCGATGGCTGGCGCAAACGCACCCGTCCGACTGGACGAATCCGACGCCGGCCTCGCGCTACAACCTCGTCGTCGTCGGCGCCGGCACCGCGGGCCTGGTCACGGCGGCCGGCGCGGCGGGACTCGGCGCGAAGGTGGCGCTCGTCGAACGCGATCTACTTGGCGGCGATTGTCTCAACGTCGGCTGCGTGCCGTCGAAGGCGCTGATCCGCTCGGCGCGTGCCGCCGCCGACGTCGGTGACGCGGCACGGTTCGGGGTGTGCGTCCCTCCGGGACTGGAGGTGGATTTCCCGGCGGTCATGGAACGAATGCGGCGGCTGCGGGCCGACATCAGCCCGCATGATTCGGCCGCGCGCTTTCGCGATCTCGGGATCGATGTCTTCCTGGGCCCGGCGCGTTTCACGGGCCCCCACACAATCGACGTGGCCGGTCAGGTCCTTCGCTACTCCCGCGCCTGCATCGCCACCGGCGCCCGGGCCAGTGCGCCGCCGATTCCCGGCCTCGAGGATGCCGGCTATCTGACCAACGAGACGGTCTTCAGCCTCACGACGCTGCCGCGCCGGCTGGCGATCATCGGCGCCGGCCCGATCGGCTGCGAACTCGCTCAGGCGTTCGCGCGCTTTGGCAGTGAGGTCTTCCTGGTCGAAGCGCAGCACGGGGTCCTTCCGGCCGAGGATCCCGAGGCGGCCGCGCTGGTGAAAGCGGCGCTCGAGCGGGACGGCGTTCGCGTCCTGTGCTGCGGCCAGAACCTGCAGGTCCGGCGGACCGCCGAAGGCCGCCAGCTCAGCGTGGACAGTCACGCAGGCCACTACGACGTGACGGTGGATCAGATCCTCGTGGGCACCGGCCGGACGCCAAACGTCGATGGCCTCGGCCTCGAGGCGGCCGGCGTCGCCTTCGACCGCACGGGCGTCACGGTCAACGACTTCCTTCAGACGAGCCAGCCGCACATTTATGCCGCAGGTGACGTCTGCTCGCGGTTCAAGTTCACGCATGCCGCTGACGCGATGGCGCGCATCGTCATCCAGAACGCGCTCTTCTTCGGGCGCACGCGGACCAGTGCGCTGATCATGCCGTGGTGCACGTACACGGATCCTGAAGTGGCGCACGTGGGACTGTACCCGAAGGACGCCGAGGCACAAGGCCTGGCCATCGACACCTACACCATCGAGCACGCGAAGGGCGATCGGGCGATTCTCGACGGCGAGACCGAGGGATTTCTCAAGGTGCACACGCGGAAGGGCA
>CAZNOC010000360.1:0-4010 GCA_964574545.1 uncultured Bifidobacteriaceae bacterium | reverse complement strand
AACTTCTTCATGCAGGCGACGCAGCGGGACCCGATTCCGCTCTGGACCCACCTCTATCACTGGTGGGACAACATGCGCCTGCGCGTCGCGCCACACGCGAGCCCGATACGGAAGGGACCGCTGCTGTACAACGTCTGGATGAGCCGCGCCGAAGGCATGGCCACCGTGATGGAAGAGTGGATGATGCACGCCGGTCTCTACGACGACTCGCCGCGGTCCCGCGAGATCGTGTGGATCATGCTCACCACCCGCGCGGCGAGGGGGCTCGGCAACCTGTTCGCGCACGCCAACGAGCTCACGATGGAACAGGCGGGCGACCTCCACGTGAACTGGACGCCACGCGGCTGGATGCGGCGCGACCCGCTCCTGGGCTTCGAGCAGCACCTCTACCTGCGGCAGCCGGGGTACGGCGCGAGCTACATCACCGGCGGGCGGCTGATGGAGGAGATCATCGCGGAGCGGGCCCGGCAGCTGGGCGACAGCTTCACGCTGCAGCAGGTGATGGACGAGATCAATGCGGCGGGGATGATCCCCGCGTCGCTGGTCTACTGGGAGGTGACCGGCGACGACCGCATGGTGCGGGAGCTGGCGGAAGGACGGCCGCTTCCTCCACGGTGAGGCGAGACCGGATCATCCGGCCGGGTCGGTAGAAGCAGGGCGTACGTCCATGGTCATCGGTCGTTCCCGAACCCTCACACGCGCGCTCGCCCTTGCTGCAGCCCTCGTGGTCGCGAGCGCCCTCACGGCCAGTGGCGGCGTGCGCGTGGTGCAGCCTCCGACGCGAGCCGAAGTCCTTGCCGCGGCCGAGACCGTCGTCGCCCGCGCGCGGTACGCGACGTTCATCACGCTGGATGCGTCCGGCCACCCCCAGGCCCGCATCGTCGATCCCTTCCCGCCCGAACGAGACTTCGTCATCTGGATCGCCACCAATGCGCGGTCGAGGAAGGTGGCGCAAGTCGAGGCCGAACCGCGCGTGACGCTGACATACTTCGACGCCGAGGGGCAGGGCTACGTCACCTTGATCGGAACGGCGCAGGTCGTCCGCGACGCGGCAGAGAAGGCACGGCGCTGGAAGGACGAGTGGGAAGCCTTCTACGAGGACCGGCATCGTGGCGACGACTACCTGCTGATCCGGGTCGTGCCGTCCCGGCTCGAGATCGTGAGCGAGGCGCTTGGCATGCGGAACGACCCGGAGACCTGGCGTCCCGTGCTGCTCGACCTGAAGCCCGCGCCCTGACTGACGGCGGCGGCTCGATCCCGTGGCGACCGTGCTGCGTGCCTACTGGCCGGCGGACGGCGCAGCGGGCGCTTTCCCCTGCGATTCGACCAGCCGCCGCGCCATCACGTTGTCCACCGCCGCGTCCGAACGCAGCATCGTCAGGTAAGCGGCGCGCATCAGCTGCTCGCGGCGGCCCCGCAGTACCTCGGTGATGCGCTCCTTGACCTCCGGCATGCTCAAGTCACGCTGACCGGCCGGCTCGCGATCGACGACGAGGACAATGGCGTGAGCGCCGCCGTCGCTGACCACGCGCACTGTGCCGGGCTCGGCGCCGATGACGGCGTCGCGCATCGCCTGCGGCGCCTGATTGAGCGCGGACACGGGGATGAAGCCGAGGTCGCCGCCTCGTTGCGCCGATTCGGGATGCTCCGAGAAATCAGCCGCCAGGGTGCCGAAGTCGGTTCCCGTTCGCAACTGCTCGATGAGCCTCTGCACCTTGGCCTCCGCCTCCTGCGGCGTGCCCGCATCGTCACCGCTCCGGTTGATCTGCTGGGCCTCGCGCGTCGGTGTGACCACGATCTGAGCGAGGTGGTAGGCCTCCTCGTCCCGGTTGAACTGCGCGCGGTTGGCCTCGAAGAACGCCGTGACTTCCTCGTCGGTGACGGTGATGCGTGAGGTGACTTCGCGTTCGAGGACCCGCTGGGTCAGCAGATCGCGTCGCAGGGCATCCCGCAGGTCGGGCACCGTCAGGCTTCGCCGTGTCAGTTCCTGGGTGAACTGATCCTGGGGCGCGTTTCCCCATCGTTCCTTGTAGGCCTCGTCGAGTTCGGCATCGGTGACGGTGATCTGCAGATCGCCGGCCTTCGCGACGAGGATCTCCTGGGCGATGAGCTCGTCGAGCAGGCCGAGCTTGGCGGCAAACGCCTCGTCCTCCGAGGGGGTGTTCTCGAGGGTCGCCGCGCGCCGGTAGGCCTTCTCCACCTCCTCGGCGCGAATCTCCCTTCCGTTCACCACCGCCCAGGCGTCGGCGGATGGCGCCTGACGGGCAGGGGACGAGGCGGGCGCGGACCCGCAGGCGCCTGTGGTCCAGGCCATGACGACGAGCAGGAGCGTGGAGGACGTGCGGGCGATTGGAGTCATCCGTCCATTCTACGCGGGACGGCCGGACCGGTGAGCCTCCGCGCAACGTGCGAGCACCCGCGGCACGTCCGCGGCCGCGGTGTCCGCTCCGGGCGCCGGGATGACCGGCCCCGCCCAGTTGTGAAGAAACGGTAAGGATGGCGGCTCGGGAGACCCGCTCTCGATTCTCCAGGTAGAGGCGTTCGTTCATCCCTTTACTGACGGAGAAGAAAATGACCAGTCGTTTGTCGTTTCTGATCGCAGCCGGCGTGATCGCGCTCGGTCTCGCAGCACCGGTGGCCCTCGCCGGCCCGCCCGGCCGGCCGGGCGCGGACGCGCCGACGGTGCCGCCCAACCTCGAAGTTCCGCAGGGCCACGTCCTGTTTCTCGATGGTCACGCGGTTGGAACGCAGAACTATGTGTGCCTGCCATCGAGCACCGGTGTGGCCTGGAGGTTCCTTGGACCGCAGGCCACGCTGTTTCTCACGAGACGCGGTGATCTCCAGCAGCAGGTCACCACGCACTTCCTCAGCGCCAACCCGGCAGAACACGGCACCCCGCGGCCGACCTGGCAGCACTCGCTCGACACGAGCCAGGTCTGGGGACGGGTCGCGGCTTCGTCGAGCGATGTGAGCTACGTCGCACAAGGCGCCATCCCGTGGTTGCTCGTTGAAGCGGCAGGCGCCGCGTTCGGACCGGGCGGTGGATCGCTGCTCGCCAGGACCACGTTCATCCAGCGTGTCAACACGTCAGGCGGGGTAGCGCCGGACACTGGGTGCAGTCACTCCGGCCAGGTCGGCGCCGTCGCGCTCGTGCCGTACACAACCGACTACTTCTTCTATCGCGCGGGCAGCCGGCGCTGACGCGCGATCGTGCGGCGAGCCACGAAAGGATTTCCATCATGCGTGCGCGCTTTCTCGCCTGTCTTCTCCTCGTCTCGGCTCCCCCTGCCGCGTTCGCCGACCCGGCAGCCAATCCGGTGATCCACTGGGCATCGGTCGTGCAGCAGGCCATCCACAACGCCGGCGCTCCACGATCCGCGGGCACGTCGCAGTTGCTGCACACCATGGCGCACCTCGCGGTCTACGATGCCGTCGTCGCGATCGAGGGCGGGTACGCGCCCTACGCCGCGCGGATCCACGCCTGGCACGGCGCCGACCTTCGTGCGGCGGTGGCGACGGCGGCGTACCTCACGGTCCGCGGTCGTGTCGCGGCGTCGCAGCTTGAGTACCTCGACCAGGCGTACGCCGGCTATCTGTCGGCTATCCCGGGCGGCATTGCCAAGGCGGACGGGATTCGGGTGGGCGCCAAGGCCGCGGCGACGATGGTCCGCCTGCGCAAGCGCGACGGGTACAGCAACGTGCTGCTCTACCAGTGCAGCGCGATTCCGCCGCCACCCGGCGAGTTCGAGCCCGATGCAGGGTGTCCCACGGCGCCGGGGAGCCCGCAACCCGTCGACGTGAAGGTCGGCCAGATCGAGCCGTTCACCTTCAAGCACACCCGACCGTTCCGACCGAACGGGCCTGTCCGGATGTCGTCCGCGAGGTACACGGCCGACTTCATCGAGGCGCGCGACTACGGCCGCGTGGACAGCGCGGTTCGAACGCCCGAGCAGACCGACATCGCGTACTTCTGGTCCGAGAACCCGTATGTGCACTGGAACCGGAACCTC
>CAZNOC010000359.1:0-4038 GCA_964574545.1 uncultured Bifidobacteriaceae bacterium | reverse complement strand
TAAGCTTGCACGGTGCGCGTCGCCGGGCCCGTTGCCGTTGTCCTGCTGACCTTCGCCTCGACTGCCGCCGCCGAGACCGTCTCGCCGTGGGCGACGATTGCGATCCCTGGAGGCTGGGCCACGGTTGAAGCCGTCGGCCTGACAGACGACGACCGGGCGCATACGCTCGGGGTTCTCGCACGCCTGCTCCACGCCAACCCCACCGGGGCGTCCGATCAGGAAGGCGCCCTGATGCGGCGCCTCGTCGAGGCTATGAGCCGTCAGGCCAGGGCCGGCGACATCGACGCGCGCGCCGCTGACATCCCCGTCCTTTTCGGAACCGAACCGTGGAGCGACCTGCTCGGCAGCCGGCCGACCGCCGTCGGCTTGTTCGAAGCGCTGGTACAGGATCGCTCCGCGATGCTGCTCCACTACGGCCTCGCGGGCAGCGATGCCGGCGTTCAGGCACTCGTCGCCGCCGACCGGGAGCTCCTTCGCTGGATTCACCGGAATGCCCCGGGCGCCATGGCGCTTGTCGGCGGCAGCCTGCGCATGGAGGGCGCCACGATCGCGGTGCCGGGAGGCGCCGACGCCGAGCCGCTGTGGGAAGCGCTGACCGGCGCCTCGCCCCGGCAGCCGGCGGCGTTCGTGCAAGCGCTCCTGGCGCGCGACAGGGGCCGTCTGGCCTGGTTGTTCGACTCGCTCAGCCAACTGGACGAGGCGCGGTTGAATGTGGTGCTGGGTCCGCAGGCCGGACGCGAGGACCGCGTGCGCTCGCTCTACCAGGCGTTCGCTGCGGACACGAACTGGGCCGTCGAGGCGCGGCCATTCCTCCGGGTGCAGGCCGACGCCTGGGCGACTGTCCGGGAGGTCATGGTCGAGGCCGGAGGGATCGCACCGCCGAACGATGCCGGCCTGTGGGCGTTCGTCTTCGGACGGGCCGATCTGCCGGCCCTGCCGGACGTGGCGGCTCTCGGCCTGACCGGCCGGCCCGTGACGCACGAGTGGCTGGCGCGTCAGGTTACCTCCGCGCAGCTGAGGGAACGGCGCGACCGCTGGGAGGTCGTGCTGTTCGCCCAACGCGTCTTCGGAGACGCACCGGCGGGCAGCGAGGCGCACGTGGCCTTCACGCTGGTGAACTTCCGCCGCTACCGTGCGCTGGCGCTGACGCTCGAGCGGATGGGCCTCCGCGATCCGATCGACTACGCCGCCGTGATCCGCGCCGCCCGCCATGCCGACGGCATGGCCGGCGCCCGACGGCGAGACGCGGTCATTGCGTTCCAGGGCGCGCTCCAGCTGGCGGTACGAGCGCACTGGGCGGGCACCCTCACCCGGGAGTCGGCAGCGACAGTCGTGACGGCCCTCGCACAGGGCGTGAGCGGGGCACCGGATGTGCCAACCGCAGTGGCCCGCTGGCTGTCGACCGTATTCGCGTCGGCGCTTCCGCGACTGACGAACCCCGACGCGCTCACGGGACGCACCGCCTACGAAGCCCGCATCCTCCAGGGGCTTGCTGGCATCCTCGACGCGCCGGGCCGCGCCACGCTGAAATGGGAAGGCCTGAACTACATCGTCGATCCGGCGGCCGCCGAGTTCGCGCGCCTGCGTGAGGCGCGCGCGCGGCTGGCGTCACCGGGCCTTGACACCGCCATCGCCGATCCGCGCGCGGCGGGGCTCGCTGACGCCCTGCTGGCGCTCGTCTACACCACGGTCCTCGGCGATCCTTCGGGCCCGGCCTACTTCAGCCGGGACGTCGCGGCCCGGCACGACTTCGCCTTCGACTCGCCCTCCTCGCAGCGGCGGGCCGTCGTGCCGTGGACGGTCCCGTACGAGATGGTGGGAGACGGGGGGCCCTGGCGCGGGATGGGTGGGCTCATCGGCCTCGACCTCGCGATGGCGCGGCTGGCGCTTCGCCGGCTCGAGGCACAGGAGATGCCTCGGGCGCCGACCATCGGCGCGAACGAAGCCCAGGTCATGGCCCGCACCGCGGCCCTTGCCGCCCCGTCTCGCTTCACGGATGCGGCGCGCGACGAACTGGCGGCGGCAGTTCGACGCGGCCGCGCACGGGTCGACGAGACCGCGGGCCATGCGGGGCAGCTCGTCTCGCTGGCGGCGGAGGCCGGAGTCTCGCCGTGGACGCGGAGCCTCGTGCCATGGATCGCCGAGCACGAGCCGGCACGCCTCGGCCTTGTGTTCTCGCGCCGGCACCTCCTCGAACTGGGCCGGCCGGCTGTGCCGCCGGGCGAACTCGACCGCTGGGGCACGTACGCCGAACCCGTCATTGGCTGCCTCTGCACCCGGATGCCGGCGGCCGAACCGTGGGAGCGTCATGGGGGGCGGACGGAGTCGGGCCAGATGGCGTCGCACGCCGTCGATCTGCTGCTGAGGCTTGCCGAAGAGACCGAGCGGCTGAGGCTGCCAGCTGCCCTGATTCCGTCGTTGATGGCATACGCTGTACAGGATCAGATCCACGATGTCGTGGCCCGGGTCCAGGACGACTGGCCGGCCACCGTCCGCGCCGTCGATCGGCTGCCGCTGGCGCGCGTGGAAGACTACGTGGCCGCACTCGCCGGAACCGTGTTGCAGCCGCGGTAGGACCCGACGTACAAACACGAAGCTCACGAAGAAGACGAAGGACGCACGAAGCCATCATGGGCTTTCACGCCTCTCACACAGCCGACTGGCCAGGGCTTCCCGCCTTCGGTCGGCTTCGGCGCGGTCTCGCCGGAGCGGCCATCGGCCGCGGAGGCGGACGTGTTTGCACGTCGACGCTGGTCCTGCTCGCCGCGCTGACGGTCGTCGCGGCACAGGAGCCGGAGCTCGCCGTGCACATCGTGTCCCCGACCGCCGACAGCTACCTGAGCGGGCCGACCGAGTTGCAGGTCGCGATCGTACCGGCGCCGCTCGTCTCGCGCGTGACGCAGGTGCGGTTCTTCGCCAACGGACAGCAAGTGTGCAACGTCACGGATACGAGCCGGCTGGCCTGCACGTGGGATGCCGGGGCCGAAATCCGCGCGCATGTCATCCGTGTCGTCGCGGAACTCCAGGGTGGCGGGCGTGTCATCGCCAGCGTGCGCACGAAGGACCTCGACATCGCCGAGCGATCGAGCGTCGAGGTGACGCAGATCACGGCCGTTGTGACCGACCGCGGCCGGTTCGTCAAGGGGATCCCTCAGGGGGCCTTCCGGATCCTCGAGGACGGCACGCCGCAGGCCATCTCGCACTTCACCGCCGAAGGCGCGCCGCTCGAGATCGTCGTGGCCCTCGACGTGAGCGGCAGCATGACCGACGCGATGGTGCAGCTCAAGAACGCCGTCACGCGCTTCCTCGACCGGCTCGGGCCCAACGACCAGGTGTCGCTCGTGGCCTTCAACGACGGCATGTTCACGCTCGCGCGGCGCGAGACAAGCCGCGAGGCCCGCGCGCGGGCCGTCAGCCGCCTGGCGCCCTGGGGCGGCACGGCGCTCTACGACGTCATCATCCGTTCCTTCGATCTGCTGTCGCGCCAGCCAGGCCGGCGCGTCCTCGTCATCTTCAGCGATGGAGACGATGTGGCGAGCCACGCGACGCTGGCGAACGTGGAGGAGGCGGTGCGCGGCAGCGACGCCACGCTCTTCATGGTGGGTCTCGGGCGGGGCGCGCGGCTGGCCACGCTCAAGCAGGGCATCGAGCGGCTCGCGGATCTGAGCGGCGGCCGTTCGCTGTTCGTCGAGCGCACGGACCGGCTGGACGAACCGTTCTCGGAGATCATCGAGGAGCTCTCGAACCAGTACCTGATCGGGTACGAGTCCACCAACCGGGTACGCGACGGCGCGTGGCGCGAGGTCCGGGTAGAGGTGCCCGGCACGAGCTACACCGTCCGCGCGCGTCAGGGCTACCGGGGGCCGACGTCGTGACGGGGAACGGGGAGCGGGGATTGGGGACCAGGGGCCGGGGACCAGGGATCGGGGACCGGGGACCGGGGACCAGGGACCAGGGGTCCCTGTTTCACTGCACAGCGATCATCGCGGTCGTGACGTTCGTGTGCGCGTGGCCGGCGTTCGCACAGGCGCCCGAACA
>CAZNOC010000358.1:0-4055 GCA_964574545.1 uncultured Bifidobacteriaceae bacterium | reverse complement strand
GCGTCAGGAAGTCCTGCAGCCAGTGAATGGAGTCGAGGTCCAGGTGGTTGGTGGGTTCGTCGAGCAGCAGCGCCTGCGGGTGGCCGAACAGCGCCTGCGCCAGCAGCACGCGCACCTTTTCGCCGCCCTGCAGCTCCGACATCGGCCGCTCGTGCAGCGCATCCGCGATGTCGAGGCCCTGCAGCAGGATGGCCGCCTCGCTCTCCGCCGCGTAGCCATCCTCTTCTCCGACGATGCCCTCGAGTTCGCCGAGACGCATGCCGTCGGCCTCGGTCATCTCGGGCTTGGCGTACAGGAACTCGCGCTCCTCGAGCGCGCTCCACAGCCGGGCGTTGCCCATGACCACGGTGTCGATCACCCGGAAGCGATCGAACGCGAACTGGTCCTGCCGAAGCACGCCCAGCTTGTCGGGCCGGACGACGACGCCTTTCTGAGGGGTCAGTTCGCCGGTGAGGAGCTTCATGAAGGTGGACTTGCCCGCGCCGTTCGGCCCGGTCAGGCCGTAGCGGCGGCCCGGGAGGAAGGTCGTGGTCACCTCCTCGAAGAGCACCTTCGAGCCGTAGCGCATGGAGACGTTGCTGACTGAGATCACCTGATGCCTGCCTGAATCGAGGAACGGGAACCCACTAGTTTACCACGGACGCCGGGGAGATCCCGCCCTGGCCCGGTCCGCGTTAGAATCGGCCCCCATGACCACTCCAGCGGCCCGCGTTCACGGCGGCTTCCACTCGGCGATCGAGCGCGACCACCCGTATCTCTTCATCGACTCGTGCATGCAGATCTGGCCGGATGCGGACTTTGCCTCGGCGCATCGCCACGGCGTGACGGCGTACGGCGTCACCGCGTTCATGCCGCACGACGACTTCGCTCAGGCGGTGGAGCGGGTGATGTTCTGGCACCTCGTGGCCCGCCGCCATCCGAACCTCTACATCGTCGATGCGGCGGACGACATCGTGCAGGGGAAGCGCGACGGCCGGGCCGGACTGCTGCTCTTTGCGCAGGGCGGCGACTTCATCGGTTGGAAGCTGCACCGCGTCGAGGCGATGTACCGCCTTGGGCTGCGCGTGATGATCCCGGCCTACAACCGGACGAATCACCTCTGCGACGGCATCCTGGACCGCACGGACGGCGGGCTGAGCCGCTTCGGACAGGCCGTGGTGGCCGAGTGCAACCGAGTTGGCATGCTGCTCGACTGCACGCACCTTGGCTTGCGGTCGAGCCTCGAGATCATCGACCGGAGCGCTGTCCCGGTGATCTTCAGCCACTCGAATCCCAGGGCGCTCGCCGACAACCCGCGCAACATCAGCGACGAGCAGATCGTCGCTTGCGTCAGGCGCGGCGGCATCGTCGGGTGCGTGTCGTGGGGGCCGCTCGTCATGCGGCCGGGGACGACGCACTGGCCGACGCTGGACGAGTTCATCGCCTGCATCGACCATGTGGCCCAGCTGGCGGGTGACGCGGACCACATTGGCATCGGGACCGACATGTCGCTCGGCAGCTACCCGCCGCACGAGACCGACCCGTGGGGCGAGCCGGCGTACGTCTCGATCTCGGAGGACTACGGCCGGCACGTCACGGCCGACATTCGATCACCTCGCCGCGCGATCGACGGCTTCTCGGACTATGCAGAGATCGTGGGAGTCGCGGACCGCCTCCTGGCGCGAGGCTACACCGACGCGCAGGTGCACGGCATCCTGGGCGGCAACTACCTGCGGGTGTTCGAACAGGTGTGGAAGGAAGGATGGTAGTGGGTCGTGGGTAGTGGGTCGTGGGTAGTGGGTTGTGGGTCGTAGGGGGCAATTGGTGTGTGAAGGGGAATTTCCCCACCACCCACCACCACCCACCACCCACTACCCACTACCCACTACCCACGACCCACCACCCACTACCGACCCCCCGTCTAGCAAGACACGCAGCGGTGGTTGTTCTTCGCGCCGAGCTTCTCGAGGAGCGCGATCGTGTCGGGGAACGGCTCGACGCGCTGCACGGGCCCGTTGGCCATGTCCACAGTGCTCTGGCCGCCGCGGCTCACCTTGGTCACATCCGCGCCCTTGGACACGAGATACAGGATCATCTCGTTGTCCCCCCTCGCCGCGGCGTGGTGGGCGGCCGTGTAGCCCTCGTGGTCGATTTCGTTGATGTCCACGCCGGCCTCTTCGATCAGGTACTGCACCGCCGCCATCATGCCGGTGGGCGCGAAGCGATGAGCGTTCCCGGCGAAGCCCTCGCCGTAGCCGGCGCCAGCCGCCGCAAGCAGCGGCGGGATGCCGGGGCCGCCGACAGGGACGGGCGGGAGGCCGGTGTGGTCGGTCGTCTCATCGCGCCCGCGTGTCCCGCCCTGGAAGCGCCGTCCGCTCGCCGCCCGCATCGTCGGAATCTTCGGGTCGGCGCCGTGCGACACGAGCAGCCGCATAGCCTCGATGTCGCTGGCGTAGGCGGCGCGCCAGAAGGGCGTGGCGCCGCTGTCATCGACCCGGAGCAGGTCGAAGTTGTACTGCGTGTACCAGACCTTCCGGTTGACGCGTGCATTGGGGTCGGCGCCCTTCTCGAGCAGCGCCTTCATGACATCGAGGTACGAGCGTTCCTGCTGCTGGTACGCCCGCGGTTGGGGGTAGAAGCTCTTGGGCGCCCACTGGACGTTGATGACGCCGTAGAGGGGCGTCACGCCGTTGCTGGCGGCGATGGCCGGATCGGCGCCGCGCTCGAGGAATTCCATCGCCAGGTCGAAGTGACCGTTGATGGTCGCCATCAGCAGCGGCGTCATGTTGTCGGCCGGACTCGCCTGGTTGACGTCGGCGCCGGCACCCAGCAGGGCGCGCGCGGTTTCGACGTGCCCCTGCCGCGCGGCAAAGTGCAGCGCCGTCAGGCCGCCCTGCTTGTCGATGAGTTCGACGTACCGGAACGCCCGCGTCACGCCGGGAATATCGGCCTCCGCCGGCGCAGGCGCCTGGGCGGGCGTCGTGCCCCTCGTCTCGATGTCCTCGTCCGGTCCGCGTGCGAGCGCCGCGAGGTCCACCACCTTGGCGGTGACGCGCCAGTCCGCACCGCGCGCCAGGAGCGCCTGCACGACGTCGGTCCGGTTCTGGGCGGCCGCGAACATCAGCGCCGTGACGCCGTTGGCCGTGTCAGCAATGTCGAGCTCGGCACCATTGTCGGCGAGCAGCGTCACCGCCTCGGCGCTTCCCGAGGCGGCCGCCAGCATCAACGGCGTGGCGCCGGTCGTGGTCACGGCGTTGACCGGCGCCCCCGCCTTCACGAGCGCGGCCAGCACCGTGGCGGCGCCGGCCTGGCTCGCCAGGTGCAGCGGCATGTAGCCGCCGAGGCGCGTGGTGGCCCGGACGTTCGCGCCGGCGTACAGGAGCATATCGGCCATGGCGGCATGACCCTGCCGCGCCGCCCAGTGCAGGGCCGTCATGCCATCGCCCTGCGCCGCGTTCACGTCGTTGCCGTCGCGCAACAGCGTGCGGACGGCCTCGGCGTTGCCCGTCATGGCGGCGTCCGCCACGGTGGTGGCCGACGACCGGGCGCCGCCGTGCAGCGGGACCGACAGGCAGACGACACCCGCCATCACGACGACCGTCCTGGTGAGAGGCGTGAACCGCATCATGTTCGTGGCTCCTTGTCGTGCCGCTACGCCGTGGTGTCGGCCACGTGGTTCAGCTCGAAGGTCCCGCTGCTGTCGCCGAACGAGTCGGCCTCGACGCCGAACATCTGCGCGACCGACAGCATCACGTTGGCCATCGGCAGGCCGTCGGGGGCGATGTGGTGCACGTGGCCCTTCAGCCGCCCGCCCGCGTGGCCGGCGAGGAAGAGCGGGCAGCGCTTGTGGTTGTGGACGTTCGGGTTGCCCATCGGCGATCCGTAGAGGATGACCGTGTTGTCGAGCACCGAGCCGTCGCCGTCCGGCGTGTTCTTCAGCCGGTCGAGCAGGTGCGGCAGCAGGCCGACGTGCCACGTGTTGATCTTCGCGAACTCCAGAATGCGGTCCTCGCGCTCCTGATGGTGCGAGGCGATGTGGAAGCCGGTGGAGACGCCCGCGTCGGTGAAGACGCGGT
>CAZNOC010000357.1:0-4080 GCA_964574545.1 uncultured Bifidobacteriaceae bacterium | reverse complement strand
TGCGCTACGGCCTGCGCACGCTCGCCGCCAGCCCCGGATTCGCGCTCGTCGCCATCCTCACACTCGGTCTCGGCATCGGCGCCAACACGGCCATCTTCAGCGTCATCCACGGCGTGATGCTCAAGCCGCTGCCGTACGAGAACGGCGATCGCCTCGTGCTGATCCGCCAGTCCGCCCCCCTCGCCAACCAGCAGAACGTGGGCGTGTCGATCAAGGAGCTGTACGAGTACCGCGAGCAGCTCGCCAGCTTCGATGGGCTCGTCGAGTTCCACCAGATGAACTTCGACCTGCTGCGCCGCGGCGATCCGAACCGCGTGGCCACCGGTGTCGTCTCACCCAACTTCTTCGACGTGCTCGGCATCCAGCCGCTGCACGGCCGGACGTTCGCCGCCTCCGACGACCACGAGGGCGCCGAGGCCGTCCTCGTGCTCGGCCACGCCTACTGGCAGTCCCGCTTCGGCGGCGACCCGGCCATCGTCGGCCAGGTGTTCGAGATGAACAACCGGCCGCACACGGTGGTGGGGGTGCTTCCGTCGGTGCCGCACTACCCGAACGAGGTGGACGTCTACATGCCGACGTCCGCCTGCCCGTTCCGGTCGGCCGCCGAACGGCAGATCGAGACGAACCGGCGGGCGTTCTCGGCGCTGCAGGTCTTCGGCCTCCTGCGCGCGGACACGGCGCCCGAGACGGCAGCGGCGGAGGTCGCCACGGTGGGCGATCGGTTCCGGCAGGATCATCCGGGCGTCTACCGGCCCGAGTCGGGCTTCCAGGCGCGTACCGCCGGCGTGCTCGACGAGCTGACGGTCAACGCGCGCCCGCTGCTCCTCATCCTTCTCGGCACGACCGGGCTCATCCTCCTGATCGCCTGCGCCAACGTCGCGAACCTCACGCTCGCGCGCCTCCTCCGTCGCGACCGCGAGCTGGCGATGCGCGTCGCGCTCGGCGCCGGGCGCTGGCGTCTCGCGCGGCAGCTCCTGACCGAGAGCACGCTGGTCGCCGTCTGCGGCGGCATCGTCGGGCTCCTCTTCGCCTGGACCACCGTCGACCTGCTCGCCACCTTCGTCGGCCGCTTCACGGCGCGCACCGAGGAGATCGGCATCGCGCCGATGGTGCTGCTCTTCACCCTCGGGGTGTCGATGCTCACCGGCCTCCTGTTCGGCACCCTCCCGGCGCTCAACACGCGCGTGGATCTCGTCGCCGCCCTCAAGAGCGGCGGCAAGGGCAGCGGCGAGGCGCCCGGACGACGACGCCTGCAGAGCGCGCTCATCGTCGCGCAGGTGGCCGTGTCGGTGGTGCTGCTTGTCGGCGCCGGGCTACTGCTCGTCAGCTTCTTCCGCCTGCAGAGCGTGGATCCCGGCTACCGCGCCGATCGTGTGATGTCGGCCGAGATCTTCGGCAACTTCACGCGCTACCCGGACGCCGACGCGCTCCGGCGCTTCTATCAGCAGGTGCTCGAGCGGCTCGAGGGCGCGCCGGGCGTCACCTCGGCGGCCATCACCAACGGTGTGCCGCTGTCTGCGGTGCAGCCGGGGCAGACGCGCTTCCGAATCGAGGGCCGGGTGTACGACAACCCCGACCTGGCGCCCACCGCGGACGTCCGCATGGCCAGCCCCGCCTATTTCGACACGCTCGGCATACCGCTGCTCCGTGGGCGCACCTTCTCGGCGCTCGATCACGAGGAGGCGGAACGGGTGGTCGTCATCAACCAGGCGGTCGCGCGCTACTGGGACGGGGGTGACCCGCTCGGCTCGCGCGTGTCGTCCGACGATGGCGAGACCTGGTTTACGGTCGTGGGCATGGTGGGCGACGTGCGGCAGTTCGGGCTCGACCGCGAGGCCGTGGCGCAACTCTATGTGCCGCTCGCGCAGGCCACCGGCGGGCTGGCCGGTCGTGTGCTCGTGCGCATGAGCGGCGACCCGGCGTCGGCCACGGCCGTGATCCGGTCGGTGGTCCACGGCGTCGATCCGGACATGCCCATCGAGAACGTCCGCACGCTCGACGAAATCCGCGACACGTTCCTGGCCGCGCCGCGCCTGACGGCGCTGCTGCTGTCGATCTTCGCGGGACTGGCGCTGCTCGTCACGGTCACGGGCATCACCGGCGTGATCGCCACGTCCGTCTCGCAGCGCACGCAGGAGTTCGGGCTGCGCATGGCGCTCGGCGCCAGCCGCCAGCAGGTGCTGCAGACGGTGCTCGGCCAGGGGCTCGCGCTCGTGGGCATCGGGCTGGCGATCGGCATCGCATCGGCGCTCGTGCTGGGACGCGTGCTGCAGGCCTACCTGTACGACACGACGCCTACAGACCCGCTCGCCTTCGCCGTCGTCTCGCTGGCGTTCCTCACGGCGGGCCTGCTTGCGTGTCTCGGCCCCGCGTGGCGTGCGACGACGGCGGACCCGATGTCGGCCCTGCGGGCAGACTGACAAGTTCACAGATCACAGTTCACAGTTCAAAGTTAAATCACCCGATCTTTCGCACGAGCCACGTCAGCCGGCCGCCGGCCTTCAGCGGGTCGATGTCGGCGCCGTGCCTATGGCTGACCTGCTCCACGAACGCCATCTCGCTCGTGATGGCGCCGAGCGCGAGGCGCGACTCGACGATCAGCAGCAGGCTGTGCCACGGCCTGCCACTCTGCCCCCTTGGGCAACACGGGTGAGACTGAGGGAGGAGTGCCGTCTACGCGTCGTCCGGGGACTCACCGGGAACGCTCAGACGGCGGAGCCTCTCTGCCAACGCATCCCGGAACGACCGAAGCGCCGCCGCGGTGAGCGGCTCCAGCATGATCGGCATCGGCTCCACGGGAAACCCGCTGAGCAGCCAGGCGAGCACGCCGGAGTCGATGCTGGCGTCCTTGCGAAGGGCGAGAGGCAGGTCGCGCTCTGGAGCATGGCCGGCTCGGTCCAGGAACAGCAGGTCCACCAGGTCGCGCGGTTCGGAGCGCGAGAGGATGCACGTGAGCTTGTTCGCGCGCAGATCCTCGAACGGTTCCAGGACAACGCCCTCGACCGGGGCCGAAGGGCGTCCGATGTCCGGGACCGGTTCGTACACCAGATCGAGCTCCACCGGCGACGGCGGCCCCGACAGGACGGCGCGCACAAAGGGACCGGCGTCCCGTGCGACGGACACCGTGACGCCCGCATCCGCAGCGATCTCCGGCAGCAGCCTCACGGCATCCCGGTGGGCCTGGCGATCGTGATAGAAGAGGTCGGCGTCTCGCGACAGACGATGCCGCAGGTGTACCCCGGCCAGCGCGGCGCCGCCGGCGAGATGAAACGGGGCACGCACCTGGCATGCCTGCAGGAAGCGCAACGTGACCGGGTCAACTATGCGCCGGTCGAAGGTGTCCACGGCCGGCCCTCTGGGGACTCGTCCTCGATCTTCAAGAGCCACGCCCACATGGCGCGGGTGCGCCCGAGGTGGCGGACCAGCGAGGGCCAGAGCGCTCGCACGGTGTCCGGCGTCGTGAAGGCCCACACATCCCGTGTGTGTGCCTCCCTCAGCAACGCGCCCAACCAGTAGGCGCGCTGCTCCGGATCCTCGAGGCGCTGCACGAACTCGCGCGTGGTCACGTCGGTCCACCAGAGGAACTCAGGATGCGCGCGATCACCGGGCGTCTCGGGCGGAACGGAAGGCAACACACCACCATGATAACCGCTGGCAGCGTCACCCGATCTTCCGCACCAGCCACGTCAGCCGGCCGCCGGCCTTCAGCGGGTCGATGTCGGCGCCGTGCTTGTGGCTCACCTGCTCCACGAACGCCATCTCGCTCGTGATGGCGCCGAGCGCGAGGCGCGACTCGACGATCAGCAGCAGGCTGCCGTAGAGCATCACCAGCGCACCGCCCAGGCCGAGGACGACCGCCACCCACGTCAGCGACTGCGCGATGACGCCGACCACCGCGACGGCGATGCTCGTCGCGACGAAGATGCCGAGCGCCAGGTAGAAGGCGACCATCGCCCGCTGAATCAGCACGGCACGCGTGGACTGGCGCCGGAGCTGGCCGAAGATCAGGACGCGGCGCTCGTCGGCCATGTCGTCGGCCTCGGGGTTGCGCGCCAGTTCCTCGAACTTGGCCGTCAGCGA
>CAZNOC010000356.1:0-4096 GCA_964574545.1 uncultured Bifidobacteriaceae bacterium | reverse complement strand
ACGACGACGTCGTAGTTGTTCAGATTGACGCGCGCGAGCGAGCCGATGCGCACGGCCGATACCGGCTGGCCGAACCGGCGTTCGAGCGTGAAGCGCGCCCATCCCGCCGACAGGCTTTGCGTCGGCGCGTCCCAGGCGAGCAGCACGCGCGGCAGCTTCAGCACGCGCACCGAGTTGCTGCCGAGCGACAGCCCGTCGTCCACCCACGCGGAGTCGATCGGCACGATGTCGAGGTGGTGGCTGGCGGCCAGCTTCGCGAGCGTCTCGCGCAGGGTGGCGGGGTTCTCCTCGTTGCGGAAGAGCACGGTGCCGATGCCGTAGCGACGACCGGCGTGCGTGAACGCGCCGCCGGTGGATCGCACCGTCAGGCCGGCCTTGAGCGCCTCGATCGTCGCGGCCGCTGTGCCAGTGCCCCAGGGGATGAGGTAGCCCACGCGACCCGCCGCGAGCGAGACCGTCCGGTCGCCGACCCACGGCGCGGTCTTCGCTCCCGTGGGCCGCTCGCTGACGAAGAGGTCCACATCGAACGTGAGCGGCAGGCTCCACGCCGTGATGTCGTAGATCTGATCGGGCAGCCGGAGCTTGCGGCGCCTATCCTGCTCGGCAATGAACTCCTCGCCCATGCTGGTCTGCGGATCGAGCAGCGTGCGCACGAGCCGCCCCATCGGCTGGCCCAACGGGACGATGAGCGCGCCGGCGGGCACTTCGCGCTCTCCCACCTTCGCGGCCTGCTCGACGCGCCGCACCTCGAGCCCATTCATCGTCAGCACGTGGCCCAGCCGCTCGAGCTTGCCGCGGTCGTCGCCGGGCAGCAGCACGTACTCGGTCTGCCCGCCTTCGGCGACGGCCGCGCGCCGATCCTCGATGAAGTCACGCAGCATCTGCTCACGGTTCCGCGCGGCGGTGGCGGCCGTCTCGATGGCGGCCACGAAGTGCCGGACCACGCCGTCGCGGTACGTGAGCACCGACCCGTCGCGCCGCTCGTAGACCAGCCCGCGCGACGAGGCCATCTCGAACGTCTTGCCGAGCGCGCCCATGTAGAACGGCCACGAGGCGCCGTAGCCCGGATAGAAGGAGTCGAATATCTCGCGGATGAAGTACTGAAACCCTCGCGTGTCGAAGCGAGCGGCATTCGCGCGGCCGAACGCCTCCATCCACTTGCGCTGCGCTTCCGTGGTGTTGGCCGCGTTCGGCGGCGCCGCCGGCGGGAAGTAGTACTGCGATTCGCCGCCCATCTCGTGGAGGTCCACGACGACCTGCGGCAGCCAGTCGAGCAGGAAGGCAACCTTGCCCTGTGTCTCCGGGTGGTTGAGGGGAAACCAGTCGCGGTTCAGATCGAACAGGTAGTGGTTGGAGCGGCCGCCGGGCCACGGCTCGTCGCGCTCGGCCGAGACCGGCTCGCGGTCGGCCTCCATGGCGTGGCCGTGGGTGTTGCTGGCGATGAACCGCGCCCGGCCGTCAGGATTCTGCATGGGGTCGATCAGCACGATCGACTCGCGCATGATGAGGTCCACCGTCGCGTCACCCTGGGCGGCCAGCAGGTGGTAGGCCTCGGCCAGCGCGGCGTCCACGCCGGAGATCTCGTTGCCGTGCACGCTGTGCAGGAGCGCCGTGATCACGGGCTGGGACTCCACGAGCTGATTGATGTCGGCGGCCGACAGCGCGCGCGGATCTGCCATCCGGCGCCGGGCCGTCCGTATCTGGTCGAACTGCGCCATGCGCTCGCGGCTGCCGACGACGAACAGCCAGAGCGGGCGGTCCTGCCAGCTGCGCGCGTACTCGACGAGCCGCGTGCGGTCGGGCGCCGCCTCGGCCAGCGCGCGGAGGTAGCGCGGCACGTCCTCGGGGGGCGTGATGCGCTCGCCGAAGTCGTGCCCCAGCACCTGCCGGATTGTGGGGATCTTCGAGTCGTACGTCGTGCCGGGCCAGAGCTCCGGCGTCTGGGCCGCCGCCCCCCCGCCGAACGCCAGCACAAGCGCCAGAACCTGAACCATCCGAACGCGCATCTGTTGTCTCCTGAATTCAGAGGGGGATCATCCGGTGATCGGTGATCGGTGATCGGTGATCGGTGATTGGGGATCCGGGACCGGGGACCGGGGACCGGGGACCAGGGCGTCGGTGGCAGTCAGCCGGCAGCCGGCCTCCCCCGACCCCACGTCCGACGACCGCGCTGCCTTCCGACTACCGACTAGCTGCCCCCACTACCCACCACCCACTACCGACCACCGTTCACCGACCACCGACCACCGACTCCCCACGTCCCGCTCCCCAAACCGCCATCGTACCCCAACGAGTGCAGCGGCAGGAAAGGCTGCCCACTCCGGGAGACGGCGCCCGGCTCCAGATCGCGTTTGCACCCCGGTATGGCGCTTGCTAGTCTCAGGAGTCATGAAGCCTGCTCTCCCCCTCGCCCTGACGGCCGTGCTGGCGACCGGTGTCCTGACGGCGGCCGTCCAGCCGCCCCAGCCGCCCCAGGCGCCGATCTTCCGCGCGGCCGTGCGCACGGTACCGGTCTATGCCACCGTCGTGGACCAGCAAGGACGCCTGGTACCGGATCTCACCGAGGAGGACTTCGCGATCCTCGACAACGGCAAGCCGGCGCCGATCACACTGTTCTCGAACGAGTCGCAGCCCTTCACCGCCGTGGTGATGCTCGACACGAGCGCGAGCATGACACTGCACCTCGATCTGCTGAAGCGGGCCGCCGAGCAGTTCCTGATACGCCTGCTCCCGGTGGATCGGGCGCAGGTCGGCGCGTTCAACGACAAGCTGCAGTTGAGCGGGACCTTCACCAACGACCGCGACGATCTGATCGGCGCCCTCGGCGATCTGCAGTTCGGCAACCCGACGCGCCTGAACGACGCGATCGCGTTCAGCCTGGACGCGCTCGAGGGGGTGGAGGGCCGGCGTGTGGTGCTGGTCTTCAGCGACGGCGAGGATTCGGCCAGCAAGCTCCGCTTCGGATCCGTACAGGACCGCGCGCGGAACGAAGAGGTGATGGTGTATGCGATCGGCCTTGAGGTGGACTACTTCAACGGCGCGCGCCGGGTCCGCTCACGCCCCGATCGCAACCTGCGCCGCATTGCGGACGAGACCGGCGGCGGCTACTTCGAACTGAAGCAGTCTGACGAACTGGCACCCACCTTCACACGCGTCGCACAGGAACTGCGCAGCCAGTACCTGCTCGGGTTCGCTCCCGAGAACCTCGACGGGCGAGTGCACAAGCTGGAAGTGCGCGTGACGAAGCCGGGCATGACCGTGCGCGCAAGGCGCAGCTACCTGGCGGTGGACTGACCAGGGACCAGGGACCGGGGACCAGGGACCAGGGGCCGGAAGATCTGGGATCGGGGACCGAACGCGTGGTCCTGGCTAGATTCCCAGGACCACGGCGAAGATCGTGAAAGCGAGCAGCGCCGCAACGACCGGCTCCGCGAGACTCGAGAAACTCCAATCGTAGACTCTGAACATCGAACTACCCTCCGAATGCGGGCCCGCGAGCGGCCGGGCGGCGGCGGCATCGTGCCGGACGGCCCGGGCCAGCCTTCAAGCGACCCAATTGGTTGGACGGCGGACAGGGGCTTGAGGTTCATCAATAGTGATCAGTGGTCAGTTTTCAGTTCAAAACGGCAATCTTTGTGTTCATTTCATGAACAACGCTACCGCACGCGGCCCACACTTTGAACTGAAAACTGACAACTGAAAACTCCTGGGGGTCTCAGCCCCGCGCCGTCTCGCGCAGGAAGCACCCGAGCAGGTTGAGGCACACGGCCCGGCGGTACTCCGCCGTGGAGCGGAGGTCGTCAATCGGGTGAATCTCGTCGGCCAGCACGGCCTGAGCTTCCTCGACGGTCGCCCCCTCCCCGAGCGCGGCCTCGGTCCGCGGGACGCGAATGACCGTGGGCGCGACGCTGCCGAAAGCCAGGCGCACCAGGGCCGGGCGACTCGCGCTCTCCGGCAGGCACGTGCCAGCTAGCGCCACCTTCGAAATCGCCTGCGCCCGTCGCGTGCCGACCTTGCGCCACCACTGCCGGCCAAGGACGGCCGGGATCTCGACCGCCACCACGATCTCGTCAGGCCGGCGGACGGTCTCGCGGTA
>CAZNOC010000355.1:0-4099 GCA_964574545.1 uncultured Bifidobacteriaceae bacterium | reverse complement strand
GGCCAGAGGTGTCGCTGACGGCGTCTGCGCAGCGGCGGCCGCGACGACGAGGAACGCGAGGAGCGACGTCGGGCCAGGAAGACCTCGGGACATGCCGGGCATTATGTGCCAGTAAGCGCCCGGCGCGCGCTACTCCCCTCCCGGATCCGCGTCGACTCTCGCCGCTCGAGACCCTTCCCCACACCCTTCAGCCCTGTGGCACGACGTCGCGGATGGCGCAGGTGACCGTCAGGATACTTCGCCGCCGGTGGCGCAACGCGCCGCTGAGTCTGGCACCGTCGTCAGGCGCGTGAGCATCGAGACAGTTACGGCCCACGCCGCGACGTGCATCAGGATGAATACGACTGCCAGTGGCCACCCTTCATTGCGAATCACAAGCCCGAACCCAAGCGCCACGTCCGGCAGGCAGGACACGATCAATGCGACGAACGCGATTTGACGATACGTGCGGAGCGGGTTGGTCGCTTCGCTCGCCACGATCGCGAACGCGACCACAGCGATCGCGACCAGTACGGCGGTGAAGACAGCTGGCTCCTCGCTCCTCAATAGTGATATCTCGGGCGGACTCAGCACGGCAACAGCTAAGACCTGGAGGAGTCTGACCGCGACGACAGCAGCCGCGACCGTCGCTGGACCTACCCAATAGAGCCTTCGTAGATCGATCGAGTGGTCGCTCGTCACAGGCAGCATGCAAGGCTCCTCCTGGTACTCGGTCACCGACGTGTTCGTCCGCGCGTCCGACGAGGGTTCGCTCTACTCAGCCCTCAGCGCGCGCCACGCGTCCTGCCTTGCCGCCTTCAGTGCAGGGAATAGGGTCGCTGCGCCAACCGCAGTCGCCAGCACCAAGAGTGCGCCGGCGTACGCTCCGGCGTCGAAGGCGCTCTCCCCTGCCAGAAGATTAGACTGCCGCAGCACGACCCCAGCGAGCGCCGCTAGGGGCAAGCCGCCTGCGAAGCCAATGAGCAAGGATCGAGCTGAGGATCGGGACAGGAGGGCAACGATCTGGCTGCGCCGTGCTCCCAATGCCATGCGAACGCCGATCTCGTGCGTCCGCTGAGCCGCTCCGAACGCGGATACTCCCACGGCGCCGACGACGGAAAGGAACAACGCTATGCCTGCGGGAATGGCACTCAATCTGACCACCGCCAAATGGCGATCTCCCGCCCGCCTGATCGACGCCGCCACCGTCTCGGGCGCCACTGACAACCGCGACTCCATCGCTCGTGCCTCGACCCGAACGGCCTCCATCAACGGACGGACGGCCCCCGTGAACTGGATGAGGACGGCCGTGTTCACCATGTTCGAGGCGTGGGTCGGAAGATAGAGAATGCCTTCATCCCGTTCGCCGGGGTGGACACTGGTTGTGTTGGCAACGACGCCGACGATCTCGGCAGCCATGTTCCCACCCACGCGCATTCTTCGACCCACGCCTTGCCGTTGAGGCGAGATTCGCCGCTCCAGCGCCTCCGACACGATCACAGGCACGAGAGCCTCCGGAGAGTGCGCGTCGAACTGCGAGAAGAGCCGTCCGCGTACTGGCGGCAAGCGGGTGATCGTGAAGTAATCTGCCGAGACCGCCCGAAAAAGTGTCGACACCGCATGCTCTTCCGCCTCGACGCTGACGAGCACCCGCGGATCCCCTCGGAATGGCGCGGAACTACTGAAAGCCACGGCACGCACGCCCGGCATGCCCACGAGCCGCCCACGCAGCCGTTCGCTCAACGCTCGCGTCGCCGACGCCGAATAGCCGAGGCCGTGCAGTTCAAGAGGGGCGACGAGAACCGCTTCAGGATCGTAGCCCAGCCACGGATTCAGCAATCGCTCGTGTGTGCGAAGCATGAGGACGCCGGCGACAACGAGGGCGAAGCCGATTGCAAGCTGGATCGACAGAAGGTGTCCGCACCGGCGAGCCGCAGTACTGCTGCCCTGCGCACGTCCGGTGGATTGCACACTGCTTCGCCGTTCGAAGCCCACCGCTTCGAGGGCCGGTGCCAGCGCGGCGGCGCACCCGGCGAGTACCGTCACAACCAGCGCGTGTGCAAGCACTCGCCAATCGGGACCAAGCGATGCTGCTACGGGAAACTCCGTCAGCGATTGGGCGAGCACGCCCGGAAGGTAGACGGCCAAGGCAACACTCACCGCTCCCGCGGGAAGGGCCAGCGCGGCTCCCTCCGTCAGCATCTGTCGTATCAGTCGGGAGCGACTCGCTCCCAGTGACACGCGAACCGCCATCTCGTGGCGTCGTGCCGCTCCGCGTGCAAGTAGAAGCGTGCCAACAGTGGCGCACACCAACAGCAAGACCAGCGTCGTGCTCCCGACGGACAGGGCGAGAACAAGCGGGAGATGGCGGGCCGCGCTCGGCTGGCCCACTGCCGCGCCATCTGTTACGCGAATGGCCGTCGACCTCCCGGCATCCAGCCGATCAAGAGACGTCGCTATCGCCTGCAGCTCGGCTTCGGCCTCGGAAGCTGACCGGCCTGATACGAGCCGTCCTGTGAGATTCAGCCAGGCGTATCGGTTCGGCCCGTTGAAGTAGTTCTCCGACTGTTCGAACAGTGGTTGCGCGGTGTACGGAACGAAGATCAAAGGCGCCATCGGGCCACCCATGACCTCGTCCTTCATCACACCAACGATGACCACGTCCTGATGGTTGAGGCGCACGGTTTTTCCAACCACATCCGGGTCGCGCGCGAACCGCGTAGACCATCCTCGTTCGGTCAAGACGGCCACGGGCCCGCGCCCGAACAGGCAGTCATCGTCGACCAGCGCACGGCCAGCGAGCGCTGGCCGCATGTGCGCCGTCATGTAATTGCACGACACCAACTGACCGCGAAGATCGGCCCTGTCAGCGCCATCGAGCCTCAGGCTGATCCACCTGGACACGGCAAGCCCCGAGAGCGTGCGCGCCCCTCGAGCTGCATTGAAGTAGGCGAGGGTCACGCCGTAGGGCGTGCCGCGTGGCTCCGGTCGATCAGGACCAGTCGCGAGCGCGTAGACCTGAATGAAGGACGCGGGATCGTGGCTCACCTGGGGACGGAAGAACAAGCCGTTGACCAGGGAAAAGACCGCGGAGCTCAGACTTAAGCCGACGACAAACACCAACACGGCCGCGAACGACAACTGTGGCGAGCGTCTTAGTCCACGGAAGCCATACCGCAGATCGTTGGCCAGGATATCCAAGTGACCCGTCGAGCGTGACACGAGCCCGATTCCTGCCTTCGCTGACATGGCTCACCCTTCCGGCCGCGGAGGTGTTGCACGCGCGGCGAATCGACGGCGGTCAAAGCACGAAGCCGTATAGCGCTTGACATATAAGCATATATCTGCTTATTTATCAACATGCGCAGAAAGCAGGGATCGCTCGTGCCGCTCGAACTGGCGATTTGCGAGGCTGCCGTGCACCTCGCGCGCAACGATGTCGCGGAATTCCACGGCTACGCGATCGCAAGCGCGCTCGGGGAGGCCGCCGACACGCGGCTCCTCACCGCCTACGGCACGCTGTATCGCGCGTTGAGCCGGCTGCAGAAAATGGGGTTCCTGGTGAGCCGGTGGGAGGAGCCAGGCTTGTCCGAAGCCGAAGGCCGGCCGCGCCGGCGGCTGTACTGCCTGACGCCCACCGGAGAGGCGGCCCTCGCCGACGCGCGGGAGGCGGCCTCCACCCGCGGTACGGTGAAGAAACCCGGCGAAGGTCTGGCTCCGGCATGAGCGACCGCCTGCTTCGAGCCGCCATCGATCTCGCGCGGTTCTGGACGCGCCTCTACACGCTGGGCATGTCGCCGTGGGAACGCGACACACGGCGCGCCGAGATCGAGTCCGACCTGTGGGAGTTCGAGCAGGATCAGCGACGGCAGGGCCACGGCCCGGCCGCGGCCGGAGGCTACGCCCTGTGGCGTCTCGTGCGTGGCATGGCCGACGATCTCAGGTGGCGGGCCGAACACGGGGAGCGTAGGGTATCGACACTGATGCTCCTGTCCCTGACCGCCGCCGCTGCGATCTACTCTGCCGCGTGGCTCCTGTCGGTGATGAGCGCGGATCTGCTGCCCACGCCACACCGGCCGCCGGTTGCGGAAACCTACGAGCAACGCCCACCGCCGCCGCC
>CAZNOC010000354.1:0-4133 GCA_964574545.1 uncultured Bifidobacteriaceae bacterium | reverse complement strand
CCTGCCGTCCGGCGCGCGGGTCGTGTCGTACTACTGGGACATGGGCGACTGGCCGTCCGCCGACACGCGACGTGTGAACGGACGCGCCGTGTATCTCTGGCGCATTCCGTAGGGCGCCTCGAACGCTGACGGACCGGCGTCCGCCGCGCGCGCCGCCACGCGAGGCTCAGCCCGATTGTCGCTATGATCGGTGGCGGAGCGCCGAACCATGAAGCACCTGGTCGCCACGCTGGCGGTGTTCGCCGTCACGATGCTGTTTGTCGGCCAGGCGCAGGAGCGCGAGACAGCACTGCCAGCTCCGCCGCCCGCGGACTCCACGGAGGAGCCCTGGACGTCAGGCGGGATCAGGAACGGCATCACGCTGGCCTATCGCGACGACCCGGCGGTCAACGCGCGCGAAGTCCGCGCCACGTCAGAGCTGCCCTTCGCCGCCCGGCAGATCTTCGAGGTGGTCTGCGACCAGACGCAGTATCGTTCGATTCTGCCCGGCCTCGAGGAGGTCCAGTTGCTCGCTGGTACCGTTCCCACCGACTACGAGATCTACTTCCGCTATGCACCACGGTTCGGTGTGGTCGTGGCGGTACGCATCCAGAGCGAGACCGGCGCAGGCAGCCTCGGCTGCCACTGGTTGAGTCTGCCGGACCGCGTCCCACCGCGCCGGGACGCCGTGCGGATGCGCCTGCTCCGGGGCAGCTGGCGGATCGACGCCCTCGATGCGGCCCGCTCACGCGTGATCTATCAGGTGACGGCCGACCCTGGCGGCGACATTCCAGGGTGGCTCGTCCGGCGCGGTGCGCTCGGCGCGCTGCCCGACGTGATCGAACGGGTGCGCCTGCGACTGCAGGCCGAGCACCAGCCGTGAGGCCGCGTCCCTCATGACGAACGTCATCCCGCCAGCCTGACCTCCCCCACTACCCGGCTCGAGCGCCGTTCGCCATGATCCTCTTCGCAGGGAGGCACGCATGCGAACCACCATCGCGGAGTTGCGGGACGTCACCAAGCGCTACGGTTCCGTCGTGGCGCTCGATGGCCTGAACCTGGCCCTCGAGCCGGGCCGGGTCACCGCCATCCTGGGTCCGAACGGCGCGGGCAAGACCACGACGGTGAAGCTGATGCTCGGCCTCACGCGGCCCACGCGAGGCATCGTCCGCCTGTTCGGAGGCGACCCGCGGGACGCTCCCGCGCGGCGGCGGACCGGCGTCATGCTCCAGGTGGCGAACGTCCCCGAGACGCTGCGCGTGCGCGAGCACATCCACCTGTTCTGCAGCTACTACCCGTCGCCGATGACCGTGGACGACGCGCTCGCGGCCGCCGGACTGCTGGCCGTGGCCGACCGCAAGTACGGAGAGCTGTCGGGCGGGCAGCGGCAGCGCGTGCAGTTCGCGCTCGCCATCTGCGGCAACCCGGACCTTCTCTTCCTCGACGAGCCGACCGTGGGCCTCGACGTGGAGTCGCGGCGCGCCTTCTGGCAGGAGGTCCGTCGCCTCGCCACTGCCGGGCGCTCCATCGTTCTCACGACCCACTACCTCGAGGAGGCCGACGCGCTCGCAGACCGGGTGGTGGTGATCAACAAGGGCACGATCGCGGCCGACGGGGCGCCGCACGAGATCAAGGCGCGCGCGGCGTCGCGCCGGGTGCGCTGCGCCACGCGACTGTCGCCCTCAGAGATCGCGGCCCTCGCGGGTGTGGCCACCGTGCGGCAGGACGGCGCGGCCGTGGAGATCCTGACCAACGATGCCGAGCAGCTGGCTCGCGCGCTGCTCGCCGCCGACCCTGATCTCTCGGGCCTCGAAGTGACGGGCGCGGGCCTCGAGGAGGCGTTCCTGACCCTGACGTCCCCCACGTCGTCACACGCGGAAGGCGGTGCACGATGAGTCGCCCGGCCACGGCGGCCTGGTCGCCGCTCCGCTGTTATGCGCTCGAGGCGAAGTACGAGTTCCTCAAGCTCCTGCGGATGCCGGCCTACGCGGTCCCGACGATCGCATTCCCGGCGATGTTCTACCTGCTGTTCGGGGTCTCGTTTGGCGGCGGCCGCGTCACCGGGACCATGACGATGTCCACGTACCTGCTGGCGACGTATGGGGCCTTCGGAGTGATCGGTGCGGCGCTGTTCGGCTTTGGCGTGGGCGTGGCGGTGGAGCGAGGGCAGGGATGGCTCACGCTGAAGCGCGCCACACCGATGCCGCCACTCGCCTACTTCTTCGCGAAGCTGTGCATGGCGGTGTTCTTCTCGTCGATCATCGCGATCGTCCTGGCGACGCTCGGCGTGACGCTGGCCGGCGTGAGGCTGCCACCGGCCGCCTGGTTGCAGCTCGGGGTGACGCTGATTGCCGGCGTCATCCCGTTCTGCGCGATTGGCCTCGCGTTCGGGTCGTTCCTCGGACCGAACTCGGCGCCCGCGGTCATCAACATCGTCTACCTGCCGCTGGGGTTCGCGTCTGGCCTCTGGATCCCCATCGAGATGCTCCCAGGCTTCATGCGCACGCTCGCGCTGTACCTGCCTCCGTACCACCTCGGGCAGCTCGCGCTGGCGGCCATCGGCGGTGGGCGTGGCGCCCCTCTCTGGAGCCACATCCTCACCCTCGCCGGCTTCACGCTCGTGGGGCTCGGCGTCGCGTTGATCGGCTATCGGCGCGACGAAGACAAGACGTACGGATAGCGAAGGAGCACGGACGATGAAGCCCACGCTGCTGATTGGCCTTGGCCTGGTCCTTGTCGCGATCGGGATCTCGGCGGCCCGGCCGCCCGGCGCCGGTGACGTCTCGACGCGGTCGGCCGACACGGTGACGGCCTTCCGCGACGTCCGCGTGTTCGACGGCGAGCGCGTGATCGAGCGCGCGACGGTCGTGGTGCGCGACGGTACGATCGCGGAGGTCGGCGAGAGCGTCGCGGTCCCCGAGGGCGCCGCCGTCGTCGATGGCGCCGGACAAACGCTGCTGCCCGGCCTGATCGATGCGCACACGCACGCGTTCGGCACCGCGCTGGACCGCGCGCTCGTGTTCGGCGTGACGACCGAGATCGACATGTTCACCGACCACCAGCAGGCCGCGGCGTGGCGCCGCGAGCAGCGCGCGCCCGGCGGCGCGCCGCGCCGGGCCGACATCGTGTCGGCCGGCACGATGGTGACGGCGCCGAATGGGCACGGAACGCAGTTCGGCCTGCCCATCCCGACGCTCGACTCGGCCGCCGGGGCCGCCGCCTTCGTGGATGCGCGGCTGGCCGAAGGCTCGGATTTCATCAAGATCGTCTATGAGGCCGGTGACGCCTACGCGACCGGCCGGCCCTCCCTCTCGGAAGAGACGATGCGGGCGGTCGTCAGCGCGGCGCGCGATCGCAACGTCCGGGTGGTCGTGCACGTCTCGACGCTGGCCGCGGCGCGGGCGGTCTTCGATGCCGGTGCGCATGGGCTGGTCCACGTGTTCGGCGACGCGCCGGCCACCGCCGAAGTGGTCGAGCTCGCCAGGAGCAAGGGCGCGTTCGTCATCCCGACGCTGGCCGTAATCGAGAGCGTGAGCGGCACCCCCGGCAGCGCCGCGCTGTTGACGGTCGAGGCGCTCGCGCCGCACTTCCTTCCGAACGAGCACGCAGAGCTGAAGGCCACCTTCCCGGCCAATCCCCGGGCGACGATACGCCTCGCGCATGCCGTAGAGGCCGTCGGTCAACTCCACGCGGCGGGCGTGCCGATCCTGGCGGGGTCCGACGCGCCGAACCCGGGAACGATGCATGGCGCCACCCTCCACCGCGAGCTGGAGCTGCTCGTGACGGCCGGCCTCGCTCCGATCGACGCCCTCCGCGCGGCCACGTCCGTCCCGGCGCGCGCGTTCGGTCTGGAGGACCGCGGGCGCATCGCCGCGGGCCAGCGCGCCGACCTCGTGCTCGTACAGGGCAACCCCGCCGCCGACATCACCACGACACGGAACATCGTGGACGTCTGGAAGGGCGGCGCGCGGCTCGATCGCTCACCCGCACCGACAGCGACCGAGGCCGCGGCGGCCATCGAGTCCGGCGTCATCAGCGGCTTCGACGGACCGGACGTCACCGCCGGCTTCGGGGCGGGCTGGCAGGTGTCGACGGACGCGATGATGGGCGGCACCTCCGAGGCGCGCATGCAGATCGTCAGGCCCGGCGCGGGC
>CAZNOC010000353.1:0-4149 GCA_964574545.1 uncultured Bifidobacteriaceae bacterium | reverse complement strand
CGAAGGGACCGCACACGGCGCGGTAGCTGCACCAGTCGCACGCCTTGTCGTCCGGCCGCGCGGCGAGCGTGCCGTGCTCGATGCCGCGGTCCACAATCTCGAGCACCTCAAGGCCGTCGATGGCGCGGGCGGGTTCAGCCGATGCGGGCAAGGCCAGCGTAGGCGTCCCCCTCAACGGCCGCGCTGGTGTTTCGTCTCCGAAGGCTTGTTGGCATCGAGGGTCGTGATGCGCCCGGCCGGCAAGGCACGACGAGTGAGCGTCCTGGGCGTATTCGAACGATTGGATACGTCAACCAGTTGGCCGCAGCGGATCCCCCGATAGCGATCGGCCGCTTCATCGCAGCTGTCGGCGTACGCGAACGAGTCTTGCGTCCAAGGGTAGCCTCCAGCCACCGCGGAGACAAGAGAAGGCAGTCGGATCTCATCCGTAGTCGAGTGACCGAACCAGCGGCAGTCGCGACGCTCATTCGTCCGCGACCGCCCGAGAGAGGTGCGACCGTCGTCATTGAGCCTGCTCAGGCAGTGCGTCGGCGCCGCCTCATGAAACCAAGTCCCAGCAGGCCAGCGCCAAATAGCGCTAGAGTGCCGGGTTCGGGGACGCCAACTGCGGTTGCGATGACCTCTGCTCTGGTCGGATTGCGAAGTTCGGCCCAAGTGTCTGACATGCCGAAGTAGATGCCTTCGCTCGGAGTCGGTTCGCCAGCACACGGTAGCGTCCCGGCGCTAGCGAGGCACCATCCGTTGAAGGGTGGGGTGGAGCTTTGGAAACCCACGGCAAAGTCGCCGGCGGCCGCGAAATCGAAGACCAACGTCGATGACGTCGCACTAAGCCCCGACCCTACGACGACCATACCGTCGGTCGCCAAGTCGATCACATCCGGAGAACCACCTGCCAGATTGGGCGAGGAAATCGTAAACGACCAGTCGATGATGTTGGCCAAAGACAGCACACCTACCGTACCGTCGGTCACGATCGTTCCGACAACTGATCCGGTACCAATCGTACGACTTACGTTGTACGTGATCGGTGCGGCATGCGCCGCCAACGGCGATAGTGCGACGGTCAGCAAGGTCAGAATCGCAGTTGTTGTTCGTGTCATGGTGCTTGCCTCGAGAACGGCTGGAAGATTGACAAGATGACTACGAATGGGCAATTTGCGCGCCAGATTGATAAGCGTCAGGGCGCCGGAGAAGCGATGGTCGTGTCCGGCCATGGCGGCAGGCGCATCGAACACGCCGGCGGGAAGGAGCAGACATGGTTCGACGATGTCAGCGGTGTCCCGCAGTTGCTAGCTAGCGCCTTCGCGCTGGTGGCGGCCGCAGATCGATCCGCACGATCTGCCCGAGTCCTTCCACTGGCCCCTGCCCGTAACTGACTGTGGACACGAAGATGTCGTGTCCTCTCGCAGCCATCCCGATGGGGAAATCGAGCTGACACGCCACCGAAGTCGTCGTGCCGTTCGCGTTGGCTCGAACGACGCGGCCTGTCTCCGGCGTCCACGGCGTCTCGAGGCCAAACGTCTCGAGCACATGCAGGCGGCCCCGGACGTACGACATCTCGACTATTGGACCGAATCCCTCGCCTTCGAGTGTGATCGGTCCAAACCTGCGATCGAAACCGTGAATGAGCCCGGCGAATCCGCCAAGCAGGTAGTGTGCGCCCCTGCGTGTGAGGACGATGGGCACCGGATCCTCGATGGAGAGATCGTAGAGACGCACGACCGCGCCGGTCCTCGGATCGACCTGGAGTACGCTGCTGTGGTTGGCTTCAACCACCAGCAAGCGATCGCCGTCAGCGATCATCGAGTGCGGCACGCCGTCCGGTTCGCAGTCGCCGTCAGGACCGCAGGGCGGCTCGCTGGCCACCGGGTTCGCGCGGATGAACGCGGTGATGTCGGCCACGTAGCTGTACGAACCATCCTGGTCGATCCGCACGATGCCGGCGGGATGGTCGGGGAGGCCCCGTGTGCATCCGCCGCCTTCCACGAGGGCGTACATGTCGTGTCCGATCCACGCGATGTCGGAGACGCCGAGCGCATCGCCGAACCCATCGCGCGCACTTGGCAGGCCGTCGGCTACCGTCTGCCGTTCGCCACTGGGCAGGATGCGCGAGATGCGAGCTGTGAACCCGCCCATGTAGGGACCCGGGACGGTGAAGAAGTTACCGGGCCAGTCGCAGGTCTGCAACTGGTCGCCGCCGGTACCCGCCTCGGCGACGTAGAGGTGACCGTCGGGCCCCATCCGTATGTGCCGCGGGTTGGTCAACCCGGTGGCAAAGACGGTCCAGTTCGGATTCAGGCATTCCTGGATCGCGGCTACGGTTCCGCTCGACCAGAGGAGACTGACGGCAAGCAGGGCGACGAATGCGTGTTTCACGTGACCTCCTGGGAATCAGGCGCCAACATCGTCCATAGGCGCGAGGCACGGCAACGGACATCACACGGCATTACTGCCGGTGGCGTCGATTTCCCCCGTTGTCCGCTAACGTCCGCCTATAATCGGTCCCGGATCCACAGCCAATGGAGCCTCCGCCCTCAAACGGCGATCGACTGGAATCATGGAAGGAAGTGGCGGCCTACCTGGGCCGCACCGAGAAGACCGCGCGGCGCTGGGAGCAGACCGAGGGCCTGCCCGTACACCGGCTCCTGCACGGCGAACGGGGATCCATCTACGCTTACCGGAGCGAACTCGACCGGTGGCGTGCCGCCCGGACGGCTCCGGGGCACAGTAGCCGCGGCCAGATCCGGCAGTTCGGCCCTTGGTACGGGGCCGTCACCGCAGCGATCCTCGCCCTCCTGTCCGCCTTCTATTTCTGGCCCGGTTCATCGACGGCACCTACCGAAGGACCGCTGGTTCAGCCGGCCCCCGAGGCGCCTGCTCACACGTCGCGGAGCCCGGAAGCGCTCCGGCTCTATCTGCGGGCCCGCGCCTTTCCCCAGAATCCTGGCCGGACGCAGATCCAGACGTCGATCAACTACCTCCTCGAAGCAGTGCGGCTCGATCCGGAGTTCACCGCCGCGCACGCCACGCTGGCGACAGCGCACGTCGCGCTGTCGTTCCTGGGCGACGCGCCGTCATCCGAGACGATGGGGAGGGCCAGGTCGCATGCCCTGAAGGCGCTGGCGCTCGACCCCTCCCAGCATGTTGCGCGTCAGGCTCTCGCGGGAGTCCTGCATTGGTACGACTTCGACCACGTCGCGGCTGAGCAACACTTCCGCGAGACCATTGCCGCCGGCACACGAGCACCTGGTCCGCTGAACTGGTACGCGGAGTTCCTGCTGTCAATGGGACGCTTCGAAGACGCGCTGGCCGCCAACAGACGGGCAGAGGAGCAAAATCCTGCCTGGCTGGAGGTCGATACCGTGCGCGGGAACATCTACCTCTATTCGGGACAACCCGAGCAGGCGATTCCCCACTACCTGAAGGCGCTCGACAGCGAGCCCGGCCATGGCTTATCGCGTTTCTTTCTGGGCCAGGCGCATCTCCCCTCGGGGCGTCATGCGGAGGCGATCGCCGAACTGCGCCTTGCCGACAGCACGCTGGGGCACGTGCCGTTCTCGCGGGCGGGACTGGCCTATGCACTGGGCAGGGCAGGCGAGCGTCTCGAGGCCGACGCCATGCTCGCGGAGATGACCGAGCGGCGCTCGCAGGCGTTCTATCCGGCCTTCGCGATCGCCCTGGCACACCTGGGGCTGGGCCAGGGCGAGGCCGCACTGGACTGGCTCGACCGAGCCGCCCAGGAACGGATGGTCGGCTACTACATGCCAAACGTCGACCCTGCCTGGGCGCCGCTGCGCTCACATCCGAAGTTCGGGAACGTGCTGAATCGGCTCAACCTGTCCGACGCTGTGCCCCGCTGATCGGCCTCGGCCTCAGCTGCCTCTCTACCGGCTGTCGCTCCGGGCTGAGCTCGGTCTCGCCGCGCCGCACCCGCCAGGCAGCCTTCGGCACTTCGTCCATATCGGTGCAGCCCTCAACGATGCTCAGCACCCGCGCCCCGAAGCGGAAGTCGATCCACGTTCGCACACAGGCTGCGCCAAGGTTCAGAGAGCGCCGGCTTGCTGTCCGATGTTGAATCACGGATACCGCCGCAACTGATCCAGATCCGCGTGCAGCGCCGCCGGCTTGCGGTGGGTGCGCCGGAACTCG
>CAZNOC010000352.1:0-4167 GCA_964574545.1 uncultured Bifidobacteriaceae bacterium | reverse complement strand
TCGATGCGATGTACCGCTTCGGCGGGCAGGCCGCGAGCGGCGGCGGGTCGCTGTCCGGCGGATCCGAAGGCTGCGTGTACGTGGAGCTGACGACCAGCGGCCGCTCGTGGGGCCGCGGACCGCTCGACTCGAACATCCACGGCGGCCAGAGCCGCAGCGTGGACAACCCGGCGTGGCGCCACATCAAGATGCTGGCGTCGCTCATCGGCGAGGGCAACACGCCGCTCATCGACGGCTTCATGGACGGCATCGAGCCACTGACGGAAGCAGAGGCGGCCGGCCTCGCACGCGCCGGCGAGCGCATGGACCTCGAGGTGGCGGCGTCGAACATCGGCGTGGCACGCTTCATATCAGACGATCCCATGGAGGTCGTGCGCATGCAGCGGTACGGCACCGCGTTCAACCTCGACGGCATCTGGGCAGGCAACATGTACGCGGGCGGGGCGGGGGCGATCCTGCCGAACACGATTACGTCGAAGCACAATTTCCGCTACCTGCCCGGCCAGAACGGCCCCGACATCGTCGCGAAGCTGCGCGCGCAGCTCGACAAGAACGGCTTCGAGGACGTCGAAGTCAAGGTGATCGGCGACGTGCCCTGGGCCAAGATGAGCTACGACAACGACATCGCACGGGCGCTGATGCGGTCGTACGATATCTTCGACATCAACTACAGCGTCCCGCTCGACCACGAGACCATGCTCGGGGGATACTGGCCGGCGTACATGTTCGGCCACGAGGCGGTCGGCGAGCGCGTCTCCTCGTTCATGGGTGTCCCCATCGTCGGGGGCCAGGCCGGACACGGCGGGCGTGCGCACGCGGCCAACGAGTACTACGTCATCGAAGGCGCCGGACGCATCTACGGCATGGCGGGCGCCGAGAAGCAGATCGCCACGGTTCTCTATGCCTATGCCGGCTTGCTGCCGCCGGCCGCGGGCACCAACTGACCGCGGAGCCACCTGCATGTTCCTGGCATCCGTCGAGCTCGCCGTCTGAGAACGTCCACCATGATCTCGGTGCGCGATCTCACGAAGGACTACCACGTCGGCGACCACGTCGTGCGCGCGCTGAGGGGCGTGACGCTCGATGTGGCCGCCGGCGAGTTCGTGACCGTCGTCGGGCCGTCGGGGTCCGGCAAATCGACGTTCATGCACATCCTCGGCTGCCTTGATCGTCCGACGAGCGGCCAGTACCTGCTGCACGGGCGCGACGTGTCGCACCTTGGCGCTGACGAACTGGCGCGGGTGCGAAACGAGACCGTGGGCTTCGTCTTTCAGGGCTTCAATCTGATGGCGCGCACATCGGCGGTCGAGAACGTCGAGCTGCCGCTGCTGTACACGCGAGCCGGTGCGCTCCGTGCGGCGGATCGGCGGGCGCGGGCGATGCGCGCGCTCGAGGCGGTCGGCTTGACTGATCGGGCGGATCATCATCCCAGCCAGTTGTCGGGAGGACAGCAGCAGCGCGTGGCGATCGCGCGTGCGTTGATCAACGAGCCGGCCCTGCTCCTCGCCGACGAGCCCACCGGCAATCTCGACACGGAGACCAGCCGGGAAGTCATGCGGATCTTCGCCGACCTTCGCGCCACGCGCGGGCTCACCATCGTGGTGATCACGCACGAGCGGGATATCGCCGCCTGGGGCACCCGGACGATCGACTTCCGCGACGGCGTGGTCGTGTCGGATCGGGCCAACGACCAGTGGCGGCCGGCCGAGGTAGCCGCGGGAGAGCTCGCATGATCCGGACGCGCGTCGTGTCCGCGCTCGTGTCGCTGCAGCCGGTCGTCGAGCTGGCGGTCAAGGCGCTCTCGCGCAACCGTCTGCAGACGGGCCTCACGATGATCGGCATCGCCGTCGGCGTGGCGACGGTCCTCGCCATGATGGCCGTCGGCGCGGGCGCGCAGCGGTCGATCGAGCAGCAGGTGCGCGCGGCAGGGTTGAATCAGATCACCATCAAGGCCGGCAACTGGCGGCCGAAGCAGCCGGTTGACGGTGGCGCGGTGGCGCCCCATGGCGATGGAGGCGACACGCTGCGCCTGCCGCTCGATGATCTGATGCCCGCGATGCCGCCCGGCGGCGCTTCCTGGCGCCTCGCCGATGTCGTGCCCATCGCTTTCCATCCCGAAGACGACCCGATGGAGAAACACGACCATCCGCTGGCGTGGCAGCGCCTGGGGGACCTCGAGGCAGGCCTTGGCGCGGCGGCCACACTCACCTTCGAGGACGCCGAGGCGATCCGCCGGCTTCCGGGCGTCCAGTACGTCGCGTGCGGCGTCCACGCGAACGCGCGCATCCACCATGGCGACCGGCGCTGGTTCACCCGCATGCACGGCACCGATCTCGAACTGCCGAGCATCAAGCGGACGTGGACGTTTACGTCTGGCCGCTTCTTCACGAGGCGTGAGCAGGATCGTGCCGCTCAGGTTCTCGTGCTTGGACAGGTGGCCGCCGAGCGCCTCTTCGGCGCAGGGGTGGACCCCGTCGGACGCGAGGTGCGGCTCTGGAACCAGCCGTTCGACGTCGTGGGCGTCATCGGCAGCGCGAGTTGGGTCGTGCGGCCCGCACCGGGAGACGACGAGTTCGACGCCGTCTACATGCCCTATACGACCACGCACCGCCTGCTCAACCTCTCGAAGCTGAACGACATCACGGTGACCGCGGCGTCCTCTGGCGCCGTCTCCGAACTTGCGCGGGACATTGCCGAACTCCTGCGCCAGCGCCACGGCATCACCGAGACCATGCCGGACGACTTCACCGTGAGCACGCAGGCCACCAGCGCCATCGCGGGCGGCGGGCTCGCGCCAGGCGTGGCCCAGGTCATCGCCGGCAACGTGCGCGAACTCGAGCGCGTCACGCTGGACCAGCTCGCCACCACGCTCGAACGCGCCAGCCGGACGATGTCGTGGCTGCTCGGCGCTGTTGCGGCCGTATCGCTCCTCGTCGGCGGCATCGGCATCATGAACATCACGCTGCTGTCGGTGACCGAGCGCACGCGGGAGATCGGGCTGCGCATGGCGGTAGGCGCGCGCGGCCGCGACGTGATGCGGCAATTCCTGGCCGAGGCCGTCGCCATCAGCCTGGCCGGAGGCGCCGCCGGGATCGTGCTTGGGATCGCGGCATCGGCGGTGATTGCGGCGACGCTCGGGTGGGCGACGGTCGTATCGTTCACCTCGGTGCTCGTCGCCTTCGGCGTCGCTGCGGCCGTCGGTGTCTTTTTCGGCTACTACCCAGCCAGCCGTGCGGCTGCGCTCGACCCCATCGTGGCGCTGCGCCGGGAGTAGGCCGTGCTGCGCTTCCTGCTTGTCACCACGCACCTCGCCCTCCGGTCGTTCGCGCGCAACCGCATGCGCACGGCGCTCACGATGCTCGGCGTGGTGATCGGCGTGGCCGCCGTGATTGCCACCGTCGCGCTCGGCAATGGCGCCCGGGAGTCGGTCACGCGCACCATGCGCTCGGCAGGTACCACCATCGTGACGGTGACCGCGGGCAACTACATCCGCGGCGGCGACAGCGTGAACATCGCGTCGGGTCTCGGGGCGGCGACAACGCTGACCCGCGGGGATGCGGCAGCGATCGCGGAAGTGGCGGATGTCGAGTTCGTGGCGGCGGGCCTCCGATCGCGCACCTGGGTACAAGCGTCAGACGAGGCGCGGTTCTTTACCATCGTCACCGGCACGGAACCCGCCCTGGCGGACATCCACGGCTGGACCTGGCTCGGTGGGCGCGGCCTGACGGACGGCCACGTGCGCGACGCCGCGAGGACGGCCGTTCTCGGCAGGATGGCGGGCGCGGCGCTCTTCGGCGAGGGCGTCAACCCGGTCGGACGTCACGTCACCCTGCACGATGTCCGCTTCGAGGTCGTCGGCTGGATGCGCGCCGTGGATCGGGATCACGACGAGGGCGTGTTCATTCCCGTCTCCACGCTGCAGGAACTGACGGCACGCGATTTCCTCCAGGTGATCAGCATCGGCGTCACCGAGGCCGGCGTCGCCACCCGCGTTGGTGACGACGTGGCGGCACTGCTCCGTGAGCGTCACGGCCTGGAGCGCAAGGAGCGCGCGGCGGTGGGCTTCGTCAGCGCCGCGCCGCAGGGCCAGGGCGGCGCCTCGGCCGCCTCACCCGACGACTTCGTCGTGCGCACCCAGGCGGCGGCCAGCGTCACGCGCGGGCTCTA
>CAZNOC010000351.1:0-4167 GCA_964574545.1 uncultured Bifidobacteriaceae bacterium | reverse complement strand
GCCTTCCACGTGATCTCGTCGGAGGGCGGCGCGCGTCCAGTCAAGGTGGCCACGGCAGACCTCAAGGCCGTCTTCTTCGTCAGGGACTTCCTCGGAGATGCGACGTACTCGGAGGCGAAGGCGTTCGAGACGCCCGTCGTGGGACGGAAGGTGAAGGTCGAGTTCAACGACGGCGAGGTCCTCGTCGGCACCACGCAGTCCTATGAGCCGGAGCGCCCGGGGTTCTTCATGGTGCCCGCCGATCCGAAGTCGAACAACGAGAGGATGTTCATCGTCCGGAAGTCCGTGAGAAGCGTCGAGTTTCTCTCGTAGGACACGCCCCCGTCGGACGGCACGCTGTGTCCTGGCCGGTCCGTCACGCGGCGCGGTATACTGATGCGTTGACTGGCAGGCCCGCCACCAGGGGCCGCCCTCCTCTGTCGATAGCTGCTTCCCCGTACGAGCATCCTTCCCCGCAGAGGCACGTTTCGTTCCTCTGAAAGAAGGGCACATGCCGTTTTCCACGCTCGGCCTCGGGCCGAACATCACGAAGGCGCTGCTCGAGCAGGGCTACACGGAACCCACCCCGATTCAGGCGAAGGCCATGCCGCTCGTCCTGTCGGGCAGGGACGTCATCGGCGTCGCCCAGACCGGCACCGGCAAGACGGCCGCATTCGTGCTCCCTCTGCTGCAGCGGCTGTCGTCGGAACCGCGGCGTCAGGGCATACGAGCCCTGATCGTGGCGCCGACACGGGAACTCGTGGTGCAGATCGACGAGAACATCCGCCAATACGCCCGCCACCTCGACATCAGCTCCGCGACGATCTACGGCGGCGTGGGCGAGCGTCCTCAGATCGCCGCGCTGCGACGCGGTGTGGACATCGTCGTGGCGACGCCAGGCCGGCTGCTCGACCTGATGCAGCAGCGCCATGTGGACTTCCGCAACGTCTCGACCGTCGTCCTGGACGAGGCCGACCGCATGCTCGACATGGGATTCCTGCCTGGCATCAGGAAGATCGTGGCCGCCCTGCCGGCCGTGCGTCAGACGCTTCTGTTTTCGGCCACGCTGTCCAAGGAGATCGAAGCCGTCTCGAAGGCCTTTCTGAAGGATCCCGTGACGGCGCAGATCGGCGCGCGAAGTACCGCCGCCGAGGCGGTGACGCAGGTCGTCATCGAGGTGGCCCCCCAGAGAAAGATCGATACGCTGGTCCACCTGCTGCTCGACGCGAAGCTCGAGATGGTGCTGGTGTTCTCGCGGACGAAGCATGGCGCCGACAAACTGGCGCGCAAGCTCGAGTCCGCCGGCGTCCGCACCGCCACCTTGCACTCGAACCGGACTCAGGGCCAGCGCATGCAGGCGCTGACGCGATTCCGATCGGGCGAGGTTCGCGTGCTCGTCGCCACCGACATCGCCGCCCGGGGCATCGACGTGGACGGCATCTCGCATGTGGTCAACTTCGACTTCCCGCCGCAACCCGAGGACTACGTGCACCGCATCGGCCGCACCGGCCGCGCCGCGGCCATTGGAGATGCCGTCAGCCTCGTCACGCCGGATGATCGCGACAACCTCAGGAAGCTCGAACGCTTCCTCGGGCGTGGGATCGCGCGGCACACCATCGAGGGCGTCGTCGCGGTTCTGCCGGCCGGTCCCCCTTCGCCCCGGCCTCCGCAGGGCCATGGGAGACCGAGGATGGCTGGCGGCCGTCCGGCCGCGCCGCGTGCCGGCGGCCGGGGCCGTCCCGGCGCGTTTCGGGGCGGCAGCTACGGCGGCTCACGCCGGTCGCGGTAGCATGACGCGGTGCGCGGCGGGCGCGCGGCGCTGTCTCCGCAAGGGACGCTCAGGCAGGGACTAGCGCAGCACCCAGGGTGCGACGAGCATCGTCCAGGCCACCGCGATCGGCGGGCCGACGAGGCCCACGAGCAGCCCCACTCCCATCAGGTCACGCGTGGTGACGTGACCTGACGCGAAGACCAGGGCGTTTGGTGGGGTGGAGACCGGCAGGCACATGCTGGTCGACGTCGTCAGCGCCAGCGGGATCGCGATGAGGGCAGGCGTGGCGCCGCCAAGCGCCAGCGCCATCGGCATGACAATCGTTGCGGCCGCGGTGTTGCTGATGAAGTTCGACAGCAGCGAGGTGGGCACGGCCATCGCGAGAGCAAGGCCCGCCGGAGGAAGGGATCCCGCCTCGACGCCGCTCACCAGCCAGGCCGCCAGACCGGTCTCCGCTACGCCGACACCGAGCGACAGTCCGCCGGCGACGAGCACCAGCACGTCCCACGGCAGCAGCCGCAGTTCCCGCTCGGTGACCACACCCGACACGGCGAGCGCGGCGATCGGCATCACGGCGACGACCGCCGTCGGGACGCCGTGCAGTTGTTCGCTCATCCAGGCGACGACGGTCACGCCGAAGACGAGCGCCACGACCGTCTGGGACCGGGCACGTTCAGGGCCCGGCTCATCGTCGGCGAAGTCCGCTGGCAGGGCCAGGTGCGTTCCAGCCTTGACGTAGCGCACCGACAGATAGCTCCACGCCAGGGTGACCAGGAGCAGGGCGGGCGGCAGGCCGAATACCATCCATCGTGCGTAGTCCACCGGCTGGGTCGTGGCCAGTGCCGCGGCGGCGATCGCATTGGGAGGGGTTCCGATGAGCGTCCCCATGCCGCCGATGTTGGCCGCCGCCGCCACGCCGACGAGCAGTGCGCGCGCCATCGACGGAGGCAACCCTCCAGACGATGCCATCGGCGTGACGAGGGCGAGCATCATGGCGGTCGTGGCCGTGTTCGACATGAACATCGACAACACGAACGTGATGCCCATCATGCCGAGCAGCAGCCGGCGCGGCCCGCCGCCCACGGCCCCGAGCACCCGTGCGGCCAGGCGCCGGTCGAGTCCCGTGCGCTGGGCCGCCGTCGCGAGCACGAGCCCGCTCAGGAACAGCCACATCACGGGACTTGCCCAGGGCGCGACGAACATCTCCCAGCGGCGCGGGTCGCCGTGCGAGAACTCGCCGGCCGGATCGCCCAGCAGGGCGATCTGCAGCGCGATGACCAGCAGGCTGACCGCGAAGGGAGGGAGCGCGCTCGTGATCCACAGGAACGAGGCGAGCACGAGGACGAAGAGCGCGTGATGACCCGGCGCGCCCAGCCCGACGTGATCCGGCAGATAGGCGGCCAGGATGGCCACCACCGTGCCGATCGAGATCATCGACAGCGACCAGCGGGCGGAGATTCTGGCGGCGATGCCGGCCAGCAGGACGCGGGGCATGCAGACACTCTACAGTGCCGGGCCCCCGGGGCATGTGTGAGGTTCGTGAGGTCAGCTGAGCTCGACCAGGACGATGTCGATGTGCCGTTCCTGCCGATCAGCGGGCTGCCACTGGATGAGAATCGGGCTCTGGTAGGTGCCGCGGACGATCCGGGCGCCGGGCTGGGTCGAATCCGACGCAGCCAGGAAGCTGACGCGGCGCGACCGGAGGAAGCGGCGAGCCGGCACCGACATGACCTTGGCCACGAGCCGCTCGATCGACGACTGGTCGAGGTGCAGCGCTTCCATCAGCGAGTTCATCAGCTGCACGGCATCGAAGGTGGCGTAGCTGAGCGTCTTGCCCGGGACGGCCAGGGGGTCGGTCAGGGCGTTGAGCGCCTTCACCTTGGCGAAGTGCAGCGGGTTGCGGAGCACGTCCACGAGGTCGTGCTGCATCAGCAGCGTCTCGTACTCGTTCACGGTCAGCCCGACGTTGCGCTCGGCGGGATCGATGACCATGTCGATGCGCCCGTGGCCGACGCCGTGGCGTGCGGCGAGGTCGTTGATCTTCTCGAGCAGCCCGAGTCTCGGGTCCGCCAGGTTGACGGAATCCACCGAATGCTTCGAAACCGGGATGGCCACGGACATCCGGTCCACCACCCGCTCTTCGTCGTACCCGAGAACGGTCGTCGTGCGCTGCCGGCGCATGTCGTCGCTCATGCCGTCGAGTTCGATGAAGTAGACGGGCGCGCGCGGGCTCGTGCGGTACGTCACGCAGTTGCGCAGGCCCGAGCCGATGAAGGTCAGGTGGGAGTCGCCGTTGCGCGGCTCGACTTCCTTCTGTGCGTCGCTCAGTTCGCTCCGCAGCTCCATCTGGTCGTGGCGGTACTCGCCACCCTGCGGGAAGAGCGCATGGAAGGTGCGGAAGAACAGGGACAGGCGGT
>CAZNOC010000350.1:0-4168 GCA_964574545.1 uncultured Bifidobacteriaceae bacterium | reverse complement strand
CGGCGCCGGTCTCGAAATCGATGCGGTGGAGCTTGCCGAGCACGGGCACGAGCAGGGAGCGGCCGTCGGGCATGAACGCGTAGCGGGGCAGCGTGTCGCGGCTGGCCCGCGATTCCTGATCGTCGCGCGTCACCTCCGGCGCGAGCCAGCGCTCGACGCCGGTCTCGAGGTTCCGCACGCGGAGCGCGGTCCGGGTCTGCACGCGCGTGGCGTAGACGAGATGCGCGCCGTCCGGAGAGAGCACGGGCCGCATGGCGCTGCCCTGCGCGTTGGTGATCTGTCTCACATCGCCGGTGTCCCGGTCGTGGCGGTAGATCTGCCAGAGCGGGAAGCGCGCGTTGTAGGTGAACGTGCCCGTGCGCTGCGCGTAGTAGATATAGCGTCCGTCGGGCGAGACGACGGCGCCCATCCTGTTGGTGGGCGGGGGAGGCGGCGGACCGTCGCCGCCTGGCGCGGGCGGCGTCGGGGGAGGCGGGCCGACGCTGACACCGCTGCCGCCGTCCTTGTGGTACATCCGCAGGCTGAACGTGCCGGGCTCGGGCGGCCGCGAGCGCGAGACGACCAGGTACTGGCCATCGGGCGTCCAGGCGGGCGACACCATGATCTGCGGCCGGTCGTTGGTCTTGGTGTCCTTGCTGACCGCGCGCGGGTTGCGGCCGTCGGCGTCGGCGATCCAGAGGTTCTCGACGCCGGTGCGATCGCTCAGGAACGCGATCGTGCGGCCGTCGGGCGAGTAGGCCGGCTGGCTGTCGAAGCTCATGCCGCCGATGATGCGCGTGGCCTGCCCGCCGGCGATGGGCATGGTATAGATGTCGCCCAGCAGCTCGAACACGATCGTGCGGCCGTCGGGCGAGACGTCGAGCGACATCCACGTGACCTCGTCGGTCTCGAACTCGATGGTCTCGGCGGCCTTCAGCACGAGCCCTTCGGCGGGCTTCGCGGTCGCAGCGTCCTGCGGCGCGTCCTGTTGCGCGCGGAGCCCCGGGGGCAGGGACACGAGGGCGGCGAGCGCGGCGAAACCGGCGAGGCGAGACAGCAGGTGGCGCGACATGGATCCTCCTTCGGACAGGAAATTCTAGCCGCGATCGGCGCGCGGTGACGTACAAACACGAAGCACACGAGGGCCACGAAGCACGAACACCGCAATCAGCGCGGTGCTCATCCCAACGTTCGTCCCGAAAGCCGAAAGCCGAAAGCCGAAAGCTGAGAGCCGAGAGCCGACTAATGTCCACCTATTCCTACATCTGGTCGTTCACCGTGCGAACCGGCTGCGAGGCGGAGTTCGAGCGGCACTACGGGCCGGAAGGCACGTGGGTGGCGTTGTTTCGCCTCGCGGCCGGCTACATCGACACGCGGCTGCTGAAGGACCGCGACGTGCCCGGCCGTTACGTCACCGTCGATCGGTGGGAGAGCGAGGCGGCGTACCGCCGGTTCCGCGAGCGCTTCGCCGTCGAGTACGATGCGATCGATCGCGCGTGCGAGGCGCTGACCGAGGATGAGCGCGCGGTCGGCGCCTACGAAGAGGCATGACTCTTGCTGCTGCGTGTGTAGCTCGCTGATCGCTGTTCGCCGATAGCCGATCGGCGTCAGGTCTCCACCAGAATCGAGGCCAGACGAAATGACGCCTTCCGATACCCTGCTGAACGAGTTCGACCAGGAGATGGCTGCGACGCGGCGCGTGATTGCCCGTGTCCCGGACGACAACCCGGAATGGAAGCCCCATCCGAAGTCGTTCCCGGTGGCGCACCTTGCCCAGCTGCTCGCGTGGATGCCGGGCTGGATCGGGCAGACGCTGACGAGCACCGGACTGGACCTCGCCTCCGGCAGCGGCTACAGCGTCGAGCGCACCGAGACGCTGCTCGCAATGTTCGACGAGAACGTGCGCACGTCTCGCGACGCGATCGCCGCGGCGAAGGACACGGACTACGCCGTGCCCTGGTCGCTCACGATGCAGGGCAAGGTGCTCTTCACGCTGCCGCGGGGCGCGGTCGTGCGGCAGCACATCAGCCATCTCAGCCACCATCGCGGTCAGATGACTGTGTACCTGCGGCTGCTCGACGTGCCGGTGCCGTCGGTCTACGGTCCGACCGCCGACGAGGCCTGGCAGGGATAGGGCGATCGATGGGCGGCGGCTCGGGGGCGCCACGAACCTGTTCCATCTCCGGCGCGACGGCCTGCAGGTGGGCGGCGCCGAGGACGTCTTCTGTGACAGAATTCGCGCGAGCGGCCGCGCCGGCCGAAGGCCGTGGTGACGGCCCACAGCGACGCCTATGACTCAACTCTTCGGACAGCTGGGCTTCGTGAGCGCCATCCTTGCCGGATTCGCGTTCACCTTCATCGCGGGTCTGCTCTCCTCTTCCTCATCGTCACGCGCCTATCCCTGGGTGTTCGTGAGCGCGCTGACCGCCGCGCTCTCCCTCATGATCGCGGCCGTCGGCTCGGTCTTCGCGGGTCTTGGCGTTGAGGGCGATTTCCTCGATGCCGCACAGACCCGCGAGCTGCTGGCGTTGGTCTCTCAGTCCTTCCTGGTTGGCGTCCTGTCTCTCGTGTTGTCCTCCGGTTGTTCTGGCTGGCTCCGGAGCAGGCGTCTTGGCCTCGTCTCATCAACCCTGGCCCTTCTCGCCGCTGCCGTTCTGGCCTTTGTCGTGGTCCCTTTTCTCAGACTCGCGTGATTCTTGCGCGCGCAGGAGGTTCACTCCGAGTGCGGCCTGGCGAGGTGTTCGCGGGGAAGGGGCACTTGCGGCACTGAGCTGATCCCTTCGGCGACGAGGCGCCCCCGGGGCCTCCCGCAACCGCGGCGCATGCCGGGCGTCGCCGGGCCACCCCGGGCGGGCGCGGGCTCGCGTGTCAGATTCTGCCCTCCCGCCTGCGGTCCAGGCAGCGATTTCCGCATCACCTTGCGCGCGGCCGCCGTTAATCCCAGGGATTCCGCCGTCGCGGGTGGCACATTTCTTTCAGGTTGTTCCGCATGGCCGTGACGGACCGTCCGAGACGAGAGCCGAAGCTGCTCGATCGAGTACGCGAGGCGTCGCGGTTGCGTCACTACAGCCGGCGCACCGAGGAGGCGTACGTCTCCTGGATTCGGCGCTTCATCGTCTTTCAGGGCCTGCGTCATCCCAGGGACCTCGGTGAATCCGAGGTCACGGCGTTTCTGTCACGCCTTGCCGCGGATGGGCTGAGCGCATCCACGCAGAACCAGGCGCTGGCCGCGCTGCTGTTTCTGTTTGACGTCGTGCTGGGGCGGCGTCTCGTGTCGATGGATGCGATTGTGCGGGCGCAGCGGCCGCTTCGCCTGCCCGTGGTGTTGTCGCGAGAGGAGGTCGGCGCGATGCTCTCCCGACTGCGCGGCCCTGTCTGGCTGATGGCGTCGCTGATGTACGGGTCCGGGCTTCGGCTCATGGAGTGTGCGGCGCTTCGGGTCAAGGATGTGCATCTGGAGCGCGGCGAGTTGACGATTCGGGACGGCAAGGGCGCCAAGGATCGCATCACGATGGTCCCCGTGGCGGTGGTGGGGGCGATCCGTGCGCATCTCGCGCGGGTGAGGGAGCAGCACGAGGCGGACCTTGCGGCGGGGCATGGCGGCGTGGCGTTGCCGGGCGCGTTCGCCCGCAAGTCGCCAAGCGCGTCACGGGACTGGGCCTGGCAGTGGGTGTTCCCGGCTACGCGCCTGTACTCGGATGAGCGGACGGGGGAGCGGCGGCGGCACCACCTGCACGAGACGGTGGTGCAGCGAGCGGTGAAGGAGGCGGCACGCGCAGCGGGGCTTGCGCGCCGGGTAACCTGCCATACGCTGCGCCATTCGTTCGCGACGCACCTCCTCGAGGCGGGCTACGACATCCGGACCATCCAGGAACTGCTCGGGCACCGGGACGTGAGCACGACGATGATCTACACGCACGTCCTGAATCAGGGAGCCCGTGGCGTCCGGAGCCCGCTGGACGTCCTGGCACCGCGCCCACCGTCCCAGTAGGCCCCCTGCTATGCAGCACACTGCTGCCGGCGCGTCCCGCTACACAGAACCGCCTAACTCCGGGCCCCCAGGATAGCTGGGTGGTGCCAACTCTTGTCGTTGCGGCGCATGCCGGGTCCGTTGCCACCCCCAGTGCCCCATGCTATGTTGCGGCGACCGCTGTCACGCTGGATTAGGCGGAACGGTCGACTTATCGTT
>CAZNOC010000349.1:0-4177 GCA_964574545.1 uncultured Bifidobacteriaceae bacterium | reverse complement strand
ACGATGCCTCGGCCGTCGACCGCCGCGCGGTCGTTGTAGACGATCGTGAAGTACGACAGCGGCTGGTATTCCCACGCCAGCCGCGCATTCGCCGTGAGCTGGCGCGCGACGGTGTTCCACTGCACGAAGCTCACGAGCTGCAGCCGCGGGCTCGCGGCCATGCGCGATTCCACCCCGAGCAGGTGGGTGGTCAGCGACGCGCGTGTGACGCCCAGTTCCGAAAGGCGGTTGACCGTGTAGTCGGCGCTGATCGCCACACGCGGGTCTGGTGTCGCCTGCACCACCGCACGCCACGTCTCCAGCCGGCCGTCGAAGTAGTCGCCCACCGTGCCCTCGATCCGCCCGGCCACCCGCGCCGAGGGGTCGGTCTGGATCGTCACCGAGTGCCGCAGGTAATCGTAGCGGCCGGGCGCAATCTCGACACCGGGCACCGGCCGGAACGGCGCGTCGAGCCGCTGCCAGTTCGGCGCGGCCGAATACTGCACTTGTCCGCCGTTCTCGAGCTGTACGGTCAACGGCCTGATCGACAGGTAGCCTTCCTGCATCGTCCCGTCCCCGGGATCGAGGAAGTGCTCGAACGTGAACCCTGGCTGAAACCGGCGCACGGAACGGGGACGCCACGACGGACGCCAGTCGAGCGTCACCGCGGGGCTGATGCGCACGTAGTTGTGGCGGACGACGAAGCCCGTGCGCGCGTCGTATCCCGTCGTGACGAGCTCCGAGATGTAGCCGACGTAGCCCCAGTTCGTGCTGTTCGCGGCCCAGATGAACCCGCCGAGCCCTTCGCCCCCGTCGCCGCTCGTCGTCGAGCCCGTGAGCGTGCCGCGTACGAATGACGTGGCCGTCGGCCGCCAGAATCCATCCACGCCTCCGACGAGGTTGGTCGCGCCGTCGTGGTCGTGACGCGCGGCCAGCATCCCGCCCAGGCGATTCTGACTGCCGAAGTTGCGCACGTAGCGGAGGACGCCGAACTCGGTGCCGGTGCCGTCACCCCCCTGAGACACCGCGAGGGCGCCGAAAGCGTGGTGCGCCGAGCGCGCCGTCAGACGCGCACCGGCGCGGATCGGAATGGGCTCGCCCGCCTCGTCGAGACCGATGCGCCGCGAAAAGAACGGCTCGAACCGCGAACCGTTACCGGTGAAGAAGACGCCGCGGTTCTCGAGGAAGAACTGGCGCCGCTCGGGGAAGAACACCGAGAACCGCGTGAGGTTCACGACCTGGCGATCGACGTCGGTCTGGCCGAAGTCGGGGTTCACCGTGAGGTCCAGGACGCTGTTCGACGTGACCGCCCACTTGAGGTCGCCTCCGGCATTCGCAGACCGGTCGCGATCGGGGCCAGAGGCGCCGTCGCGCCGGCTCGCGTCTCCGACGACGTACGGCTGGACGCGGAGGTTGCGGCCGGGCGGCGGCGGATCGATGCCAGTGAGCCGGCCGGCATAGTCCATGCGGAACGGCTCCATCACACGCGGCCAGGGAGACCAGCCCGACACCTCATTCAAGCGGCGGTTCACGCGGTGGAAGTTGATGTTCCAGGTGTCAGCGCCGGCGCGATACCGCAGTGTCTGCCAGGGGATCGCGAACTCCGCCGTCCAGCCGCGCTCGTCGCGCGTGGTCCGCGCGGTCCACACGGCATCGAAGTCCACGTCGGCGAGGCCGCCGTCCACCGTCTGCTGGTCGCGCAGCGCGCCGCGCGGATTGACGCGGAACACCATGGCGCTGCGGCCGTCCTGGACGCCGTCGATGGCCACGCCCACGTAGTCGTCGGTGGTGTCGTCGAAGTCGCGCCGGAGGTCCCGCACGCGCAGATCGCGCGCCCCCTGCGAGTCGACGGCGACAATTCCGATGTAGAGATGACGGTCGTCGAAGAGCACCCGCACCTCGGTGGGTTCGGCCGCCGGCTCACCCTGCCGCGGCTCGGCCTGGACGAAGCCGGACGCGACCTCCGCGCGCCCCCAGTCTGCGTCGTCCAGCCGGCCGTCGATGACGAGCGTCCCCTGCGCACGGGTCGCCGTCAGGCGTGGCGGCGTCTCCGGTGGTGGAAACGCGGGCTGCGCCGCCGCGCCGTTCGCCATCAGCAGCAGCGCTGCCAGTGTCGGCCAGCGGGTCCCGCGCGCAAGGGGCACGATCATCCGCGCCTCAGAATCCAACCTGCACCATCACCGAGAAGGTGCGTGGCGCGCCGAGCATCACCTGGTTGGCGTACAGGAACGACGGATCGACCTGGCTCACGTAGAACGGGTCGGCCCACGACGCGTAGACGGTGTCGGTCAGGTTGTCGAGACGGGCCGTCACACGCAGGCGGTTGCGCGTCCAGGCGGCGTAGACGTCCGCGACCGCGTAGCCCTTCATCGTGATGGCATTGGCGTTGTTGGCGAACCGGTCGCCGACGTAGCGGGCCGCGCCGCCGACTTCGAGCGGCAGGCCGGCGATGTCCTGGTAGCTGGCCCAGAGGTTGGCGGTCACCTTCGGGATGTTCGGGGGGCGGTTGCCGGCGAACCGCTGGAAGTTGGCGGACGGTTCGAAGGCCGTGTCGGTGTAGCCGAGGTTGAGGCCGATCCGGGATGCCGCCGAGAGCTGCACGGCGCTCGTCAGTTCCAGGCCCTGCGACGCAATGCCCCCGAGGTTCGTCACGCTGTCGAGCGCGAACCGGTCCAGCACGTCGTCCCGCGTGATGTCGAACCAGGCCAGGGTCACCTGCGTGCGGCCGTTGGCGAGGTCGGCCTTGATGCCGACCTCCCACTGCGTGGCGTCGGTGAGGTCGAAGTTCTGGTTGGCGTTGACCAGGAAGATGTTCGAGCTCACCGGGTCCTTGGCGTTACTGAACTGGCCGTAGGCCACCATGTCTGGGCGCAGGTTGACCACGGCGCCCGCGCGCCAACTCCACCAGGTGTAGGACCGTGTGAAGCCGCCGGCCTCCGTGACGCGCGTCGGGCTGAGGTTCTTCCGGTCGAGGTCCAGGCCGTCGTAGCGGACGCCTCCGGAGAGGCGGATGCGGTCAGTGACCGCCAGCGAGTCCTCGGCGAAGATGGCCCAGGCGTCGATGGTCGTGGGGCTGATGCCTCGCAACTCGACTGGCCCGTACTCACCGGGTACGGGGTTGAGCGGATTGACCGCGTCGCCCGGCGCGAGCGGGACCTGCCGCCGGAATCCCCGCGCGCGCTCGAAGTCGAGCGCCGACGCCTCCGCACCGACCACGGCGCTGTTTGCGCGGCCGCCGATCGTGCTCGTCGAGTTCAGCGTGAGGCGGTTGCCGTACAACCGCTGGTCGTGGTTGATGATGAAGTACCCGTAGTAGCGCTGGATGTCCCCAACGGCCCGGCAGACATCGACGACGGCGGCGCAGTAGACGTAGCCTTCGGCGTTCTTCCACCGGCGATCGGCGTCGAACCCGTACGCGATGTTCCGGAGCGTGAGGGTCTGGCTCAGATCCCACGTGACGTCGGCGCGCAGCAGCGTCTGCTGCGCCGTGGCTACGCCGTCCGCGACGTTGTAGTTGACGAACCGCATGCGCCCGTCGATCGTCTCGCCGGTCGTCGTGCGCAGGACGTCGAGCGGTTCGGCCGCCGCGCCGGTCGGGACCAGCGGCGTGCCGAAGTACTTGGCGAGGTTGTCATCCAGGTAATCCGCGCTCAGCGCGACGCGAAGGCGCTGCGCCGGGCGCCAGAGCAGGCTGCCGGTGAGGTTCAGAGACGACGAGTCCATCCGATCGACGTAGCCATCGGAGCCGCTGCGGCTGACGTCCACGCGGTACCAGAGCGAGTCGGCGATCGGGCCGGTGACGCCAGCGGCGGCGTGCGAGGTGTTGAACCGGCCGTACGAGAGCAGGGCGTTGCCGCGCGTGGCCGCCGTCGGTTCGGCCGTCTTGGTCACGGCGTTGATGGCGCCCGCGACCGACCCCTGGCCGTTGACGACCGACGAGGGGCCGCGCATCAGCTCGATGCGATCGAGGTTGAACGTGTTCTGGGGGCGCATCACCATCGTGCTCGGCCCCAGCCAGATGCCGTCCCGCAGCGTCGCCACCTGGGACGCCGTGAAGCCGCGCATCGAGAACGAGGACGGCGCCGTGGGATGCTCGCCGGACACGACGCCTGCCATGCGGCCCACCGCGTCGCTGACCTCTGATACCCGCGGGCGTCCATCACGGAGCTGTTGAGGATGTCCACCGATGCCGGGATGT
>CAZNOC010000348.1:0-4193 GCA_964574545.1 uncultured Bifidobacteriaceae bacterium | reverse complement strand
TGAGCGGGACCTTGGAGGCGAGGTCGTGCTTCAGCTCGGAGCTGACGTGCTGATATGCGCTTTCCGCGTAGCCCGCCATGCGCTCGAGGTGGGGCTCGATTTCGGGGTAGTAATAGATCTCGAAATGGTCGGTCTGGTAGATCTGCCAGTCGAACCGGTCGTAGCGGATCTGGTTCTTGCCGTAGTACGGCACGAACCCGGTCTGCGCGTCGACCGCGACGGGCGCGGCCATCGCCGCGACGAGGGCCAGAGCGACGAGGGCGAGCGTTCCCCCCTGAGGGCGGATGCGCATAGACGTTACTCCTCGCAGGCGGCGGGGGGCGCGTGTCCCGCCAAGCGTGACTGAGTGCACGAGACCTAGGTTCGTCTGCATCTTACTTTCCTGTGACGACGGTCGCAATCGCCGCGGTGCATCGACGGGACTTCCATCCGATTAGCAAGAAGTGGACCGCAATGCCTTGTCCTATACTTGGGACGAACGACGGCACTCGCCGTGACCCAGCGTGGGCGGGAATAATCGGGCCGGCCTCGGGGTTCTGAGAGGTAGGCCCAGGACACACATGGTGTTTGGGCGGGGACGGCACGTGTCGGAGGACGTCGGCGACGGGATCGCCGGCGAGGCTCTCGAGCATCTGAACAGCCTCTACGGGACGGCTCTGCGGCTGACCCGGGATTCGGATGCCGCGCAGGATCTCGTCCAGGATACGTTCCTGAAGGCCATCCGGGCGTCGGGCCGCTTCACCCCCGGCACGAATCTGAAGGCATGGCTGTATACGATTCTCCACAACACGTGGCGGAACCGTCGCCGGGACCGGGCGCGGAGCCATATTGACTTCGACAGCGAGGTGGTGGAGCAGGCGGCAGAAGGGGCGGGTACGGCGCCACCGCTGGCCGGGTCACCGGAACAGGCGCTGCTGGTCGGGGTGATGGACGAGGAACTGCGGGTCGCGCTCGAGGCGCTCCCCGAAGCGTTTCGCGAGGCGGTCTGGATGCGCGACGTGGATGAGCTGTCCTATCAGGAGATCGCCGAGGCGCTCGATGTGCCCATCGGCACGGTGATGTCGCGTATCTCGCGCGGGCGGAAGCAGTTGTTCGCCAGGTTGACGGCCGGCCAGGAGGGCCGGACTGGCGCCGGACAGACGCAACCGATTGTCCGGACAGACGTCTAACGTCGGAGTGTCCACGGACGATGCAAGGTTCTGCCATGAGTGATTGTCGCAAGATGGAGTCGCTGCTGCCCACCTTCGTGGACGGCGCCGCCCCCGCGGACGTTCGCCGGGTCGTCGAGGCGCACCTCGACGTGTGCCCCGCGTGCCGCCAGGCCGCCGCCGTGGAGCGGGCCTGCCACACCCTGCTGCGGTCGAGGGCCGCCGCGCTCGAAACACCCGCGCCGCCCGGCCTCCACACGCGCCTTCTTGCCGCTGCCCGCGAGGAGCGTGCCCGTCCCGGCCTCGTCACACTCGGCTGGCGCGGACGCCTGGCGGCGTTCGGCGCGGCCGCCGCCCTGGTTCTGGCGCTGGCCGCCGGGTCCTTCTCTGTCCTCACCTCCTACTCCAACGTCGTATTCGCGGCGCAGCTTGCGCTCGATCACCTCAAGTGCTTCGCCATCGACGGTCATGTGCACCTGCCAGGCATGACGACGCACGAGGCCGAGCAGCAGCTGTCGGATCTCTACGGGTGGGACCTCGAGGTGCCCGAGGGCTCCGATGCCGACCTCCGCATCGTCGCGGTGCGTCGTTGCGTGTACGGCGACGGCCGGGCGGCGCACGTGCTCTATCGCTTCAGAGAGATGCCGGTGTCGTTGTTCATGCTGCCCGACATGACGCGGGTTCCTGATGAGGTGGCGGCGTTCGGCCAGGCGTCGCGGATGTGGAGCCGCGGCAACGTGACCTACGTGCTGGTGATGCCTTCAGGTAACCCGGCCGTGCTTGCGGACGTAGCACGGCACATGGGGAATGAGGCAGAATAGGCCATGGACCAGCAGCAAGCTTCGAAGGTTCGGCTCGCAGCCATCGTCGGCACCGTGATTGCGCTCGTGGTCTTGAGCGTGCCGTTCTTGATGCAAGGTGGCCTGGACCCCATGCCAAGCGAGCCGGCGGGCACCATGACGCCCATGGCGGCACACGACGTGGGCGAGAGCGACGAGGACCAGGGGTCAGGCGCCTGTATGCCGAACGCGAAGCCCGCCAACATGGACTTCGTGCTTCCGGATCTCGACGGCAACCAGGTGCCGCTCAGTTCCTTCAAGGGGAAGGTCGTCCTCTTGAACTTCTGGGCGACGTGGTGCGGCCCGTGCAAGGCCGAGATCCCGATCTTCGTGGATCTGCAGGAGGAGTACCGGGACGACCTGGTGGTCGTCGGCTTCTCCGTGGACGACCCCGCCGACAAAGCGCGCGCGTTCGCGGAGGAGTTCAAGATCAACTACCCGGTGTTGCTCGGCCTCGGGCGCGACGAGGTGCAGGACGCGTATGGGCCGATCTGGGGCATTCCGACGTCGTTCCTGATTTCGCGCGACGGCCAGGTGTGCAAGAAGCACATGGGCATTGCCCCCCGGGCGGTATTCGAACGGGAGATCAAAGCGCTGCTGTAGTATGATCCACACAGGATCATGCTGAAGGGCTTCACGCACGCTCGCCTCGCCTGCGGCTGCCGCGTCTCGTTTCGCGACGGCTCGAGCGGCAGCCCCGTGACGGTTGTGCTCGACGTGAAGTCGCCGACCTGCACGATCGCGCTGCACGTGCGTGAGTTGCCGCTCTTCGACTACCGCGAGGCGCTGCGTCCGGCCACCAGGCCGCTTCCGCTCGAGGAAGAGGAGTTCGAGGAAGATGGCTAGCGCCGGCCGCACCCGGCGCAGACTGCCTTCAACCACTGGAGGCAGCGCGCGTGTCCCGCACCGTCAGTCCCGCCATCTCCGTCGCCGTGTTCTGGATCGTCCAGGCCTCGGCCGTCACCGTCTTCTTCGTGCCGCTCGCATGGAGTCTCGTGGCCCTCTGGGCGGCCTCCCACTTCCTGCGCGCCATCGGCCTGACCCTCGCGTTCCACCGGTACTTCGCGCACCGCGCCTTTCAGATGTCTCGTGCCGCGCGCTTTTTCTGGGCGCTTCTCGGCACGGCGGCGATGCAGAAGGGGCCGATCTGGTGGGCGGGGCATCACTTGAATCATCACCGCTTCGCAGACCGTGACGGCGATCCGCACAGTCCGTCCGTGAGCGGCTTCTACTACGCGCACATCGGCTGGTTCCTCGACGACGCGCGTCACGAGACGCTGCCGCCGACAAACCCCGTCGTGCGCGACTTCGGCCAGGTCCCCGAGATCGCGTGGCTCGATCGCTACTACGTGCTGCCGCCGCTGGCGCTGGCGCTGGCGCTGTTCGTGTACGGCGGTCTGCCGTGGCTGGCGTGGGGGTTCTGCCTGCCGACGGTGACGCTCGCCCACGCGACGTTTGCGATCAATACCGTCAACCATCTGTGGGGCACGCGCCGCTTCGAGACCGCCGACGAATCGCGCAACAACGCGGTCACCGCGTTCTTCGCGGTGGGCGAGGGGTGGCATAACAACCACCACCGCTACCAGCGTGCGGCGCGGAATGGCTTCTACTGGTGGGAGTGGGATCCGACGTGGTACGTGATCGCGGCGATGCGCGCGGTCGGGCTCGCGTGGGACGTGCAGCCGGTGCCCGCACGCGTGTACGCGGAGGCGGAAGGCGCCGGGGCGTTCGCGAATGCCGGTCCTACGAGAGGCGCTTCCGGTACCTGAGAATCTCGCCGTCGTACCCCGCATGTTCGTACAGCGACCTGGCACGGGTGTTGTTGGCGAAGACGTGCAGCGTCATGTGGGCAGCCCCTCGCGCGCGCGCACCGGCCTCTGCCGCGTGGATGAGCGCACGTCCCATCCCCTGGCCCTCGGCTGACGCGGCGAGGACCAGCACTTCGAGATGCGCGGAGGGGTCGTGGCTGAGCGGCTCGGGCTGCAGGCGCACGAGCGCCAGGCCGCATGCCTCATCGTTCGTATTCGCGGCGACGAGAGCCATGCATTCTGGCGCGGCGCCGGCAAGCACGCGCTCGAGCAGTTGGCCGTCACCGCGCCAGAGATCCTCCGGACGCCGATCCGGCGGCAGGTCGAACGCCGCGAGGCGCGGGAGCAGCGACAGCAGGGCGACGTGGTCGGTGGGAACGGCGTCGCGGATGGTGAAA
>CAZNOC010000347.1:0-4201 GCA_964574545.1 uncultured Bifidobacteriaceae bacterium | reverse complement strand
GTCCCTTCCCGCGGACGGGGGGCAGCCAGCGCCTGCCCGCGGAGAATCTACCACAGCTCCTGCCCGTTGTCCGCATCGTCTTCGAACTCATCGCAGCCGCCAGCCATGCGCGCCGACCCGCGCGACGTCATTCCGACGCGCTACTCCTCCCGCAGGGCGGCAACGGGATCCAGTCGCGCAGCGCGGCGGGCGGGCACGAAGCACGCAATGAGCGTGACAATGGAGACCATGATGCCAACCAACGCGAGGACTGTCGGATCGACAAGCCGCAGGCCCGGACGAGCTGACGCGAACGCACGGTCCCAGGCGGTAGCGCCCAGCATGCCGAGCAGGAAACCGAGCACCAGAGGGGTGCGCACGCTGCGCATCACCAGCAGGACGAGGTGGGGTGCGCGCGCGCCGAGTGCCATGCGCAGGCCGATCTCCTGAGTGCGGAGGCTGACGCCGTGTGCGGTGATGGCGTAGAGGCCGACAGTGGCGAGCAGGACAGAAAGGAGCGTGACCGCTGCGGCGAGCCGTGCCGAGACGCGCGGGTTCCATCCAGCGTCGTAGACGGCGCGGGCGAGCGTCTGCATGCGGTAGAGCGGCACGTTCGGATCGACCGCGTGTACCTCGTCCCGGAGGATCGTAGCAAGGCTGGCCGTATCGGCGGCGCTGCGGACCATCAGCACGCTCGTCGCCGGCGCGGTCGACGCGAGCGGCACATAGACGACCGGCGCTGGCTCCCGGCCGCCCGCGTGTTGCCTGATGACGGGCGCAATCCCGACGATGGTCATCCATTCCGGCGGACCACTGGCAGCGCCTGGGGCCGTCAGGGCAATCCGGGTGCCGAGCGCCTCTTCGCCGTCGAGGAACATCTCGACGAACCGCGCGTTGACCACGACGTTCGCCTGGCCGGGACCGCCGTCCGTTTCTGTGAGTGTGCGGCCACGCACCATCGGCAACGCCAGCGTCTCGAAGTAGCCGGGCCCGATATCCACGACAGCCGTGGTCGGCGTCGCACCGGCGGCAGGAGTGCGGCCGGCGATCTCGAGCTGACGATCGACGGCGCCGGTTCCCGGCAAGGATGAGGCGACGCTCGCCGACGTGATGCCCCCGACGCTGCGGAGGCGTTCGTCGAGCTGCCGGTAGAACGCATGCCGTTCCTGCGAGGAGGGATACCGCGCGGCAGGCAGCGTGACCGAAGCTGTCAGGACCTGCGGCGTGTCGATGGCGGCATCCGAGGGAATGCCCGTCTGGGACGCCAGCGACTCCACACCGACCTGTGCGAGCAGAATCACCGCTAGCGCAAGCTGGGCCGTCAGAAACGCCGTCGTCCAGCGACGTGAGCGGCTGCTGGTAATCGCACGCCCCCCATCTTTCAGCACGGCGTTGACGTCGGTCCTCGACGCCTGGATGGCGGGCACCAACGCAAAGATGAACACGGTTACGAACGACGCAACTACCAGGGCGGCGAAGGCGCCGGTATCCATCGTGTAGTCGTTCCAGTAGGGAAGGACGTTCTCCGGGATGAGGCTGCGGAAGAGCCGCACGCCGGCCAGCGACACCACTAGGCCCGCCGCGCCGCCGAGGATGGCAAGCACCGCGCCTTCGATCAACAACTGTCGGACGAGGCGGAGGCGGCTGGCACCAAGGGAGGTGCGGATGGCGATCTCGCCGGCTCGATGGACTGTGCGCGACAGGATCAGGTTCGCGACGTTAGCCGCGGAAATGAGGACGATGATGCACCCGGCCACGATGAACGCCAACCAAGGGCCTTCGAGGCGGCCGAGGAAGCGTTCGTTGATGGGCACGACGCGCGCCCGAAGGTTGCGGTTCGTCCCGGGATACGTCTCCGCAAGCCGACCCGCGATGGCCTCGATGTCCGCGCGCGCATCGACCTCGGCCACGCCGTCGCGCAGGCGTCCGAAGACACGGAGCGACCTGGCATCGCGTGCCTGGTCGTCGATGCCCGGCATCTGCGCCAGCGGTATCCAGACGGTTGATGTGCTCGGAACGCCCGAGCGATCGGGCATGATACCGACGACCGTCACGGGGGAGCCGTTCAAGAGGACCGTGCGGCCGAGGATAGACGGGTCGCTGCCGTACCGCGACCGCCAGGCGGTGGTGCTCAGTATCAGGACCGGAGCGGCGCCGGGGCGGTCGTCCTCTGCACCGAAGCTGCGGCCCAGCAGGGGAGCGGAACCCACGAGGTCAAATGCGTTGGCCGTGACGTAGCCGCCGTCGAAGCGGTCTGGGACCCTGCCATCGTCCCCGATCGTGACGGGCGCGGTCGCGAACGCGGCCAGACCCGTGAAGCTGCGCTGCATGGCGCGCAGATCGTTGAAGTCAAGCCTCGAGACTGGCCTGTCGGGCACGCGGTCGTCGAACGTGGAGATGTAGAGTACCCGGTCGGGCCGTGGCATGGGCAGTCCGCGCATCGTGTGCGCGTAGGCGAGTGTGAAGAACACGTTGTTGACGCCAATGCCGAGGCCGAGCACCAGGACCGCCGTGAGCGTGAAGCCCCGATCGCGCGCGAGCACGCGGGCGGCGAAGCGGGCGTCCTGCCACAGCGCATCCACGAACGGCAGCCCGCGCTGGTCGCGATAGACGGACTTCACCTGATCGACACCGCCGAACGCCTTGCGCGCGGCGAGCCGCGCGTCTTCTGGCGCCATCCCGCGCGCGATGTGCTCGTCTGTGAGGAAATCCAGATGGGCTTGGACTTCATCGTCGAGCCGCGCTTCGCGGCGACGGCGCAGGAGGAGATCGGCGATGCGCGAAAGAACGATGCGGAGGGCTGTCATGTTCGTGTCCTCCTGACGCAAGGTCACTCGTGCCGGAGGACTATCGCTGGGTCGAGTTGCGTCGCACGCCGTGCCGGGACGAGGCAGGCGGACACGGCCACCACGGCGAGTATTAGTACGACGGTCGCGAACGTGACGGGATCGGCAGCGGCTGTGTCGACGAGCAGGCCCTGCACCACGCGGCCGATGCCGACGGCGCCCACGATGCCGAAGCACAACCCAATCGCCAGCGGCACCAGCGCCCGTCCGAGGACCAGACGCGCGATCTGCGACGGCCGCGCGCCCACGGCCATACGCACGCCGATCTCGCGCGTGCGCTCGCCGACGCTGTAGGCCGTCACACCGTACAAACCGGCGGCCGAGAGCAGAAGGGCGATTCCGCCCAGGAGCGTCAGGGCAAAGCTGGTCGAACGCTGCGGCCATCGTGAGACGGCCGACAGCCGCTCGAGCGTCATGATGTTGTAGAGCGGGAGGTCGGCGTCGATTGCCCGCACCTCCTCGCGCAGCAAGGCCGTGGCCGTGCCGTCGGACGCGCCTCGCACGAGAACGGCCGCCAGGGGCTGTGGCTGGGCGCGGAGCGGCAGGTAAACGACCGCATCGCGATCGCCCCCGGGGCTCTGGCGCACCGACGGCGAGACGCCGACGACAGTGAGCCATGACGGTTCAACGGCGTCCGCGCGCTCGTCGATGAGCTGGATGCGCCGGCCGATGGGACGGTCGCCCCCGAAGAACATCGCCGCAGAACGCTCGTTGACGATGCACACAGCGTGGCCGGACGTGCCATCGACATCGTCGAACGTTCGGCCCAGGACGAGGGACACGCCCAACGTCTTGAAATACCGCGCCCCGATCGCCACCGTCAGCACGGATCGCGGCTCGTCGTCGTAGGCGCTGGAGTCGCCCGCAAGCGCCACCTGCCGCGGGACCGCGCCGTGGGGCGCAAACGGCCTTGCGCCGGCGATGGCGGCCGACAAGTTGCCTGGAAGCGTCGAGAGGCGAGTCTCGAGCCGGTCGTAGAACGCCCTTCGCGAATCGGCGTTCGGGTACTGCTGCGTCGGGAGCGTCACCTGCATCGTGACGACGTCCGTGGCATCCACGACCTGATCAACGCCGTGCAGTGCCTGTGCACTGCGGAGAAGCAGGCCGGCGCCCGCGAGCAGCGTCAACGTCAAGGCGAGCTCGCTGGCCAGGAGGCGTCCCGACCAGCGGTGCGCGCGCCGGCTGCCAGCCACTGTGGCGCCACGTTCCTTGAGCACGTCGTGCGCCCTGGTCTTCGACAGATGCCACGCCGGCGCCAGGCCGAACAGAATGGCGCTTGCGAGGCACGCCACGGTCAGAAACCCGAAGACGTGGAAATCGATCGGATACGTCGTCCAGTACGGCATGCCGAAGTTCGTGGTTTCGGTTCGGAAGAG
>CAZNOC010000346.1:0-4210 GCA_964574545.1 uncultured Bifidobacteriaceae bacterium | reverse complement strand
AACCTCACGTTACCTGTACTCCTTGAACGGCACCTGGCAGTCGTGCTTGCGCAGGAAGTTGAGGAACTTCTTGTAGTCCTCGGGCTCCATGTTGAAGAGGCGCGCCACGATCTTGTAGTTGCCGCGCGCTTCCTGAAGGCCCTTCCGGACGAGATCGCGGACGTTCGAGCGCGTGATCTCGCGTTGCATGTACAGCGGGTAGACGGTGGTCCAGAACGACTCGCCCCCTTCGAGGAGGCGGCGGTACAGCTCGTCCGCGACGGTCACACGGCGCTCGCGCCGGGGCCGATGGTCCACGCCGTGCCGCGCGCGGATCTCGAGCGGCAGCACATCGGGCTGGATCACCTCCTCGGTAGACGAGACGACCAGACGCTCGATCACGTTCTGCAGTTCGCGCACGTTGCCCGGCCAGCGGTACTCGGTGAGGGCCGCCATCGCTTCGGGCGAGATCTCGCGCGTGACGGAGGGGAGGTTCCGGGTGAAGTGGCGCAGGAAGTGCGTCGCCAGGCCCGGGATGTCGTCCTTGCGCTCGCGGAGCGGCGGCACCGTGAGGTGGATGACGTTGAGGCGGTAGAACAGGTCCTCGCGGAACGTCCCCTGGCCGATCATGTCGCGCAGGTTGCGGTTGGTGGCCGCGATGACGCGGACATCGACGCGGCCCTGGGCCCGGTCGGCCCCGACCTTCTGCAGCTCGCCCGTCTCGAGGAAGCGCAGCAGGAGGCCCTGCATGCGCAGGGTCATCTCGCCGATCTCGTCGAGGAACATGGTGCCGGTGTCGGCAATCTCGAGGCTGCCGAGCTTGTCGCGGTAGGCGCCGGTGAAGCTGCCCTTCACGTGCCCGAAGAGCTCCGTCTCGAGCAGCGTGTCGGACAGGCCGGCGCAGTTGACGGCCACAAACGGCCGGCTGGCCCTCCGGCTGCCGTTGTGCACCGCCCGCGCGACCAGCTCCTTGCCGGAGCCGCTTTCGCCGGTCACGAGCACCTTGGCGTCCGACCGGGCCACGCGCTCGACCTCGGCCTTGAGGTCGGCCATGGCCACGCTGTCGCCGACGAGGAGCGGCGCGCGGCCAGACGTGGGCTGGGGCGGGGTTTGGGTAGAGGTGGCTGTCTGGTTCATAGTGGACGTCACTGCGACGCTGAAGATCGCGAACGGACCCCCTAGTGCAAGGATTCCGCCAGCTTCGGCCCCGTGGCGTTTGGGAACAAAAGTCGGTAAGAACGCCGATTTCCGGAGGGGCTATAGGCAAGTCTTACAATTGTCGGGCTGGCGAACAGAGTCTGCCCTCAGAATGAAGGGGCCGAATCCAATGAATAATAGTCTGCCCTTGAGTAGAATAATAATACTCCGTACGCCGACACCTGTTTCCGAATGCTTCTCGAGCCGGGCTTCTCTTGAGCGATCACCATTCTGGCGAGCATCTTGCGTAGGAAGCCAGTCCAGATGTCCGCCGTCCAGATGCCCGTTCAGATGTCCGTCCTGACCCACCTCCAGCGCCTCGAAGCCGAAGCCATTCACATCATGCGGGAGGTCGTCGCCGAGTGCGAGCGGCCCGTGATGCTGTATTCCATCGGCAAGGACAGCTCCGTGATGCTGCACCTGGCGATGAAGGCGTTCTATCCCGCCAGGCCTCCGTTTCCGTTCCTCCATGTGGACACCACGTGGAAGTTCCGCGAGATGATCGCGTTCCGCGACGAGACGGCCCGGCGTCTCGGGCTCGACCTGCGCGTCCATATAAACGCGGACGGCGTGGCGATGGGGATCGGCCCGTTTACGCACGGCTCGGCGCTCCACACAGACGTGATGAAGACGCAGTCGCTCAAGCAGGCGCTCGACGCCGGCGGGTACGACGCGGCCTTCGGCGGCGCGCGGCGCGACGAGGAGAAGTCGCGCGCCAAGGAGCGCATCTTCTCGATCAGGTCCGCCCAGCACCGCTGGGATCCGAAGCGGCAGCGGCCCGAGCTGTGGCGGCTCTACAACACCCGCACGCTCAAGGGCGAGAGCCTCCGCGTGTTCCCGTTGTCGAACTGGACCGAGCTCGACGTGTGGCAGTACATCCACCTCGAGAACATTCCGGTGGTGCCGCTGTATTTCGCCAGGCCTCGCCCCGTGGTACGGCGCGACGGCGCGCTGCTGCTCGTCGATGACGACCGGCTGCCGCTCGCCCCCGGCGAGACGCCGGAGATGCTGACGGTGCGGTTCCGCACGCTCGGCTGTTATCCCCTCACGGGCGCGGTCGAGAGCACCGCCACCACCCTGCCGGAGATCATCCAGGAGATGCTGCTCACCCAGCAGTCCGAACGGCAGGGCCGCGTGATCGATCACGACCAATCGGCCTCCATGGAGAAGAAGAAGCAGGAAGGCTACTTCTGATGCTGCTGCCCTCGGATCTCGTTCGCACCGACATCGAGCAATACCTGCGCGCCCACGAGCAGAAGAGCCTGCTGCGCTTCATCACGTGCGGCAGCGTGGACGATGGGAAGTCGTCGCTCATCGGGCGCCTGCTCTACGAATGCAAGATGATTTTCGAAGATCAGCTGGCCGCGCTGGCCGCCGACTCGAAGAAGGTGGGCACCCGCGGCGACGAGATCGACTTCGCGCTGCTCGTGGACGGCCTGGCCGCCGAGCGCGAGCAGGGCATCACGATCGACGTCGCGTACCGCTTCTTCTCGACCGACTCGCGCAAGTTCATCGTCGCCGACACCCCGGGTCACGAGCAGTACACCCGCAACATGGTGACGGGCGCTTCGACGGCCGACCTCGCCGTGATCCTGCTCGACGCGCGCAAGGGCGTGCTCACGCAGACCCGGCGCCACAGCTACCTCGTCTCGCTCGTCGGCATCCGGCGCGTGGTGCTGGCCGTGAACAAGATGGACCTCGTCGGGTTCTCCGAAGAGGTGTTCTCCCGCATCGAGCAGGACTACCGCGCCTTTGCCGCCCAGATCGGCCTCACCGACATCACCTGCATCCCCGTCTCCGCCATCGGCGGCGACAACGTGGTCGAGCCGAGCCCGAACACGCCGTGGTACGCGGGGCCCACGCTGCTCGGCCATCTCGAACGGGTCGAGGTGGGAGAGGTGCAGCAGGCCAAGCCGTTCCGCATGCCCGTGCAGTGGGTGGCGCGGCCGTCGCACGAGTTCCGTGGCTTTGCCGGCCAGATCGTCAGCGGCGTGATTCGTGTGGGTGACGCCGTGCGCGTGGTGCCTTCCGGGCGCCAGTCGCGCGTGACCCGGGTCCTCGTCGGCGACCGTGAGGAAGAGTCGGCCGTGGCGGGGCAGTCGGTGGTGGTGACGCTGGCCGACGAGGTGGACGTGAGCCGCGGCGACGTCCTGACGGCGGCCGATCGCCCGATCGACGTCGCCGATCAGTTCGAGGCCACCGTCGTCTGGATGCACGAGCAGCCAATGCTGCCGGGCCGCTCGTACCTGCTGAAGCTGGCCACGCAGACGGTGCAGGCCACCGTCCTGCCGCTCAAGCACAAGGTCAACGTCAACACGATGGAGCGCGAGCCGGCGACGACGCTCGAGCTGAACGAGATCGGCGTGTGCGAGCTGGAGTTGAGCCGGCCCGTGGCGTTCGAGCCCTACGCCGAGAACCGGGACCTCGGCGGGTTCATCGCCATCGATCCACTCACCAACAACACCGTGGGCGCCGGGATGCTGCACTTCGCCCTGCGCCGGTCGCAGAACGTGCACTGGCAGGCCCTGGACGTCAACAAGCGGGCGAGGGCGGAGCGCAAGGGCCAGAAGCCCTGCGTGCTCTGGTTCACGGGCCTCTCGGGCGCGGGCAAGTCCACCATCGCCAACCTCGTCGAGAAGAAGCTGCACGCGCGCGGCCGGCACACCTACCTGCTGGACGGCGACAACATCCGGCATGGGCTGAACAAGGACCTCGGCTTCACCGATGCGGCACGCGTCGAGAACATCCGGCGCGTGGCGGAAGTGGCGCGGCTGATGGTGGATGCCGGCCTTGTGGTGCTCGTGTCGTTCATCTCGCCGTTCCGGGCCGAGCGCGAGATGGCGCGGGCGCTGGTGGACGCGGGGGAATTCTTCGAGGTGTTCGTGGACACGCCCCTGATGGTGGCGGAAGAGCGCGACCCGAAGGGGCTCTACAAGAAGGCGCGGCGCGGGGACCTGCGGAACTTCACCGGCATCGACTCGCCGTACGAAGAGCCGGAATCCCCGGAGATCCACCTGGCGACGACGGAGTTGAC
>CAZNOC010000345.1:0-4259 GCA_964574545.1 uncultured Bifidobacteriaceae bacterium | reverse complement strand
ACCGTCCAGTCGATCGGGTCGTCCGCGCCCAGGTGCGGCACGGGCGCCAGCACGTAGAACGCCTCGCAGCCCGGAGGTGCGAGCGATGGGTCGCTGATCGTGGGCGCGTGGAGGTACAACGAGAAGTCGTCCGCCAGCACGCCCTTCTCGAAGATGTCGTCGAGCAGCGCCCGGTAGCGGGGGCCGAAGATGACGTTATGGTGCGCGAGGTGCGGGTGACGGCGCTTCGTGCCGAAGTAGATCAGGAAGAGTGACATGCTGAACCGCTGGCCTTCGAGCCGGCGCGCGCGCGCCTGGCCGGCGCGATCGTCGCGAAGCAGGGTGCGGTAGGTGTGGACGACGTCCGCGTTGCTGGCGACGGCATCGGCCTGCACCTCCTCGCCACCGGCCGTCCTGACGCCGGTCACCTTCCCGTCGAGCGTCAGGATGCTGTCGACGGGCGTCCCGAGCCGAAGGGTGCCCCCGAGGCGCGTGAACAGGTCGGCGAGGGCGCGCACGAGCGCGCCGGTGCCGCCCCGGGGAAACGTGACGCCCCACTTGCGCTCGAGCACGTGGATCAGCGTGTAAATCGACGAGGACGAGAAGGGGTTGCCGCCGACGAGCAGGGAGTGGAAGCTGAAGACCTGCCGAAGGTGCTCGTCGCGGATGTGGCGCGCGACCATGTCGTACACCGACCGATACGCCTGCAGCCGGACGAGCTGCGGCGCGACACGAACCATGCTCCACCAGTCGAGGAAGGGAACGTGCGCGAGCTTCGTGTAGCCCTCGTCGAACACCTGCTCCGCGTACGCGAGGAAGCGGCGGTAGCCCTCCACATCGTCCGGGTTCCTGTCGTGGATCTGGCGGAGGGTGTCATCCAGATCGTTCGAGTAGTCGAAGACCGAGCCGTCCTCCCAGAACAGCCGGTAGAAGGGCGTGACGGGCATCAGGTCCACGTGGTCTTCGAGGCGTTCGCCAGCCAGGGTGAAGAGGTCCTCGAGGCATCCCGGCGCCGTGATGACCGTCGGCCCGGCATCGAAGGTGAAGCCGGCGTCCTGGTACACGTAGGCGCGCCCGCCAGGGCGGTCCCGCTGTTCGAGGATCGTCGTGGCAATCCCCGCCGCCTGGAGCCGGATCGCGAGGGCCAGGCCGCCGAAGCCGCTCCCGATGACCACCGCCCGCCGTGTCGCCATAAGTCCGCTCGTCCCCCTGGTCAGGCCCGGAGATTGGCGAGGGCCCGAAACACTGAGACTGGCGGCCGGCCGGAAAGGATGCGTAGCCGATCGAGCCCGGTGAGCCGGGCGGCGTAGAAGCGGGCGATGAGATCCTCGGGCTGCTCGTAGAAGTGTGCCAGCACCCGCACCCGCTCCTCTGGCCGCGCCGCGCGGAAGAGGAGCCTGTTCAGAAGTCGGAAGAACGACCGTTCGGCCCAGCGCGCCGTGGCAAACGCCCGCAGGGCCCTCGCCACAGTGACCGGCTGGCTGAGGTCGAGGCCGACCAGAAGATCGGCCACGGCCACGGCATCCGGAAGCGAGTAGCCGGTCGTGGGATGGAACAGGCCCGCCCGCATCCCAATCCGGGGCTGGTCGTCGGGCCAGAACGCCTCGGCCTTGCCGCCGAGGGGCAACGGCAGGACGCCAGTCTCCTCGCGCTCGATGCGGCTCACCCGCCACCCGCGCAGCGTGGTGTATGACGCAATGGCCTGGCGCGACCCCTCGACGTCGATGACCGGGTCGTCCGCGTAGCACGTGTCCTCGACCAGCAGCGTACGGCGATCGAACGGCAGGACGTAGACGAATCGGAATCCACCGGCTTGCGGTCCCGTGGCGTCCATCAGCACGGGAACCTCCACCCCGTGGTCGGCGTCACACACAAGTTGCTGTCCGAGAAATGTCTGCCACCCAAGCGGGAGGCTGGCCGGAAGATACCCGCGCGCGTCGATGACGACCCGTGCGGCGATCGTCGTTCCGGTGTCGAGCGTGACCTGATCCGGTGCCAGCTCGACCACGGATTGGCCGAAGCGCACGCGCGGGGCAAGCAAGGGAGCCAGCACATCGTGCAGCTGCGTGGAGGCGATCGACGCGTACCCGCCCGGCAGGACGCGACGAATCCCTGGAAATGCCACCTCGTGCGTGGGCCAGCGTGCCGTGATGACCGGCGCAATCCAGGCGAGCGACTCGGCGCCGAGGTCGGTGTCGTGAAAGGACCACGTGTGATTGCCGCCGAGCGTGTCGCCCTGTTCGATCACGTGCACATCGAGATCGGGACGCGCGATCGCGAGACGCCAGGCCGCAAGGCTGCCGGCGAGCCCGCCTCCCACGATCAGGACATCCACCGTCACAGAGTTGCCAGCGTATCATGGCGATCTTGGCTCCCACTCTCGACTCCGGCGTGACTCATCGACGCCCTGCCACGCCGTCGTTGGCGTTGCAGGTGGACGGCGCATCGAGGCGGCTCGGAGGCCGTCTGGTACTCGATCGCGTCGATCTCGATGTGCCACGCGGATCGATCCTGGGCGTCGCGGGACCGAACGGCGCGGGCAAGACATCGCTGATCCGTGCCATCGCGGGCCGGCTCCGCCTCGACGCGGGCACGGTGCAGATCGACGGACTCGCGCCAGCCGAGGCCCGTCGCCGGTCGCGGCTCGGCATCGTCCCGCAGGAGATCGCGCTCTATCCGCAGCTCACCGTCCGCGAGAACCTCGGCATCCTCGGCCGGCTGTCCGGACTGCCGTCGCGGGGGCTCGGCGATCGCGTCACGCAGGGCCTGGCCTGGGCGGGGCTGGGCGATCGCGCTTCGTCGCGCGTCGCGACGCTCTCGGGCGGCATGCGCCGGCGGGTGAACCTCGTGGCGGGCACACTGCACGACCCGGCGCTGGTGCTGCTCGACGAGCCCACTGTGGGTGTGGACAGCGAAGCGCGCGGGCGTCTCCATGCGCTCCTTGACGGCCTTCGGCGGGAGGGAGCGGGACTGCTGCTTGCCAGCCACGACCTCGAGGAAGTGTCCGAGCTCTCCGACGACGTCGTCGTGATGTCCCGCGGCCGCATCGTCGCGCGGGGCAGCGTGGAGGCACTCATTGCGCGCACGTTCGGGTCGGGGCGCGAGCTGGTCGTGACCATAACGGGCGGCGCCTCAGCGGCGGCACGAGCCGCCCTCGAAGCTGACGGGTTCGTACAGGTGGGCGAGCTGGAGTGGGCACGTCCGGCGGGTGCGTCGCTGGCCGCGCTCGGGGAAGTCGAGGAGCGCTTCGCGACTGCGGGGCTGCACGTCGTCGAAGCGCGGCTGCGGGAGCCCAGCCTGCGGGGCGCGATCGCCGCCCTCCTGCGGGACGCGGATGGAGCCGCGGCATGAGGCTCGCCGTCCTGCACTCGCTGGCGCTGTCGCTGTGGAGAGACCGCGGAGCGCTCGTGATGAGCTTCGCGCTCCCCGTCGTGGTGTTCCTCGTGTTTGCCGCGATCTTCGCGGGTGCCACCGGCGATGAACTGCGCCTGCGCGTGGCCCTGGCCGACGAGGCCGGCACGCCGCACTCGACGCGTCTCGCCGAGGCTCTGCAGCGTGACACGAGCCTGCGCCTGCTGGCGCCGTCGGACGACGCTGACGCGGTCGCCCTTCTGGTGGCCGCGGGCAACGCCGACGCGGGCATCGTGATTCGCGAGGGTGGCCGAGGTCTCGACGACCTGATTGGTGAGGGTCCGGCGCCGGTGGTGATCGTGACGCACCCGGTGCGGGCGGTGGCGGGAGCCATCGTGACGGGTGCCGTTCAGCGCGCCTACTTCTCGGCTCTGCCCGACGCGGCGCTCCGCGGCGTCCTCGAGCTCATCGACGCCTCGATCGTCGAGTTGACGGACGAGCAGCGGGTGCTGGCGGATGCCCAGCTCGACGAGATGGCGGCGAATGCCGCGAACCTGGCGCGTGAGGGAGAGCCGGCAGGGCTGGGGGCGTTTGATGCGCTGGTCGAATCCCAGCGCAGCGCGCCTGGCGGCACGGCGCTCGGGCAGGTGGGTTACTACGCGGGCGCCGTGGCGGCCCTGTTCGTGCTGCTGTCGGCCGTGCATGGGGCCGCCTCGATTCACGACGACCTCGACAGCGGCATCGCCGACCGGGCGATCGCCGGTCCTGCCGGCCTCGGCGCGCTCGTCGATGGCCGCCTGTTGTTTCTCTCCACGCAAGGCGTCGTCCAGGCCGGCGTGATCTTCGCCGTCGCCTGGCTCGGATACGGCCTTGGCGTCCCGGAGCGGTTTCTGCCATGGACGCTCGTGACCATCGCCCTCGCGATCGCG
>CAZNOC010000344.1:0-4302 GCA_964574545.1 uncultured Bifidobacteriaceae bacterium | reverse complement strand
GGGCGTTGCACGGCAAACTGGTTCGGGGCCGAGGCGCTGTGGAGTTGGCGGTTGTCAAAGGCGGTGCGCGCACATAGAATCCCGCGCATGCTGGACGACCTTCGATTCGGGCTCCGCCGTGTGCTTCGCGCGCCGCTCTCGTCGATCGGCATCATTGTGATTCTCGCCGCCGGCATCGGCGCGACGGGCGCGATGGTCAGCGTGCTCGACGCGCTGGTTTACCGACCGCTGAATCTGCCGCACCCGGAGTCGCTCGTCGCGGTTGGCTCGCGCGACGCACGCGGACTTCTCAGGCTTACGCCTCTCGTCTCCATCGAGCACCTGCGCGCTTCGGATCTGCCGGTGGACGGCTGGTGCGCACAGAACATGACCCTCGGGCCGACCGTACCCGGTGAAGGACCGGTGTGGGTGGGCCTACTCACGTCGGATTGCTTCACGGTGTTCGGCGTCCAGCCCGTGCTCGGTCGCGGTTTCGACCCGAGCGAGACGCCGTTCACCGGCGCGGGAAGCCCCGTGGCGGTCATCAGCCACGCCTTCTGGCAGCGCGCGTTCGGAGGGGACCCCGATGTGCTGGGCCGGACACTTGTCGTCGACAGCACGACGACGACTGTCGTCGGGATCATGCCAGCAGGCTTCACGGGCTGGTCCCGGGACAACGCGACCGACGTCTGGGTGCCGTTCAATGCCCATCGGACCGCGACCGGTTCAGCCGACTTCATCGGCCGGCTGCATCCGGGTACGTCAGCCGAGAGCCTGCGCCCCCACGTGGAGGCGATCTGGCCCGCGCTGATGGAGACGGTGTGGCAAGAAGGCCCGGTGCGGGCGCAGGCCGTCGCCGAGTTCACGAGCGAGGTGGGCTCGTTCGCGACGGGACGTTCGACTCTCGCGCGGCTGTACGGCGGGCCGGCACGCATCATGGCCGTCCTCGCGGCGCTGCTGCTCCTGCTGGCCAGCGTGAACGTGGCGGGGCTTCTCGTGGCGCGCGTGGCGGCCAGCGCACCGGAGATGGCGGTGATGCGGGCCATCGGGGCCGGCCCACTGCGTATTGCAAGACCCCTGATCGCAGAGTGTGCGACGCTCGTCGCCGGCGGATGCGCGCTCGGGGTCCCGCTGGCGTACGCGGCGTCGGCCGCGTTCGTTGCCCTCCTTCCATGGGGCAACACGCCGTGGAGCATCGATCTGACACCGGACGGCCGCGTGCTCGCGGCGTTGATGGCGATGGCCGCGGCTCTCGTCGGTGCGATCGGGGCGTTGCCCGTGCGTCTGGCCCTTGGCCGTCGCGTCGGTGCCAGCACGCGGACGGTGGCGCAGAGCGGCGGCCGGCTCGGTAAGGTGCTGCTGGTGGGGCAGGTCGCGACCGCGGTCGTGCTGGTCTTCGGCGCGGCCCTGATCGTCCAGTCGCTGAACGCACTGCTCGAGACCAACCGAGGGTTCAGCAGCACACGGGTGCTTTCGCTCCGGCTCGCCGCCACGGCGGGCGACCAGGCAGGCTTCGACCAGGCCGTCCACTATCCGGCGCTCGTCGAACGCCTCGAGGCGCTTCCGGGAGTGGAGGCGGTGGGCTTTGCACGACTGTTCGGGACGATCAACGCGCGGCTGCCGCCGCAGCCCGTCGTGTTTGCCGGCGAGACCGAAGGCTCTGCCGGTGGCGTGATGGAGTACATCTCGCCGGGCTTCTTCGACACGGTGGGCGTGCCAATGCTCGCCGGACGCGACGTGACCTGGGGCGACCTGCCCGACACGCCACGAGTCGCGATCGTCAGCGAGAGCCTGGCCCGGGCGCTCGACCCGGACGGGGATGTCGTCGGTCGCCACGTGCGCTACGGTGCGGACGCCGCGGCGCCGCCGATGGAGATCGTCGGCGTCGTCGGCGACGTCAGCCTCGGCAACTATCGCGAGACCGCGGTTCCACTGCTGTACGTCCCGGCGATACAACTGGGAGAGGCCAGGTTCCTGACCGTCCACCTGCGGACGAGTGGCCCGCCGCTAGCGCTGGCGTCGACGGCCACCGAGGTGGTCGCGACTGCAGGACGCGACCAGGTCGGACTTGCCGCAACGCTCGACTTCCTGTTCACCAACAGCATCGTCGCCGAGCGGATGGCGTCCGCGGTCAGCTCGGCGAGTGCCGCGCTGGCGCTCGCGCTGTCGTGCCTCGGGCTCTACGCGCTCCTGGCGCACGCGGTTACGCGACGCACGCGAGAGATTGGCATTCGCATGGCCGTTGGGGCAAGCGCCGCTCAGGTGGGGCAGCTGGTGATGGGGGAGGGAGTGCGGCTTGTCGCGGCCGGTCTCGCTATCGGCGCGCCGCTCGCGATGGGCCTGGCCCGATGGGGTGAGTCGCTGCTGCACGGCGTGGCGACGACGGACCGCACGGCGCTGGTGGTCGTGGCGGTACTGTTGCTGGCGAGCTCCATCGTTGCGTCGGCGCTGCCCGCACGGCGGGCAGCGAAGATCGACCCCGCCCAGGCACTGCGCGCCGACTGATCCCGAGCGGCACTTGAATTGGCGTCGCGGAGGCCGACGTAGAAGCCGCGCGATGGGCGTCAGTACGCAACGTGCGTCGCAGGGAGCGTGCGATTTCGAGCGCCAGCGCCGTAGGCCCAGCCGAAGGGGGGCCGGGTAGGCGCGGCGCGATGGGCGTCAGCACGAAAGCGCCCGCGGACGGAGGCGCAGGTTGCGAGCGCGCGCTCCCGGAGGCCGGAGCGACGGCAATTCAAGCGCCGTTCGGGATCAGCTCGCGCAGTACGGACCCTGTCAGGCGCGGGCCTCCGCATCGTCTACCGGCGGTGGGGTAGGCGCGTCAGCTGGGACGATGCCCATCATCTCGCGGAGGTCGTCTCCGTCCATCACTTCCTTCTCGAGCAGCCGCCGCGTGACGCGCTCGAGCAGGTCGCGCTGCTCGGTGAGGATGCGCCGCGCCTCGCTCTGCGCCGCGCTCACGATGCGCTTGGTCTCCTCGTCGATCGTGCGCGCGGTCTCCTCGCTGTAGGGGCCGCGCTGCGCCGGCATCCCGGAGTCGAGGAATCGGTTGGTCCGGCCGGCATCGTGGCTCACCGGCCCCACCTTCTCGCTCATGCCCCACTCCGCCACCATCGACCGCGCGATGTCGCTGGCGCGCATCAGGTCGTTCTGCGCGCCCGTCGAGATCTTGCTGAGCGCGATCTCTTCGGCGGCCCGTCCGGCCAGGAGGATGGCAAGCTGGTGGTGGAGGTCCAGTTCCTGGAGCAGGTAGCGGTCCTCGAGGGGAAGCTGCATCGTGTAGCCGAGCGCACCAAAGCCCCGCTGCACGATCGAGATCTTGTGCACGGGATCGGTGCCGGGCAGGATCGTCGCGACGATCGCGTGGCCGGACTCGTGATACGCGACGATCTCGCGCTCTTTCGTGCTCATGACGCGCTTCTTCTCGAGGCCGGCAATCAGCCGATCGATCGCCTCCTCGAAGTCGGCCATCTCCACGGCTGCCTTGTCCCGCCTCGCCGCCAGCAGCGCCGCTTCGTTCACGAGGTTCGCCAGGTCCGCGCCCGCAAATCCCGCCGTGCGGGCGGCCAGCGTTCGCAACTGGACGTCAGGGCCCAGCTTCACGTTCTTCACGTGAATGGACAGGACGGCCTCGCGTCCGTTGACATCAGGCTTGTCGACCAGCACCTGCCGGTCGAAGCGGCCGGGACGGAGCAGGGCAGGGTCGAGGACCTCGGGCCGGTTGGTGGCCGCCATGATGATGACGGCTTTGCGCGTATCGAAGCCGTCCATCTCCGCCAGCAGCTGGTTCAGCGTCTGCTCTCGCTCCTCATGGCTCCCCATCGGCCCGTGTCCGCGCACCTTGCCGAGCGCGTCGAGCTCGTCGATGAAGACAATGCATGGGGCCTTGGCCTCGGCCTGCTTGAAGAGATCGCGCACGCGCGCGGCGCCGACGCCCACGAACATCTCGACGAACTCGGAGCCACTCAGGCTGAAGAACGGCACCTTCGCTTCTCCCGCCACGGCTCGAGCCAGCAGGGTCTTGCCGGTGCCGGGAGGGCCGACGAGCAGCACGCCCTTGGGAATGCGGCCGCCGAGCGTCGTGTACTTGCTGGGGTTCTTCAGAAACTCGACGATCTCCCGCAGTTCGTCCTCGGCCTCGTCCACGCCCGCCACGTCCGCAAAGCTCACCTTCACGTCGTCTTCCGCGTAGATTTTGGCCTTGCTCTTCGCAAACGACATGACGCCGCCCTCGGCGCCCCCCATGCGGCGAAGGAAGAACATCCAGAACCCGATGATGAGCAGCATCGGCACGACCCAGCCAAGAATCTCCGACATCCAGCG
>CAZNOC010000343.1:0-4339 GCA_964574545.1 uncultured Bifidobacteriaceae bacterium | reverse complement strand
ACGGGGATGCCTCGCGCGTCGAATGCCGTCGCCACTTGCACCACGGGCTGCTAGTCCCCTGGAAGCGTGATGCGTTGCACAAGTCCCGGAGCGCGGCGCCCGGATCGCCAGGCGCGACGACCGAGCATATCGGGCCTATGTGAGGGAGGAGCAACGCCGCGAGGCGGGATGCCCCGCCCGGGAATTATGTGACGCATCACGTTTCCAGGGGACTAGGGTCGGGCGTTCGCCGAATCGCTGACGTACGCCGTCCCGGTGTCGTCGGCACACACGCGCAGGTGGTCGCCGGTGGCGATGCCGGCAAGGTCGCAGACGACGATGGGGCAGGCGAGACCGTAGAGGAACCGGGCGACGATGGCGCCGACCGTGAGAACCGGATCCGGGGTACCGAGCACCAAACCAGAGGGGCCTGTTCCCAGCCGGATGGCCTCTGCCAGCACCGCCGACGACGAGGACGAGCCTCGGCCGCCGGGCATGACCAGCACGCGTCCGCTGACACACGCGCCCCGTTGCGGGTGCGAGTGGTCGATGATCAGGCCGGTTTCGGGGTCGATGCCGCCCCAGAAGCTGAGCGGCAGGGTGAGCACCAGTGCCTGGCCCTCGGCGTCGCCGCGAGTCAGGGCCTCGGCCGCGCGCCTCACGACCCCACCCGGACGACGCGGCCGTCGGCCGCGGATCGCACGCAGTCGTCGAGCGAACCGAACGCCACGTCAACCCCGAGGTTGCCGGGCGCGTAGTGCGCCCACTTGCCGGAGTTGGTCATCACGGCGCCATCCAGGCGCTCGAGGATCGGCGTGAGATAGGTGCAGGTGTCGACGACGGCGATCACACCGAGGCCGCGCGCGGCGTCGAGCCGCTGCTCGGCCTCGAGCTCTCGCAGCGTGGCACGTGAGGTGTTGACATAGATCGGAATGCCGCGTGCCGGCGCCACGTCGGCCAGCCGCGCCAGCAGCTGGTCCCATTCGTCGTGGGAGAAATGCGGTGTGCCGAGGCACACCGCGGTGATCGGCGTTCCGTCCGGTACCGTCGACAGCACCGCCAGCGCCTCGGACACGTCGCGTGGCGTGAGGGTCTCGGCCGCGTCCGGCGGCTGGCCGCCGAGCGCGTCCGAGCGTGTTGGCGCCTCCGGCGTAATGCCGACGGCATGGAACAACGCCACCGAACCTGAAGACGCGGCGGCGGCGCCGAGGGCCTTCAACTGATCTTCGTGCCGTGGCACCGGCAGCCCGTCGATCACCGGGACACGATCGCCGCTGCGGCTGCCGACGAGGAGGCCGACGGCCACGAAGAGCGCGTCGGTCGGCTCCGGCGAGTCGCCGAATCCGCGCAGCTCGAACAGCAGCCGGCCGCGGCGCGGCGCGTCGAGGTGCAGGCCCCACGCCGGGGCCCGGCCCGTGAGCGCGCAACACAGGTCGATGAAGTCGCCGTAGCGGTTGGTGCGTGCGCCAATGACCGAGTTGGCGAAGACAATGGCGTTCGACTCGCCCCACGCAATCTGCTCACCGAACACCGGGCGGAAGCGCGTCTGGTACGGAGCGCACGTGAACGAGGGTTCACAGCCCAGGGCCAGGTGCGCCTGCATCAGGCGCCGGCCCGGCGCCGCCTGTTCCGGCGTCAGCCGGACCAGTTCGGGATGGATGAGATCCATCGAGCCGACGTTGAGCGTGGTGGGCACCTTCACGCGCCCGCCGCCGGCGGTGAGCCGCTCGGCGAAGTCGAGGCTGGCCTGGCCGTGATACAGGCAGCCGTCGATGTGCGCACGCGAGATGTCGAGCAGGCGCGGCGCGCCGACGGCGCTGGCGAACGCGGTGAGCACCTGCATCGCGGCGGCGCCCGTCGGGCCCTCCGCCCCGTTCAGCAGCGCAGCGTCCCGTTCGTCGAGCGTGAGCGGCACCGGTCCATGATACGCCGGGCCAGATGCGTGATTGGCGTGACCGCGGCTCGAGGTGCCCGCGCGTCCATGACCTGGCTGAGCACGGCCGTTGCGTGCGCGAGGCCGGGATGAGGGCCACGCCTCGCTCGCGAGTCGTTGCGTGTGGTCGAGTTCGGCCCGATCGACGCGCTCGGCGTCCAGATCGCGGGTTTCCCGGACGCCGCGCTCGACGAGCGTCATCACCCGGGCCCTCCGCAGGCCCGGCGGCCGCGTCGCCGCAGCAGGCCACGGCGAGCTGCGCCGGTCAGAGTCGTAGCAGCGTTTCGCGGAGCACGCGGGACTGGAGCCGGCTGACCTGCAAATCCTGCCCGTTGCTGAGCACGACCTGGCAGGTACCGCCGGGCATCGGGCTGACGCGCTGGATCGCGTCCACCGCCGCCAGCGTTCCGCGGCCGAGCCGGATGAAGCGGCGCGGGTCGAGCCGGGCTTCGAGCGCGTGGAGACGGTGCGTGATCGTGAACCGCTCGTTCTGCAGGGTGGTCAGGTGCAGGAGTTCACCCTCGGCGACGATCGACGCGATCTGGCGCACCGGCAGAATGATCACGTCGTCGCGCCGGCGGACGGGGATGCGTTCGAGGTACGTGCGGCGCGTCGCGGCGTCGTAGGCGGTCGAGGCGGCCTGCAGGGAGCGGGCGCGGTCGGCCGCGTCGGCCCTGGCGCGATCGCGCACTCGTCCGAGCGTGGCGGCCAGCCGATCGTGATCGACGGGCTTCAGCAGGTAGTCCACCGCGTTCAGTTCGAACGCCTGCACGGCGAACTCGTCGAACGCCGTCACGAACACAATGTACGGCGTCGCGCCCGCCTGGACGAGGCGCGCGACGTCGAGGCCCCCGAGTTCCGGCATCTGCAGGTCGAGCAGGGCCAGATCCGGCTTGGCCTGCTCGATGAGCGCCAGAGCCTCGCGCCCGTTGGCGGCTTCGCCGACCAACTCGGTGTCCGGCACCGCCTTCAAGAGGTTGACGAGAAACCGCCGCGCCGGGCGTTCGTCGTCGGCGATCACCACGCGCAGCGGCCGGACGGATGTCATCGAGTCGCCACCGGCTGGTGTTCCACCGTCCCGAGCACCGGCAGCTTGATCTCGGCCATGAAGGTGCCGGGCTCCGGCGCTGTCAGTGTGAGCGAGGCGCGGGGGCCGAAGTGCCCGGCAAGACGGCGCTCGACGTTCGTCAAGCCGACGCCGGCGCCATCGGCCGCTGGACGCGGCGCGTCGGCCCCTGTGTTTCGCACGCGCAGACACAGACGCCGTTCGTCGCCCTCACCTGTGACGGCGGCCGTGACCTCGAGGTCGCCGCCGTGACGGCACGGCGCGATGCCATGCTTCACGGCGTTTTCCACGAGCGGCTGCAGCAGCAGCGACGGCACCCGGAGCGCGCGTAGCCCTTCGGGTACATCGACGCGCACGCGTAGCCGCTCCTCGAACCGCGCGCGCTCGATGTCGAGATAGTCCTCGACGAGCTCGATCTCGCGCCCGAGTGTCGTGAACTCCCCGTCCGATCGCAGCACCCCGCGAAGCAGCGACGTCAGGCGCATGAGCGTGTCCAGCGCGCGTGGTGGCGTGGTCTCGATCAGGTATCCGATAGTGGTCAGCGCGTTGAACAGGAAGTGCGGGTTGATCTGCGCGCGGAGCGCGCGAAGTTCGGCTTCGGCCGCGAGCTTCCGCATCTCTTCCTCACGCAGCCGGCGCGCGTAGCGCTCGTGCGTCAAGCGAAGGTGATCGATGCGGCGCGCCGCGATGACGGCGGCGGACTCGACCAGGGCTAGATCGTCCGAGAGCAGGCGTCGCCCGGCCACCAGATCGCTGACGTGGAGCTGGTAGGTGGGGCGTTCGACGGTGACGATGTGCGCGGACGCGGCGGAGGGCGAGACGGCAACCGCTTCCGCGGGATGTTCGGTCCAGGAGACGCGCCGTGCGTTCAGGGCCGGGCCGAGGCGGGTCGTGATCGCGTCGAGCACACCCTCGGGTGTGTCCTGGGTCATGACCACCTGGGCCAGTTCGGCGCGCAGTGCGCCGTAGTCCGATCGGTTCAGCAACACCGTATCGACGAATCGTGCCAGGGAGCGCCGGAGCCAGGGGTAGGCCATCGCCGTCGCGACCCAGAGCGTCAGCAACGCGCCCACGGCCAGCGGCCCTCCTGGAGGCAGGGCTACCACGGCCGAGTAGCCGCCAAAGGCGATGACGACGAGTGCGAGGAGCGTCAACGCGCGCTTCAGGAACAGGTCGGCCAACGCGAAGCGGTAGTCCTGGTACAGGATGGCGAAAGCCAGGGGGATGGCGGCCTGGTGGCCGACGAGCTCCGCCAGCCAGTGGCTGTCCTGGCCGTGAAAGCGGCCGAGGTGGCTGGCAGAGACCGCGAAGACGACCAGCGCGAGGATCCAGAGGGCCCGGCGACCGTTCGGCTGGCCACG
>CAZNOC010000342.1:0-4344 GCA_964574545.1 uncultured Bifidobacteriaceae bacterium | reverse complement strand
GGCAACCCGCAGAAGTTCCTCGAGATCTGCCGGCGGGTGACGCGCACGAAGCCCATCCTCGCGGTGAAGTCGGGCCGCACGCTGGCCGGCGCCCGCGCGGCGGCGTCCCATACCGGCTCGCTGGCCGGCGCCGACAACGCCGTGGAGTCCCTGCTCGCGCAAGGCGGCGTCATCCGCGCGGCCTCGGTCGAACAGCTCTTCGTCTACGCCGCGGCCTTCGCCAGCCAGCCCATCCCCCACGGCAACCGCGTGGCCATCGTCACCAACTCCGGCGGCCCCGGCATCCTGCTGACCGACGCGTGCATCCAGATGGGGCTCGACATCCCCACGCTCGGCGGCGACACGCAGGCGCGCATGCGCCAGGTGGTCGCGGCGGAAGCGAGCGTGGCGAATCCGGTGGACATGATTGCGACCGCGACCGGTCCCCAGTACGAGGCCTGCGTTCGGGCCGTCGCCGAGGATCCGCAGGTGGACGCCGTCGTGGCGATGTTCACCTCGCTCGAGATGATTGACGGCCCGAGCGTGGCCACGGGCATCGTCCGGGGCGCGCGCGGGTGCGGCAAGCCGGTGCTCGTGTGCTTCATGGGCAACGTGCGGTCGCGCGAGGCCATCGACATCATGCGCAGCGAAGGCCTCCCGGTCTACACCTTCCCCGAGGATGCCGCGTATGCGCTGGCGGCCATGGTGCGGTTCCGCCGCTGGCAGGAGCGGCCCACGGGGCTCGTCCGCCGTTTCGACGACATGCGCGGCGATGACATCGGCGCGATCTTTCGGGCAGTGCGCGACGAGGGACGGGTGCAGCTCACGCTCGCCGAGTCGCAGCGCGTGATGGAGGCGGCGGGCGTGGCAGTGCTGCCGTGGCGCGAAGCGGCCACCGCCGAGGCCGCGGCGTCGGCGGCCGCCGCTCTGGGAGGGCCGGTCGCACTCAAGATGAGTTCCGCGCGGATCGTCCACAAGTCGGAGGCGGGCGGCGTTCGCCTGAATCTCTCGGGCGCGGACGCGGTCCGCGTGGCCGCGGATGCCATGCTGGCGCGCGCCCGCGCCGAAGATCCCGGCGCCACGCTCGTCGTGCAGCGCATGGCGGGCGGCGGCACCGAGGTGATCCTCGGCTCCACGCGCGATCCCAAGTTCGGCCCGCTGATGATGTTCGGCCTTGGCGGGATCTTCGTCGAGATCCTGAAGGACGTGGCTTTCCGCGTGTACCCGGTCGCGGACGTCGATGCGCGCGAGATGATTCGCGAGATCAAGAGCTTCCCGATCCTCATGGGCGCGCGCGGCCACGACGCCGTGGACCTCGACACGCTCGAGACGACGCTGCTGCGCCTGAATCAGCTGCTGGGTGACTTTCCCGAGATCGCGGAGTCCGATATCAATCCGTACTTCGCCGCCGCGACCGCAGAGGCGAGCGGCGCCGGCGACGCCCGCATCACGCTCGGCCCGGCCTGACGCCCTTCACGGACAAGCACGAAGGACGCGAGGGCCACGAAGATCCACGACTTCGTGCGTCCTTCGTTTCTTCGGGTCCTTCGTGTTTGCGGTGACGGCGGCACCATCAGCGGACCTGGACCACGCGAGCCCGGAGAGCCCGCACGCGGCCTATTCCGTTCCTGCCTCGCCTGGCCCGCACGCGGTCATACGGGTGGACCGGCACCATCAGTATCCGCAACTAGCGCCGTGGTTTACGGTTGACGGCCGGCGTCACGCGGGCGCAGAATCACCGGCACCAACGACACGTAGTGCGGCCCAGCAACCCAGGTTGCACCGAGCAACCCGAGTTGCCGCTGGCTGCCCATAGGACGTTAGCGGGAAGAACGACGAAGAAGACGGACACGAAGAACACGACTGCGGTGGTGGCCGCCGCCGGGCCCGCGCCGTGTGCGCTGGCGAGGCGCCTCAGCCTGGCAAGTCGCGGGCGCGTGATCCTCCGTGGCGCCGTCGACGCAGATGGGGATCCAGCCACGGTAGGCGTCCGTGAGGGCCCGGTGCCGGCCTGACGTCCGCGTCTACGAAAGACAAGAGCATCACGTACGCTAACATCCCGCTCGAGCCGACTCGGCGCTCGGTGCGATCGCGACGAGCGCCTCACGGCTCAGCGGGCACGTTAGGCCTCAGAAACCACATCTATGCGCGTCGCCATCCTAGGCAATTCCGGCTCTGGCAAGTCCACCCTTGCCGCTATGCTGGCATCCGCAACGCAAACCCAACCCCTCGATCTAGACACTATTGCATGGGAGCCTGGCGAATCCCCTGTTGAGCGGGCCCAGGAACTAGCGTTTGCTGATGTCCGGGCCTTCTGCTCCAACAACGAGAACTGGATTGTTGAGGGATGCTATGCAAATCTGATCCAGGCAGCGCTTGAATACAGGCCCACATTGTTCTTCCTTAATCCGGGGCTAGATGTATGTATTTCGAACTGTCGGTCCCGGCCCTGGGAACCACACAAGTACGCCTCAAAGCAGGAACAAGACTCCAACTTGCCATTTCTGTTGTCCTGGGTGGAGAGTTACTACACTGGACGGACTGGTCCGCTATCCCTCGCGGCTCACGAGGGTTGCTTCCAATCATATGCAGGCCCGAAGCTTGAGATAAATACTCTACCGGCTTCCTCGAAACTTAGTACTGAACTGCTGGAATGCGCGCGCTGAGACCTAACCCCTCGCTCAAGCTGACCCGCTACGGCAGGCATTGTAAGCCTGCCTCCGCGGGCAGCTTAGCTCGAACGTTAGGCAGTCGACAGTGACGCTAGCATTGAACAGAGTGGCGGTCATGTTGGGGAGCGCAGGGCGTCTGAGATGGCTGCTTTCGAAACATTCGACAACCGACTTGCTGTCCTGACTGGCGGTGCCTCCGGAATCGGCCGCGAGCTCCTATGCCAGTTGGCAAGGAGAGGCACCCATGTCGCAGCGTGCGACATTGACCGCGGCGGGCTGGAAGCGGCGGTTCGGCGGGCTCAGGCGATCAACCCTGACGTACGTGTGACCGCACACGTGCATGACGTGGCTGATGAGAAATCGGTTGTTCGGTTCGCGAAAGAGGTCACGGAACAGCACGGCAGCCAGGCGATCCATTTGTTGTTTAACAACGCCGGAATCGTGGGTGGCGCCTCGTTCGTCGTTGGACAGCGAGACGAGTGGGAGCGCACGTTCGCGGTCTCCTGGTTCGGCACGTACTATTGCACCCGGGCGTTTCTCCCAATGCTCGTCGCTGCCGATCAGGGCGTCATCGTCAACGTATCCTCGGTGAGCGGAACTTGGGCGAGCTTGGGATCGGGCTCGCCGCATTCGGCTTATTCGTCAGCGAAGTTTGCGGTCCGGGGTTTCACGGAGTCGCTCGTCGTCGACCTCCGGGTCCACGCGCCCCATGTCGCCGCTGTTCTGGTCATGCCAGGACACATCAGGACTGGGATGCCTGCCCCTCCACGGTCATGGCGTCGAGCTCTCAACTCGCTGTTCTCTGACTACGAGCCAGTGCCCAGCAAGCAGGCTGCGGAGGCAATCCTGACAGCGGTAGGCAGGGGCGATTGGAGGGTTGTCATAGGGCAGGACGCCGAGGCAGTCGACAAACGCGTCCGGGCAGATCCGTGGACGGCGTACGACTGACTGAAATAGAGATCGTCTGCCATTAGCAACGCAGCCTAACTTGCGTTGCACCAGACGGCGGCCGGTGCGATCATTGGCCGCCGCTCGTGAACGCTAGCGTTGGGCGGACTACACGAAGGCGATCACAGATCGGGCCCACGCTCTCGGCGCGCGCCCCACATCGCGCGAACGATCACGTATTCGTCATCGAACGTGAAGTACAGGTGGCATGAGAGCTTCCGGAGGTAGATGCGTCTCAGGCCAGGCGGGCCGCTGCGGGTGTAGAGGGTGCCGGCCCCGGGAACAATAGCCAGGGTTCGAAGGGCGCTTTCCAGTTCCGCAGCGAACAGCTCTTGGTGGTCCCGGTTGGCCTGCCACCACTCGCGTTCGCCCTGAACGTGCTGCGCGGCCGTCTCGGTGAACTGGACGACCCGCTCCTTCAACGGCCGCGCAGACCTTTCAACACTTCGGCGGCGTCGACGAGTCTGCCCGCGGCCACGTCAGCGTCCGACTGGGCTAGCGCGGCGTGCAAGGCGGCCCGGTCGTCGTCGTTGAGCCAGTCGCCCGGGTCGAGCGGCAACAGCTCCACTTCGGTGCCTTCGGGCAGCGTCGTGGGCTCGTCCAGCACCAGACGTCCGTCCCGCACCGTGGCCTTCATTGTCATGAAGCCAGACTAGCACTCGACACGCCGCCCAACAAGCGCTTGCAGCCGACGGCGGCGGGCTTCTGTGGCAGAATCCGTGCGAGCAGCCGCCGCGGCTGAAGC
>CAZNOC010000341.1:0-4363 GCA_964574545.1 uncultured Bifidobacteriaceae bacterium | reverse complement strand
TCCACGCTCGTTCTCGCCCTGTTCGTCTTCACGGCCGCCTGCTCGAATCCGGAGACCGCGAAGCAGGAATACCTCGAGAGCGGCAACCAGTTCATGGCCGAGGGCAAGGTTGACGAGGCCATCCTCCAGTACCGGAATGCCGTCCGCGAGGACAACCGGTTCGGCGAGGCGCGCTGGCGCCTGGCCGAAGCCCTGGAGAAGTCCGGCAACCTCGCCGGGGCGATGCGCGAGTGGGTGCGCGCGGCGGACCTGCTGCCCGACAACGTCGAGGTGCAGGTCAAGGCCGCCGGCTTCCTGCTGATGTCGCAGCAGTTCGAGGACGCCAGGACGCGCGCCGAGCTGGCGCTCGAGGCCGATCCCACGCACGTGCAGGCGTTGCTGCTGCGCGCGAACGCGATGGCCGGCCTCAGGGACGTCCCCGGCGCCATCGAGGAGATCGAGCAGGCCATCGAGGCGCAGCCGCCGGATGCGCGCATGTACACCAGCCTGGGCGCGCTCAAGGCCCTCGAAGGGGACGAAGCCGAGGCCGGCAAGGCGTTCGAACGGGCCGTCGAAGTGGACCCGAAGTCGGTGGACGCGCGGCTCGCGCTTGCCTACTTCCACTGGGCGGGCGGACGTCAGGAAGAGGTCGAGCAGGCGCTCAACGCGGCGCGCGAGATCGACGAATCGAACGTGATGCTCAACCGGATGCTCACGGCCTTCTACATCGCGACCGGCCGCGCCGCCGAGGCCGAGCAGCCGCTGAAGACGCTGGCGGCGAGCGCCGGCGACAGCGTGTCCGAGCTCGTGCTGGCCGACTACTACACCCAGATGGGGCGGACCGACGATGCGCTGGCCATCCTGAAGCCGATGACCGAGGGCACGAGCCCGTCCGGTCCGGCGATGCTGCGGCTCGCGCAGATCGAGCGCGCGGCGGGACGTGGCGAAGTGGCACGGCGCCTGATGGACGAGCTCATCAATCGCGAGCCGAAGAACGCGGCGGCGCTCACGACGTTGTCCTCGTGGCAGGTCCTCGACGGCGAGGGCCTGGCCGCGCTCCGGACGGCGCGCGAGGCCGTGGCCGCGAATCCGGAGTTCGCCCCGGCGCACTACGCGCTCGGCCGCGCGCTCGCGCAGGACCGCCAGCCCGAGGAAGCGATCAAGGCGCTGAACGAGGTGCTGCGTCTCAACCCGCGCTTCGCGGCAGCGCAGCTCGCGCTCTCGCGGCTCCATCTCGCGTCGGGCGACATCGAAGCCGCGGCGCGGCTGGCCGGCGACGCGGCGCGCGAGGCGCCCGCGAGCCCCGACGTGAAGCTGGCGCTCGCCCGGAGCCTGATCGCGCAAGGCAACCTCGCTCAGGCCGAACCCGAAGTCAAGGCCCTGCTCACGGACTACCCACAGGCGGCGGCGTCGCACATCGTCAGCGGCCAGCTGCTGATGGCACGCCGCGACACGACCGGCGCGCGCGCGGCGTTTATCCGCGCGCTCGATCGCGATTCGAACGCCGCGGAGGCCCTCGAGGGGCTGCTCCGCCTCGACGCCGCGGCGGGCGACGTCTCGCCGGCGATCGCCCGCATCGATCAGCGCCTCGCGACAAACGGGAGGAGCGTGCCCTTGCTCTTCGTCGCCGCCGCCACCTATGCCGCGGCTGGACAGGCCGATCGCGCGGAGAAGGCGCTGCGCACCGTGATCGAGGTCGATCCCGCCAATATGACGGCGTACGGCAACCTCGGCCGCCTGTACGTCATCCAGAAGCGGCTCGACGAAGCCCTGAAGGAGTTCGACACCATTGCGACCCGCCAGCCGAGCCAGGTCGGCGCGGCCACGATGGCGGCGATGATCGTCCAGATGCAGGGACGCGACCTCGAGGCGCGCCAGCGCTACGAGTCCATCGTCGCGGCCAGCCAGCGCGCGCCCGTGGCCGCCAACAATCTTGCCTGGATGTACGCCGACGAGGGCACGAACCTCGACCAGGCCCTGCAGCTCGCGCAGTCGGCGCGGGCGCTCCTCCCGGAGGTGACGGAGATCACCGACACGCTCGGGTGGGTGTACTACAAGCAGGACATGGCGCACCTCGCCGTTCCACTGTTCGAGGAGGCCGTGGCTGCCGATCCGACGAATGGGGCGTATCACCTCCGGTTGGGCCTCGCTCTCGCGAAGTCCGGCGACAACCGCAGGGCGACCGAGTCGCTGCAGCAGGCGCTGCGCCTGACGCTGTCTCCTGCGGATGCGGAGGCGGCGCGCCAGGCCCTGGCGAGCGCGCGGAACTGACGGCCACATGGCCACCACAGCGCCGACGACCGTTCGCGAGACGGGTACGAGCGCGCCCGCCGGGACCGCGGCGCCAGGCGTGTCTCGCGTGCCCTTCACGATGTGGCAGCGTGTGACCGCCGTGGTGGTGCTGGCGCTCGGCGTGGTTCTGTTCTGGCCCACCGTCGCCTGGCTCTTCGACCGGTGGACGATCAGCGTCTGGCAGCATGCGCACGGCCTGCTCATCCCGCCGGTCGTGGGCTACTTCGTCTACAACGAACTGAAGCCGCTCGCGCGACTGCCGGCGAGCTCCAGCGCCTGGGGGTTCGCCTTCCTGGTGCCGGCGCTCGCGCTCCACGCGCTCGATGCGGGCATGCACACGCAGTTGCTGTCCGCGGTGGCGCTGCTCATGGCGCTTCCCGGCCTGTCGCTGCTCTTCCTCGGCGTCGAGCGGACGCGGGCGATTGCGTTCCCGCTGGCGTTTCTCGCCTTCGCGCTGCCGATCCCGCTGGCCTTCACCGAGCAGATTCACTGGCAGCTCAGGCAGGTGGCCACCTTCGGGACGGCCAACGCGATGCCCTGGCTGGGCGTCCCGGTGTTCGTCGAGGGGACGACCATCCACACGGCCGCCGGCCTGCTCGAAGTGGCCGACGCGTGCAGCGGCTTCTCGACCCTCTACGCCTCGATTGCCGTGGCCTGCCTTGTCGCGTACTCGAGCCCGACACCGAAGCGGCGCGCGCTCGTGCTGCTGAGCGCCGTGCCGCTGGCGATCTTCGCCAACCTGCTGCGCGTCATCGGTCTGGTCCTGCTCGTCGTCTGGTGGGGACCGGAGATGCTGGAGACGTTCCTCCACCCGCTCTCCGGGATGCTCACCTTCGCGCTGGCGCTGCCGGTGATCTTCTGGCTGGGCGGGAGCCCGGAGGCGGACGACCGATGACGATATCGCCCCGCTACCTGCCCGCGCTCGCTTTGCTGCTCGCGCTGGCGCTGGTCCCTACGCTCATCCACAGCTACGCCGACGACACCGAGCACGACGGGCGCGTGACGACGGCGGTGCCCGAGGCGTTGGCCGGGTTCACGTCCACGCCGAGCAGTCGCGCCGAGGGATGGGGCGCGCGCCGGTTCGACAGCTTCGACTGGATCGAACGCGAGTACCGAAGCCCCGGCGCCGAGGTGCGCCTCACCATCGTCCGGTCGTACGATCTGAAGGCGCTGTACCACCACCCGGAGCTGGCGGTGGCCTACGGCAACACGTTCGGCGGCTCGTTCGATCGCCAGGAGGTCGTTCGCTTCGCCGCCCGTCCGGATCTGCCGGTGCACGTGCTGCGGCCCGCGATCGGCGCCACGTCGCTGGCCATGTACGTGCTCGAGTACGACGGGGAGTACGTCGAACGCCCGCTGTGGTTCCAGGTGCGTACGGCCGGGGCGCTGCTGTTCAGCCGTCGCAAGGCCATGACGCTGTTCTTCGCCCACGACCTTCGCCTCCCGCAGGACGCGCCCATCGAGGAGTTGGCATCGGTGCCGCTGCTCGTCGCCGCCGTCGAGAGCTTCGCAGGGCAGGAGCCCGGCGACGTCCGGGAGCGCCCGTGACGCCGGGGCCGGGCTGATGGAGGGCGATCGGCGCCCCCCCACGTGGATCGCGCCGTGGGCCGGGGTGGCGGTGGCTGCCGCCGTGGCGGCCACCACGATGGACGCGGTGCTCCTGCAGCTGCGCCGCAGCTTCTTCACGGGCGGCTTCCTCGCGTCCGATCACCTCACGAACCTTCCCCAGACGGCGGCATTTCTCGCGGCGTCGCTGGCGTCCGACCTGAGCGCGGCCGGCATCATCGCGCTGCTGGTCTTCTGGCTGCTGGGCCGGTGGCGCGTCAACCGCGTGGTCGCGATGGCCGTCGCCGGCGCCGTCGTGCTCGTTCCGATCGTCGCCGCCAACGTCGTCGCCTACCAACTGGCCACCCATCTCGGTGACGCGTTCGATCTGGAGCTGATGTTCACGCTCGCCGGCAGAAGCCCTGCCGAGTTTCTTGCCGTGTCGTCCGAGCACGTCGTGCGGCTGGGCGTGGCGGCGGTGGCGGGCGCGGCGGCGGTCGCGGCCGTGTGGTGGATCGCCCGGGGCCGGATCCGGCTGCCCGCCGCA
>CAZNOC010000340.1:0-4370 GCA_964574545.1 uncultured Bifidobacteriaceae bacterium | reverse complement strand
GCGAGGTCGCGGTGGTGGGCGTGAGAAACGCCGACGGCCTGGTCAAGCCCGTCGCTTTTGTCGTGAGCGCGTCAGCGTCCGAGGTCCTCGCCGCGGAGCTGCAGGCGTTTGCGAAGAGCCGCCTCGAGCCGTACAAGTACCCGCGTGAAGTGCACTTCCTCGAAGCGCTGCCGCGCACGCACCTCGGAAAGGTGAACCGACATGCACTCGCGACGTCTGCTGGAGACCGGCCGGGGCCGTAGGCGCGTGACCGGATGGCTGGCACTGGCGCTCGTCGCGCTCATTGGGCTGACGCTGATCGTCCGGCTCGCGGAGCGGCACCTGGCGTTCTTTCCCTTCGAAGGCGAAACGCGAACCCCTGAGACCTTCGGGCTCGACTTCGACCGTGTGCACCTGCGGACGAGCGATGGCGAGACGATCCACGCTTGGTGGCTGCCTGCGCCTGACGCCAGAGCGCAGATCGTCTACTTCCACGGCAACGGCGGCAACCTGTCGCTCTGGAGCGACATCCTCGCCGACCTGCGGCGGCGCGGATTCAGCGTGTTCGCCCTCGACTACCGCGGCTACGGCCGCAGCACGGGGCAGCCCTCGGAGCAGGGGCTGTACAAGGACGTCGACGCGGCGCTTGCCTGGCTGCATGGCGGCGGCCTCGACGCAGGGCGCCCCGTCGTCTACTGGGGCCGTTCGCTGGGCGCGACGATGGCCGCCTACGCCACCAGCCGTCACGCCCCGGACGGCGTGGTGCTCGAGGCCGGATTCCCCGAAAGCCGCGCCGTGCTTGCCGGGAACCCCGTGATGTGGACGCTCTCGTGGCTGTCGAGCTACCGCTTCCCCACGGCGGGCTGGATGCGGACGACGTCGGCCCCGGCGCTCGTGCTGCACGGGGATCGGGATTCGGTCGTGCCCTACCGTGCCGGGCAGCGCCTGTTCGACGCGCTCCCCGGCCCGAAGCGATTCGTGACGATCGAGGGCGGCGACCACAACGACGCCGAACCCGCGCAGCCGGATGTCTACTGGGGCGCGGTCGACACGTTCATCGACTCGCTGGTCACCGGCACGCCGGTGGCGCGGCAGGCCCCCGTCGCCTCGTCAGGGCCCCCCGGCTGATGCTCGACCTCGCCATCGTCCTGGCCTTCGTCGCGTATTCCGTGTCGGCGGGTCTTCGTGCCCGGAGGCAGGCGTCGCGCGGCCTGGACGAGTATTTCCTGGCGGGGCGCACGCTGCCGGGATGGAAGGCGGGCGTGAGCATGGCCGCCACGCAGTTTGCCGCGGACACGCCGCTGCTCGTGGCGGGTCTCGTCGCGACGGGCGGGATCTTCCTGCTGTGGCGCCTCTGGATCTACGGCATTGCCTTCCTGCTGATGGCCTTCGTGTTTGCGGCCTTGTGGAGGCGCGCGGGGGTCCTGACTGACGCCGAGCTGACCGAGGTGCGCTACAGCGGTCCGGGCGTCCTGCCCCTCCGCGGACTGAAGGCGATCTACTACGGGACCATCTTCAACTGCGTCGTGCTCGCGATGGTCCTGATCGCGGCCGTCAGGATCGCCGAGGTTTTCCTGCCATGGCACCTCTGGCTGCCCGCGAGCGCGCACGCGGCCTTCGTCTCGATGGCGGTGTCGAGCGGTCTCGCGATCGCCGGCGGCACGTCCGGGGTGCCCCCAGAGGTCGCGACCGCCAACAACGTGATCAGCATCCTGCTGATCCTGGGATTCACGGCGCTGTACTCGACCACCGGCGGCCTGCGGAGCGTCGTCACCACCGACATCGCGCAGTTCACCCTGGCCATGGGTGGCACCGTGATCTACGCCGTGGTGCTCGCGCAGAAGGCCGGCGGTGTGGAAGCGCTGGCGGCAAAGGCCTCGGTCCTGTACGGGACCGCCACCGCTGCGACGCTGCTGTCCTTTACACCGCCCCCCGGCGACGCCGTCCTGCCCTTCGTCGTGATCGTCGGCCTGCAGTGGCTCTACCAGATCAACGCAGACGGCACGGGCTATCTGGCGCAGCGCTCGATGGCCTGCCGATCCGACGCCGACGCGCGCACCGCGGGCATCGTCTTCGCGTGGCTCCAGATCCTGGGACGAAGCCTTGTGTGGATGGTCATCGCCGTGGCACTGGTGGTGATCTACCCGATCGAGGGGTTCCCGGCCGATCCCGGCGACCGTGAGCGGCTGTTCATCGTCGGGCTCGACGAGCACCTGGGCCCGGGACTGCGCGGCATCATGCTGACGGCGCTGCTGGCGGCGCTCGCGTCAACGATCGACACGCACCTGAACTGGGGCGCCTCCTACTGGAGCAACGATCTCTACGGCCGTCTGTGGTGCCGCTGGTGGCGACAGCGGGACCCCCACCCGCGCGCGCTCGTTCGGGTGGCGCGTGCCTCGACGCTGCTGCTGGTCGCGGGCTCCCTGGTGGTGATGGCGAACCTCGGGTCGATCCAGGAGGCCTGGCACACCTCGCTGCTCTTCGGGGCCGGGCTGGGCCCGGTGCTCGTGCTGCGCTGGGTCTGGGAGCGCATCAACGTCTCGGCCGAGCTGGCGGCCATTGGCGTCAGCCTCGTCGCGGCGCTCCTGCTGCTTGCCAGTCCGCTCGATGAGTGGGCACGCCTCGCCGTGATGGCCGCCACGGCCACGGCCGCCACGGTCGCCGCCGCGCTGCTCCTGCCGCAGACGTCGAGCACCACGCTCGACCGGTTCTACCACCGAGTCCAGCCGGTGGGATGGTGGCCCAAGACCGCCGCGCGCGCGGGCCAGTCGCCCATCGTCCCGCTCAGGCGCGGGGCGGCCGCACTGGGTCAGGCCCTCGCCTGCTCGAGTTCGCTCTTCCTGGCACTTGTCGGCAGCGGCCACTTGCTGCTGGCCCCGTCCGGGGCCGCGACGTGGCCATCCTGGGCAGCGCTGGCCGCGGCGGCGATGCTCGTGCCGCTCTGGTGGAGTCGACCGGGTTCGGAGCTTGCAGCGCCGCGTGCCGAACGCTGAAACGGCGATGCGTCCGGCACGCGAGATCCGAACAGACCGGCCGGGGCGATTCGTGGTCTGATGGGAGTGCCAGCCGCCGACTGCACGTCCGCCCCGGATGGGCGTGGAAAGGAACCGCCGATGAACGCGCGCGTCGCGCCCTCGCTTCTCGCCCTGTTCGTCCTCCTGCCGGCGACGGCTGTCGGCGACGCGCAGAATCCTGGGCGTGCGGCCCTGGTCGGAGCGTGGCAGCTCAACCTCGAACTCACCTCCACCCCGCCGGACATCGACGCCGCCGGACCGGTAGACAACGGCGAGCGGCCCCGTGCCGGCATGGGCGGTCTCGGCGGACCGGGGGGGCGCGTGGGTCCCGGCCGCATGGGCGGGGACGCCGGCGGGATGGGCCAGCCGAGCAGTCAGGAACGTCAACGCATGCGCGCGCTGCTGCGGCGCGTGGGCGACGCGCCCGCGAAGCTGACCGTCGTCGTGGACGGATCGCGCGTGCTCCTGACCGACGGGCAGGGCCGAACGACCACGCTGCCCACCAACAACCGGAAGCAGGAACTCGTGACCGGGGACGGCGAGTTCGACGTGCGTGCGCGGTGGGACGGAGACCAACTCCTCGTCGAAGAGGACTTCGGCAGCCGCCTCAAGATCACGTACCGCTACTCCACGATCCCGCGGGGCGACACGCGGCAGCTGCATGTCACCGTGGCGCTGTCCGGATTTCCGTCGGCCCGCGGGGGGCGCGGCAGCCCACCCGAGCTCAGACGGGTCTACGACCTCGCCGGGCCGTAGCACACGACGCGGAAGCGCGTCACATCTGCGCGAGCTTCAACAGCCGCGCCGCGTTGCCGCCGCGGATGCCGCCAAGCTCCGCGTCCGATACCGACAGAGCGCCAAGACTCTCCTTCATCTTCGGGATGCTGCCGATCTGGTGCGGGTAGTCGCTGCCGGCCAGGATGTGATCCGCCCCTGCGAACTGCACGGCCAGGGCAATGGCCGCCGGGTCAAAGTTCACTGTGTCGTAGTAGAACGCCTTGAGGTACGAACTCGGAGGGCGGCTGATATGCGTCCGGCACTCGTCAAAGGCCTCGTACCCTCGATCGAGGCGCTCGGCCAGATACGGGATCGCGCCGCCCATGTGACACAGCACCCACGAAATTCCAGGGTAGCGCTCCGGGACGCCCGCAAAGACCAAATGCGCCGCGGCCAGCGTGGTGTCGAGCAGAAACCCGACGAGCGGCATCAACCAATACTGCTCCATCGCTTCCACCCCCAGGGGGTGGGCCGGATGGATGTAGATCACAGCGCCCAGCTCATGTGCCTTCTTCCACAACGGCTCGTAGCGCGCATCCGCCAGGGGCGTGCCGTTGACGTTGCTGAAGACCATCGCCCCCGGCAGCCCGAGTCCCATCG
>CAZNOC010000339.1:1621-4373 GCA_964574545.1 uncultured Bifidobacteriaceae bacterium | reverse complement strand
GGCGAAAGGCCGATGCGACGGCGAGGCGAACGGGGCAAAGACGAATCCGTCGGAAAGACAGGAATGTTCGTGACCGACGCCCCGCGGACCTCATGGCGCGAGGAACCCCTCTTCACTCCTGGTCTCGGCACGCCGCCAGTCGCAGTCGATACCGGTCCTGGTCATCCTCACGCGATGACGTGGGGGGAGCGGCGACGACCGTTCCGTTCCCGTTCAACTCTCAGGAGGGAACGGGAACGGCCCGGCCGTGCCGTCAGCTCTGACGCTGCCAGCCCGTCGTGGTATGGTTCAGGCGACCGGCTCGTTCCAGCGTCTCGAGGGCCTCACCCAGGCGCTCGTTCTTCACTCCCAGCGACGCGCGGAGTTTCGCCCGCGTCAGCACAACCCCGGGGGCCAGCAGGTCCAGCACCTGGTCCTGGAGGCTGCGCGTAACCCGCTGCTGGTCGGGTACCTCGGCCAGGACTTCCAGATGGGTCGTTTCGGCATCGGACGACACCAGGCGGAGCGCGACGGACGGTGCCGCGGGGGCGGCACGGTGCTCACTGGACAGCAGCAACTGTTCCTTGTGGCGGCGCAGATAGAGATTCGAATCGCCGAAGGCGTGGATGTCACTGGAGCCTCGCAACCCCTGACCGGCGGCGACTCCGGCCGCCGTGTTCTTGCGGGTGTGATGCACGAGGATCACCGACACCTGGAGTTCGCGCTGCAGCGAGCGAAAGTAGGCCAGCAGTCCGGCGACTTCCCCGGCGTGGTTTTCATCGAGACCGTGCAGTCGCACCAGAGGATCCAACAGCAACAGCCGGGGCTGCAGGCGCCGCGCCGTCTCGAACAGTCGCTTCTGCTGCGGTTCGCGATCGAGCCGCAGCGTGGGCGCGGTGATCACGTGGATCTCGACCGCTGCCAGGTCCAGCCCGCGATGCCGGGCCATCCCCGCCACGCGCTGGCGCACGGTCGGCAAGGCGTCCTCCGCCAGATAGACGAGCACGGGGCCGGGCTGGGGCACGGCATAGCGTCCCAGACACGCCGTACCCGACGCCACGCTCAGGGCCAGATCCAACCCCAGCCAGGTTTTGGAGCACTTCGGCGCCCCGCCGATCACTCCGACTGATGAGTCCCCCCACAACTCCTGCACGAGCCAGCGGGGACGCTGCTCCTCCAGCGGAATCTGCCCGATACGCACGACGGGCAGCCATGGAACTTCTCTTCCCGGCATGGTCACATCCTCGCTTTCTTTCTGGCGACGGGGCGGGGGGTCAATTTCGGCTGAAACACTTCCAGGTAGAACTTTTCGTCGAGCTGCGCGGCTTCGTGAGCCATGCCATAGGCCAGCAGCTCGCCACTCATCGTCATCAGCACTCGGTAGTTGCCTGCGGAGTGGTCGACCAGCGTATCGATGAGTTCGTTCGTCATCAGCGTCGCATGGCCGGCCTTGCTCAGCGCGTGGCGCAGCAACGTGGTCAATTCTTCCCGCGAAGCCGGCTCCATCAGCAGCCGCGTGCGGATGCGAGTCCCCAGCGGAATCAGGTCTTCGTGCCGCAACAGCTCCGGAAGTCGTCCGTCTCCCGACAACACCACCGTTAACAGGGAGGTGGCGTCGAAGTCGGCGCTGGACAGGATCCGCAGCTCGCTGAGCACCTCGGGCGCCATCTGCTGGGCTTCATCGATGAGCAACACGGGTTTGATCCGTGTGGAGGACACGTGGGACTTCCACCGTTCCCGCAGCGCGCGAAAGCCACCCCAGCGATTGGACGGCGTGAGTTTGACGGCGAAGACATCGCCCAGTTCCCGATAAAAATCGGCCATTCGCGATTGCGGCCGCTCGAGCACGCCCACCGCGACGTCGCGCAGCGCCGCCAGACGCTGAGCCACGATCCGCAGCGCCACGGATTTCCCCGTGCCGGATTCGCCCGAGATCAGAGCGAAACCTCCCTCCTGCACGAGTTGCTCGACCCGCCAGGCGAAGTTTTCGATCCGGGGAGTCACGAGCAGTGCCTCGCTCGGCAACTCCGGCGAGCACGGGTTCCACTTCAATCCCCACAACGATAACAGTTTGTTCGTGTTCACGGGTTGTCTCCTGTGGCCGGTGTCGTCTGAGTTCGCTGGGGCAGGTAAGCCGGCGGCAGGCCAGTGGCCGAGTACTCAGCCAGTATCTGTTTCAGCAGCGGCGGCATCTCATAGGGAGCGGGTTCCTCACGGGTGGAGTCCGTCGAGGCGACAGGCTGCACTGCCGCGCGGCGACCATCGGCATTGGCCGTGCGATCGAGCGGATACAGGGCTGCCAGCGACGTGCCGTGGCGCGGGTCGACCAGTTCGATCCGGCTCAGGTCCCAGCGGGCGTAGCGGACGACCAGATCACGGAAGTCACGGAAGCGGGACGGCACCTCGAAGCGTACGCCCTCCACGGAGACCGTGCCGTCGCTGCGGCGCTGCCGCCGCGATTCTTCCAGGCGAAACGCGTCCCGCAGGACAGCGCTGGAGGGGCTGACCCGCAGCACGTCGGGCGCCTGGGCGAATCGTTGCACCGGTGCGCAGGCCAGCTCCCGATGCTCTGCGCGGTTGTACTCGATTTCCACCCAGGCCTGCGTGGCGGTGTTGAGGAACTCCAGCGTCAGCTCCGGATGCTGGTCAAGCATCTTCATCAACCGGCCCTCAACCGTCGCCCAGCAGGTGGCAACACAGACGCGAGTGGTCATCGAGAATGCCGAGTGCCAGCGGCCGCTGCCACTGGCCGCGGTGCGTGAGCACTTTGAGG
>CAZNOC010000339.1:0-1611 GCA_964574545.1 uncultured Bifidobacteriaceae bacterium | reverse complement strand
GGTGTCTCCTGTGGCAGGTGTCGTCTGAGTTCGCTGGGGCAGGTGCCACAGGCCGCCCACATACTCCGCTTCATAACTGCGAATCTCCCGTGTCTCCCGTTGTCTGGCCGCGGCCACCTCGCCGGGACGGCCGGACAATCGCGGCTGACGCACCAGCCCGTGGGTCTGCATGTAGCGTCGCACGGTGGAATACGAGCGGAGGGAACCGAGCGTCGGGTCGGCCTTGACCAGCGCCTTCAGGTTGTCGTAGTGCAACTGGTAGCTCCAGTGCCGGTGCTCGCGGTACTGACGCACCAACTCGCGGATGATGGCCGGCGGCAGCGTGACTTTGCCGCAGTCCTTGCGGACCACGCGCCGCAGGACGCCGACCGGGTCGTCTTTCTCCCGCCGAGCTTTCTGGAACCAACGCTCAATCGTCACGAACGAGAAGCGGACCTCACGTCCTTCGATGGGATGGGTCCAGGTTTTGGCGGCAAGTGCCCGGAGCGCCTTCTGGAGTTCGCCACGCGGCGGCGGCGAGGCCAGCAGCGACCCGATGACGGAAAAGCGGAAGCGGGCCCATAACGAGCCGTTCGAGCGGGGGGTCTTGATGGTCATCATGTCTCCCTGAAAAAGAGGTGCCAACGACACGGATGACCATCTTGTTCGTACTCCGCAGGAAGTCGACGAGCATCTTCTGCGGGGATCGGCGAATCAGCCAGAGTCCTCGCTCGACAGGCCTCCCGGAGTCGTGATCGGTGAGAGAAAACTCAGCAGACGCCCCCAGTCGCGGCACGGATCATCGCCGCGGAGAAAAACGTCCAGCAGGGTCAACGGCAGCAGGACCACGTCCGCCATCAACGACAGACGGCCACGCGCGACTTTCCAGAACGGCGACTGCGGAAACTGCTCTCGCCAGAACACCTGCCAGCGGGCAATGGTGCGGCGGTCCGCGCCGAACAACCTGGACAGTTCCCGGACCCGCCGTGGCGTCGGTCCCTGCCGCATCGCGCTGACCAGGACCACCACCACCGCCAGGTACACCTTGCGACCCAGGAAGCGCACCGAGGGCGGTGTCACCCGTTTCCGGCAACCGTCGCGATCACAACAGAAGCTGAATCGGCAGCCGTATTCCGGCGGGAGCTTCTCGCTGCAGCCTCGCGGCTTGCGGGGATAATTCGCAGCGTGCAGACAACCGCCGCAGGAACAGGCCTGCTGGCGGGTGGCGTGGGCAAGGTCCCGGTCGACCGAAAAAAGAAACTGCCAGAAGCTGGCACCGCGAGGCAATTTGTGGCACATTGGGAAGTACTCCGAGGGTGTTGACAACCATACGGAGTACACCCCTCGCGAACCGCGGTCCAGTGACCACGCTCGCCGAGGGGTATTTTTTGCGAAAACTCAAAGAAGTTGATCAGAATCGAAGGAATCACCATCGATTACCGTGACCACGCTGACGCCGTCATAGCCGATCATCCTGATTGCCGAGTGCTCGTGGCGGTCGTGGTTCGGGTGAGCAATCGGGCTGGGGGCGTCGCAGCCGGAGACGGCCCCGTCCGCCCGCACTACGTCGTCGACGATCGGCAGCGGTGGTTCCTGCCTGGAGTCCAGATAGCACCAGCTCTGGATGGGGAC
>CAZNOC010000338.1:0-4374 GCA_964574545.1 uncultured Bifidobacteriaceae bacterium | reverse complement strand
GGCGATGCTCCTATGGTTCGTCAAGCCGCCAGCGCGGTGGTCGCGCTGACGGGGATGGCGGAGTGGCGGGATTGTGCGGCGAGGACTTGGTAGACCTCGCGGGCGACGTACCGTTTGAGGCAGCGCATGATGTCCTTCTTCGATAGGCCCTGCTGGGTGCGGCGCTCGACGTACGCGCGCGTGCGTTCGTCCCATCGCATGCGGCATAGAACGATCGTGTGCAGGGCGTGATTGGCGGCGCGATCACCACCGCGATTGAGCCGGTGCCGGTCCTTCCTGCCGGAGGAGGCGGGGATCGGCGCGACACCGCACAGGTGCGCGAAGGCGGCTTCCGAACGCAGCCGATCGGGGTTGTCGCCAGTGGTGGCGAGCAGCTGACCCGCGACGTCCGGACCGACGCCCTTCAGGACCAGGAGCTCGGGTGCCGCCTGGGCCGTGAGGCTCGCGAGTGTCGTGTTCAGTTCCTCGATCTCGCCGCTGAGGGCGAGGATGCGCCGGCCGAGGTGGCGCAGTGCGGCCTTCGTGCCGCCCACCGGGTCGCTGAGGTCGGCCGGCCTCAGGTTCGCGCACGCGCGCGCCAGGTCGCGCCAGGACTGGTTGCGCAACGCCGAGCGGACGGACTCGGGCGCCGTGACGAGGAGTTGGCGCGCTTGGTTGATCGCTTGCGTGCGGGCCTTGACTGCGGAACGGAGCGGGACCCGGAGGGCTCGGATCGCTTCGACGATGCCGTCGCGCGTCTTCGGGGTTCCGGTCGAGCGTCCGGACGTTACGGCCTTAGCGGCGGCGTAGGCGTCGATCGGGTCGGACTTGCCTCGCAACCGCCGCGTCTTCCGGTCCGGCCGGTCGACTTCGATGACCCTGAGACCAGATCGCGTGAGGGTGCGGGCGAGTTCGGCGCCGTACGCGCCGGTGCCCTCGATGCCTACGGCGACGACGGTGCCGTGCGAACGCAGCCAGCTCTCGAGGTTCCGGTAGCCAGCTGCCGTGGTGGAGAACTCACGATCTGCGAGGTGCCGGCCGAGCGCGTCGATCACCGCGGCGTGGTGCGTATCGCCGTGCGTGTCGACGCCACCAATGACGTGCGTGCTCTGGTCGGGCATGATGGTCATGGCTGTCCCCCTCCGCGCTGGTGCGGGATGGCACGCGCCGGCCGGGCGGGCGGACAAGACAGTGATGGGGCTTCTCGACCAAGCTCCTATGAAGTCACGGTCGTCCGTCCGGTCGCATGCGCGATGGTCCTTCGGGACGAGCCGACGAATCGCCTGAAGGACAGCCGAAGCGTCGGTCAGCCCGCGAGTCAGGCCCGCCCGAAGCACCACCACGCCCATCATCACTGTCAGCCCCGCACGACCCGCGTGCCCGCCACCACGTCGTACGACGCCAGCCGGCCGAACCCGATCCCCGCGACGTTCGCCCCCACCAGCGTCCACACCGCAGCGAGCAGCACCAGGTGCACGGTCGCCGGCTCGCCCCCCGCCAGCGCGATGCCCCACACCGCCGCATGCGCCAGCTCCCACGGCACGAACTTCACGGCCGTCCGCGCCAGCGACCGGCCCAACCCCAAGCGCGCGCCGCCCGAACCCAACACCACCAAACCCAACCGCCGCTTCCCCCACGTCGCCCGCCACCCCGACGCCTCCGACAACGCGAAGTACAGCCCCACCGGCAACGTCACCAACCCGAACCCGATCGCCTGCGCCCGCGCCGCCTGCCCGAACGCGCGCGCCACCGCGTCGGGGAACGCCCACCCAACGGCCGCGCCCAGCGCCACCAGGACCACCAGATACCCCGCGATCGGCAGGTAGTCGAGCGCGAACGCCGCAGCGCGCGAGCCGAGGCCGGCCGCCGCACCCACCTCGCCCGCCCCACGCGCGCCGCCGCGCCCGAGATCAGTCCTCACTCGGCGCCACCACCTCCAACTTGATCCGATCCGGATCCTCGCAGAACACCGCGTAGTACCCGGGCGCCGTCGCGAACGGGAAGCGGTCGTCGTACAGCAGCGGGAACCCAGCCCCCATCACCCACGCACGCACCTCGTCGACATGCGCGCGCGACCGCGCGCGGAACGCCAGGTGGTTCAGGCCCACGCGCCGGCGGTGATACCCGGCCGCGAGATGCTCGGACGCCGCCTGCACGAGGGTGACGTAGGGATCCTGCTCGCCGGCGACGTAGTTCACGCCCCCCGACCAGCGCTCCTCCTCGTACCCGAGAAGGCCCATGAACGGCGTCCAGAACGCGCTCGACCGTTCCAGGTCACGGACATAGAGCTCGACGTGGTGCAGCATGTTGGGTCGGAATACCACGCCAGCGGGCCGGCTGCGGGGGAACACGCCCCATCGTGCAGGACCGGCCGTCGCGTCGCTCGACGGGCACGGAGAGGGAGTTGGCGCGATGACCCCACACCCTCTCGGGCGCCATGCCCCTGCATCACCCAAACGTGATGCTCAGTTGGTGATCGTCACGGCCTTGCCGACCAGCAGCCCCTCCGCCAACTCGTTCAAGATCGCGTCGGCCACGTCGGCACGAGGAATCTTGGATGTCTTGGCACGGATTCCCTCTCCCACGCCGTAGACACCCGTACCCGGCGTGTCCACCAGTCCGCTGGGCCGAACGATCGTCCAATCGAGCCCGCTCGCCATGACGGCCGCTTCCTGGGCCTCATGATCAGCTCGTGCGGCACTCAGGAGGGTGGCGAAGAACAGCTTGTTGATGGGCGAGAGGTCGTTCCAGCTGGCGCCGATACCCATGGCGGACACGACGATGAGGCGGCTGACGCCCTCCTGCTTCATGCCATCGATGATGCTGACGGTGCCGGTCGCGCGGATCATCGTCTTCTTGAGCTCTCTCGCACCCAACGCGCACAGCACGGCATCCTGACCCCGGACGCAGCGAGCGACGGCTGCCACGTCATGGACGTCCCCGGTCATGATCGTGAGGCCATCCCCGCCACGCGCCAACGATGCCGGATCGCGCACGAACGCGGTGACCGCGTGCCCTCGTTCGAGCGCCTGCCCGACGAGCTCGATGCCGGTTCCGCCCGTCGCGCCGAATACGGCGATCCTCATCCGTGTGCCTCCTCCGGCCTCGCGGCTGGGCGCAGGCGAACCTGCGCGTGTCCAGCCCTCGTGGCCCAGGCTGCGGGATCCGGACACCATGCACTGGATCGTAGCCCGAAGCGGAGCACGTTCAGGGGTCGAGGCACGCGATCATGACGGCAGGCAGGGGCTCATCGTCGATCACCTGGCCGATGCGCAAGAGGTTGCCGTCCGGGTCGACGACGGCGAACTCCCGCAGGCCCCAAGGCTTGTCCTCGAGCGCGTCCATCCGCGGGATCCCCGCGCGCGGAAGCCGGGCGGCGGCGAAGGCCCGGTGCACGCCGTCGACGCCCGACACGCGGAGGTAACAGCCGGCGAACGCCTCGGCGGGCACGAGGTCCTCGTGCGTGAAGAAGTGCGGCTCGACCGGACCGCGGCGCAGGATGGCGTACCGCTCGTCGGAAGCATGCGCGCCGCGCTCGAAGCCGAGGCGCCGGTAGAAGGCCACCGTGGCCGCCACCGAGCGGCACCGCGACGATCCGCTCGGCCAGCCCGCGCGCGGGCGACCCACGGCATCGGCGTGCCCCCGCACCCTCGACGATCACCTCGCCAGCACCCTGACCATGAAAGCGTTGAAGTCGGTCGCGACGTAGTCGCCGAAGTCGCCGCATGCGACGAAGCCGTTCCTCAGGTAGAGCGCATGGGCCGCCTCGAACGCCGGACCCGTGCCGGTCTCCAGGTAGAGGCGGTGGTAGCCGCGGGCCTCCGCCGTCACGACGATCCGGTCCAGGACGGCCTGGCCGACGCCCTGCCGTACGAAGGCCGGGCGCGTCCGCATCGACTTGATCTCGCCCGTGCGCGCGTCGAGCTCCTTCAGCGCGCCGCAGCCGCACAGGAGCCCGCCGCGCCAGGCGGACCAGAACGTGATGCCCGGGGCCCGCAGGCTTTCGATCGCCAGCGCGTGGACCTGCCCGGGCGGCGTGTGGCCGCGCATCCCGGCCAGGTGCTCGGCGACGAGCGCCTGGACCTCGGACCCGGAGAGGTCGTCCTCGTGGACGTCGATGGTCGTGGTGGTTCCCGTCCGGGATCGCGACCCAAGCGGTGCGGAGCGCGGAGAGACGCTCCGACTACGCCCGCTAGACCGCGGCCTGCTCCAGGTAGAAGACGTTGCCATCGGGATCGGCGACCATCGCCATGAACCCGCCCCACGGCTGTCTCGTGGGCGGCATGTCGAAGTGCGCGCCGAGACCGGAGAGGCGCACGTACGCGGCTTCGAGGTCGGCGACTTCGAGGCCGACGCCCGTGTGCCGACCCACGAGCCCGCTCTGCTCGGGCCCCG
>CAZNOC010000337.1:0-4375 GCA_964574545.1 uncultured Bifidobacteriaceae bacterium | reverse complement strand
GGAAGTCGTCGAGCATCTCGTCGCCGAAGCGGCACCGGAAGGCGCGCGGGTAGGCCAGGAGCGCCAGCCGGACGACGAGTCGCTTCCAGCGCGGCGACCTCATCCGCGGGCCCTCAGCAGACGGCGGGCGCGTGCGGCCTCGACCTGTCCGGCGAGCCGCGTGGCCTCGGCCACCGCCACGGCGCGGCCCCGCGGGGTGAGGCGGTAGTACCGCCGCCGCTCATCGTCTCCGCGGGCCGGACGCTCGTCGAGCTCCTCGATGAGCTCGGATTCGAGCAGGCGCGCCAGAGCACGATACAGCGTGCCCGTGTGGAGGGCGACCGCGCCACCCGACCGGTGCTCGACCTCCTGCATGATGCTGTAGCCATGGCGGTCCTCGCCGGCAAGGGCCAGGAGGATCTCGAAGGCCACGGGCGTCAGGGGCAGGAAGGCATCGGGTCGGAACTTGTCCATGGGGGTGCTTGGAGAATATATGCTCAAAGCGTATAGACGGTGCATCCCCTCGAATGGTTGGACCCTCCACGAGCCTGAGCGAGGCCGAGGGGTTCCATCAGCGGCCGAAGGCGGGCCGCTACGGCCGCGCGGTGTCGATGGCGATCGCGGTGCGGCGGGCCAGGTTCTCCGCGAAATGCAGGTCGGCCGCAACGAACCGGCGGTTGGATTCGGCGGTCGCAAACGAAATCACGCCGAGGCGCCGCCCGCCGACGAGCAGCGGCACCGCCATCGTGGACCTCAGGCCGAGAGCGTTGCTGACGCGGAGCTGTGAGAGATCGCCTGCCAGTTCCTGCATCACCGGCGCGTCGGCCAGGTCGGTGTAGATCACGGACCGGCCCGTCCGCAGGACTCGCGGCGGCCCATAGGGAGCCTTGGGGTCGAGCGGGTAAATCCCGCGCAGCTCCCGCACCAGCTGCACCTTCGCGGGATCGACGTGCGCGATGGCCAGGGCCCGAAACGCACCGTCTTCGTGCAACACATCCACGATGCACAAGTCGGCGATCTGCGGAACGGCAAGATTCGCGACCGCGCCGAGCGTCGTCTCGTAATCCGGCGAGGACGCCAGCACCTCGCTGGCATGCGCCAGGAATGCCGCGCGCCTGGCCGCAACCGCCCGTTGCGCACGGTCCGCCTGGTCGCGCTGGACACGCCGCGCATCCTCACGTTCGTCACGGGAGCGCCTCGCGTGGTGTGCGACGAGGGCGATCCCTCCGAGGAGTGCGAGGCCGCCGGCCAGCCGAAGGCCCATGCCCAGGTCGGCCGGGATGCCGAACAGCCACAGCCGCGCTCCGGCGCCGAGCGTCAGGGCCAGGGCCGCCGACCAGGGCCCCGCGAACCACGCTGATGCGGCAACCGCCGGGATCATGAGCGGAATCCAGGCCGCCGTGGCGACAGGCTGAAGCAGGAACGCCACCAGCGCGGCGGTGCCCACGGCGAGGAGGGGAAGGACCAGGCGGAACCACGCGCGGGGCAAGATGGGTCAAGAATAGCCCGAAAACCAGGGCTTGACGTGGGGCTCTCCGGATAGTAACCTTTAATCCGGATTTAAGGATGAATGCTCCCTCGCCGATCCTCGACCACATGGCGGTGCTCGCCGACCCGGTGCGCTGCCGGATGCTGCTCGTTCTCGAGCGGAGCGAGTTGACCGTGTCGGAGATCTGCAGCGTGCTGCAGTTGCCGCAGTCCACCGTCAGCCGGCATCTGAAGTCGCTCTCGGACGTGGACTGGCTGACCTCGCGGCGCGACGGCACCAGCCGCTACTACCGGATGGAGATCGCCGATCTCGACCCGGGTGCGGGCCGGCTCTGGCCGATCATCCGGGACCAGATGACCGGGAGCGCAGCGTCGGCGCAGGACGCCCGGCGGCTGGCGGGAGTGCTGACGCGCCGGCGCTCGAAGTCCGAGGCCTTCTTCTCGTCGGCGTCGGGCCAGTGGGATCATCTGCGCGCAGCACTCTTCGGCGACACGTTTCACCTGCACGGCCTGCTCGCCCTTCTGGACCCCACGCTCGTCGTCGGCGACCTCGGATGCGGGACCGGTGAGGTCAGTGCCCTGGTGGCCCGCCACGTGCGTGAAGTGATCGCGGTGGACGGCTCCGCCGACATGATCGAGGCCGCCCGGCGGCGGCTCGCCGGCGCGCCCAACGTGGACCTGCGCCTGGGCGACCTCGAGTCGCTTCCGATCGAGGATGGGCGGCTGGACGCGGCCGTGCTGGCGCTTGTGCTGCACCATGCGCCCGACCCGTCACGGGCGCTCGGCGAGGTGGCGCGTGTGACCCGGCCTGGCGGCCGGGTGCTGGTGATCGACATGCAGCCCCACGATCGGGTGGACTACCAGCAGCAGATGGGCCATGTCTGGTTGGGATTCCCCGAACCGCAACTGCGCAGGCTGCTCGCCGGCGCGGGTGTCGAGGACATCCGCATCCACCCGTTGCCGGTCGATCCCGACGTGAAGGGGCCGGCGCTGTTTGCCGCCGTCGGGACGCGGAGCGGTCGATAGCGAGCGTGTCAGGTGCCAGTTGTCAGATCACATGGCGCAGATGTCGAAGCCGCGCGAACAGGGAACAGCGAAGAGCGAATAGCGAACTGCGAATAGCGAAGAGCGAATAGCGAACTGCGAATAGCGAGAAACGAACCAGCGAGACCCAAGGAGACGAGATGGCGACAGCAGTGAAGGAAGTCCACGCGTTCGAAGCGGCCCTCAAGGCGGGGCGCGAGCCGTTCAAGGTGAAGGATCTCTCCCTGGCCGAGTTCGGCCGCAACGAGATCCGGCTGGCCGAGCACGAGATGCCGGGCCTGATGGCCCTCCGCGAGCGCTATACGGGGAAGACGCCACTGGCTGGCGCGCGCATCATGGGCTCGCTGCACATGACGGTGCAGACGGCCGTGCTCATCGAGACGCTGACCGCCCTGGGCGCCGACGTCCGCTGGGTATCGTGCAACATCTTCTCGACACAGGATCATGCCGCCGCCGCGGTGGTGGTTGGCCGGCCCGAGACCGGGGGGACGCCGGCCGATCCGAAGGGCACGCCTGTCTTCGCGTGGAAGGGCGAGACACTCGCCGAGTACTGGTGGTGCACGGTCGAGGCGCTCGTGTGGCCCGACGGCCACGGCCCGACGCTGATCCTCGACGACGGCGGCGACGCGACGCTGTTCGTGCACAAGGCGCTCGAGTTCGAGAAGGCAGGCGCGGTGCCGGCGTTCGACGCCGAGACCGAGCCCGAGGAGTGGGGCGTCATCCTCGACACCCTGCGCCGCGAACTCCAGGCGCGTCCGGGCACATGGACGAAGGTCGCGCAGGGCATCAAGGGCGTGAGCGAGGAGACGACCACCGGCGTGCACCGCCTCTACGAGATGACCGCGGCCAACACGCTGCTCTTCCCGGCGATCAACGTCAACGACTCGGCGACCAAGAGCAAGTTCGACAACCTCTACGGCTGTCGCCACTCGCTCATCGACGGGCTGAACCGGGCCAGCGACGTGATGCTGTCTGCCAAGGTCGCCGTGGTCTTCGGCTACGGAGATGTCGGCAAGGGCTGCGCGCAGGCGCTCAAGGGCCAGGGCTGCCGCGTCATCATCACCGAGATCGATCCCATCTGCGCGCTGCAGGCGGCGATGGAAGGCTACCAGGTCACGACGATCGAGGACGTGGTCGAGACCGCCGATATCTTCATCACGGCGACCGGGAACAAGAACATCCTGACCGTGGACCTCATGAAGCGCATGAAGGACAAGGCCATCGTCGGCAACATCGGCCACTTCGACAACGAGATCGACATGGCCGGCCTCGCGAAGGGCGGCGCCACGCGTGTCCAGATCAAGCCGCAGTACGACGAGTGGGTGTTCCCGGCCGAAGGCGGCCGCCCCGAACACAGCATTCTCGTGCTGGCCGAGGGCCGGTTGCTGAACCTGGGCTGCGCCACCGGCCACCCGTCGTTCGTGATGTCGTCGTCGTTCACCAACCAGGTGCTCGCGCAGATCGATCTGCACTTCCACACCACGGGCCAGCCGACCCTGTCGGGCACGGAGTACGACTCGAAGAAGGTCTACATCCTGCCGAAGAAGCTCGACGAGGAGGTCGCGCGGCTCCACCTCGGCAAGCTCGGGGTCAAGCTCACGACGCTCTCGAAGGACCAGGCCGACTACATCGGCGTGCCTGTCGAGGGGCCGTACAAGTCGGCGCACTACCGGTACTGACGCTGGCGGTAGTCGGCAGTCGGGGGTCGGGAGTCGGTAAGTCGGGAGGCCCAACGTCTTACCCGACGCCGACCTGCCCGACGCTTCGCGACCGAAGCCAAGAGCCAAGAGCCGACCACAGACGGGCGGTGCGGGATATACTCTGCACCGTCCGTTTTCCATTTCAGCTGGGGAGCGTTTCATGA
>CAZNOC010000336.1:2314-4389 GCA_964574545.1 uncultured Bifidobacteriaceae bacterium | reverse complement strand
CGAGGCCGCCCGGCCTGTCGTGTCAGCGTGACGGCAGCTTCAGCGCCACCAGCTCCGCGTGGCTCTGCGCGCTGGCGATGGCGGCGACGATGTACTGCTGGCCCTCGTGCATGAAGGTCATCGGCGCCGTGTTGGTCTGGGCAGGGAGCTGGATCTTCGCCAGTTCCTGCCCGGTCTGCTTGTCGAGCGCGCGGAAGTACCGGTCGCCGCCCCGGCCTTCTCCGTACATGAGCAGGGACTTCGTCACCAGCAGGTTCGCGTGGGAGTTCTGCCCCGTGTTGCCGATGTCCACGCCCTTGAGCGCGGGGTGGTTGCGGATGCGGTCCGGCGTCTCGCCGTTCGGGATGTTCCACTTCAAGTCGCCGGTGTTCATGTCGTAGGCGACGATGCGGCCGTAGGGCGGCTTCATCAGCGGCAGCGGCGGATTGCCGGCGCCGCCCGACGGGCCCGGCGCCGGGCTCGACGTCGAGACGTAGAGCGAGGTGATCTTCCCGTCGGGACTTCCCCAGCCCGGCCACGGCTTGCCGTTCGGGTACCTCTCCTGCGCAGGCATCAGCGCCAGCACCTCGTAGCCGTGCTGCGACGCGACATACACGTAGCCGGTCTCGGGGTCCACCGCCGCACCGCCCGGGATGTTCGCCCCACCGTTGGAACTCGGCGCCATGAACGCGCCCTTCGTGCCATCGGCGGCGTTGATGAGGGACGGTGGCGTGAACATGCCGCGCCGCATGCGGAACTGCCGCGCGATCTTCACCGCCTCGGCGCGCAGCGCCGGTGTGAAGTCGATCAGGTCGTCTTCCGTCACGCCCTGCTGCTCGAACGGCGGCGGCCACGTCACGTGCGGCTGCGTGGGCCACAGCTTCTCGAACGGCACGTCCGACGCCGGCACGGGCCGCTCTTCGATCGGCCAGACCGGCTCCCCCGTCTCTCGGTTGAAGACGTACATCCAGCCCATCTTCGTGGCCTGGACCACGACGGGAATCTCCCGCCCGTTCACCGTGATGTCCATCAGGTGCGGCGCATCCGGCAGATCGTGGTTCCACACGTCGTGGTGCACGAACTGGTAGAACCATCGGAGCTTGCCTGTCTGCACGTCGAGCGCGAGGAGGCTCGTCCCGTACAGGTTCATGCCGTGTCGGCTGCCCCCGTAGTAGTCGTTCGTGGGCGTGTCGGTCGGCACGTAGACGAGCCCGAGCTTCGAATCTGCCGACAACGGCGCCCACGGCGAGACATTCCCCGTGTAGCGCCACGAGTCGTTCTCCCACGTCTCGTTCCCGGGCTCGCCCTCCTTCGGCACCGGATCGAACCGCCACAGCATCCGTCCGCTCCGCGCGTCGTAACCGCGGATGATGCCAGGGATGTTCTCGCGGTTCTCCGGGTAGTAGCCGCGATCGTGCGAGTTGCCGACGACGACGACGCCGTTGACGACGATGGGCGCGGACGAGGCGGTGATGTCGCCCCAGTCGGCCGTGCCTCGGTCCGGATCCACCGAGTAGTTGCCCAGGCCCAGGTGCAGGTCGATGACGCCGTTCATGCCGAAGTACGGCAGCGGCTGGCCGGTGTCTGCGTCGAGCGCCCAGAGATAGAAGCCTGGCGTGAGCAGGTAGATCACCGGGCGCCCATCGACACGGGCAAACGCCACGCCCTTGCCGTAGTTCTGCCGCGTGGATGCCGCCCAACGCGGGTTGTCCTTCTCACGGAACATCCAGAGGGTCTCTCCGGTCGCCGGATCGATGCAGACGACGGTGCGCCGCTGGCCGGCGACGGTGTAGAGCTTGCCGTTCACGTAGAGCGGGGTCGCGCGGTAGATGAGGTCGGGCGTCGGGCCGTAGTTGTTGGCCTTCCACCGCCACGCCACTTCGAGCTGGCTGAAGTTTGTGGCGTTGACCTGATCGAGCGGCGAGTAGCGGCTGCTGCGTTCGTCACCGCCCCAGTACGCCCACTCGACAGTGCCCGGCCCGAGCCCACCAGCCTGCCCCCGCGAGTCCGCACTCCCGATGGCACCACCCGCCACCGCCACCGCCACCACCATCGTCATCCCGGCTGCCAGTCGTTTCATGGAGGATCCTGTTCGC
>CAZNOC010000336.1:0-2214 GCA_964574545.1 uncultured Bifidobacteriaceae bacterium | reverse complement strand
TTCGCTATTCGCCATTCGCTATTCGCCATTCGCTATCTACGACGGCGCCACACATCACCAGATCAACAGATAGATCGAGACATCGCAGATCGCACATCCGAGATCACCACATCACCAGATCCCCACATCACCAGATTCCGAATCTATCTGTCTACCCCGTCCTCGACGGCTGCCACTGCAGCCCCAGCGCCATGATGCGTTCGAGGAGCGTGTGGTACGGCACGCTGGCGCGGCGCGCCGACTCGGCGAAGTCCTCGTGCTCGGCAAGCTGCGGGTTCGGGTTGGCTTCGATCACGAACAGCCGCCCGTCGGACGCCATGCGCATGTCCACCCGCGCGTAGCCGGTCAGGTCGAGCGCGCGGTAGACGCGCTTCGCCAGATGCTGCACCCGCAGCGTCACATCGTCCGGGAGTCCGGCCTCGCCGGTCTCGATGCCGTGCTTCTGCTGGTACGCCGCGCTCCACTTCACGCGCTCGGTCGCGATGTGCCAGGTGCGTTCGGACATCTTGGCAAACGACATCTCCCATACCGGCAGCACCTGCAGCCGCGTGTTGCCCAGCACGCCGACGTAGAGCTCGCGGCCGTCGATGAACTGCTCGACGATGGCGGCGGTGCCGATCGTGTCGTGGATGAACTGCACGCGCCTGGCGAGCTGCTCCTCGTTCTCGACGACCGACGCCTGCGAGATGCCAATCGACGACTCGTAGATCAGGGACTTGACGATCAGCGGGAACGTCAGGCGCCGCGGCAGCACGGGCCTGCGGTTGCGCTGCACCACGGTGAAGTCGGGCACCGGAATCCGGTGGTAGGCCATCAGCTTCTTGGCCAGGGCCTTGTCGCGCGACAAGGTGAGGCCGCGCGGACTGCAGCCCGTGTAGGGCACGCGCAACAGTTCGAGGAAGCTGACGACGTTCTGGTCGAACACCCCGACGTCGGCAAAGGCTTCGATCAGGTTGAAGGCGATCTCGGGCTTGAACTCGTCGATCGACTGCCGGATCGGGGTCAGGTCGTCGTCCACGCCGATGATCGACAGCTCGTGGCCGCGCGCGCGCAGCGTCGTGACGACGTCCCATTCCATGCGACGGTCGTGGTTGGACGGGTCGGTGGCGGGGCGATCCTCGTGCGGCACGAGGGAGGGGTGCATCAGCGTCAGCACCCGGCGTTTCCGGGGCGCGGGTTGCTTGCGCGCGCCCATCACAACGCCACCCGGTGGCGCCCGCTGTGCAGGTAGTTCATCGTCTGCACGGTCAGGAAGACGGTGAACTCGTGGCGGGCCTGTTCCTCCGGCACGGCCAGCCGCAGCTTCAGGACGCGGCACCGGGCGACCATGTCCTCGAGGACCCGGTCGATGGTGTACTGGTAGATGCCGGTCCAGTCCGCCACCAGCCTCCGCAGGGGACGACGGAGGCGGCTGATGAATTGCACGGCGGTCATGTTACCCGCATGCTCCGGTCGATCCGAAAACAGACGGCGGAGGTCGCGGTCGTAGAACTTCGGATGCTCCACCCCGTAGTGCCGGCGCTTGCGGCGGTAGTGCTGGCGCAGCGTGGTGCGCATGCGCCGGAGCGGTTCGAGCTCCTCGGTGCTGGTCACGAGCGGCGGGCGGCCGGCCACCTCGCGCATCAGCGTATCCATGTACTCGAGCTTCTTGACCGCCCCCCACCCGGCATAGCGCCGGTTCCACCTGGCCTCCGGCGTGAGCCACACGGCAAACGTCTCGGCGAAATCCTCGTCCGGGTGGCTCTGCGCGTACCAAGGGTCGAGGTGCATGACGAAGCTCTTGCTGTACGGCTTCGGGGAGTAGAACTCGGGGTACGGCTCGGACGAGCGGCCGAAGAGCTCGCGACGCTTCCTGCGAAGGCGTAGCTTGTAGGCGTTGTCCACGACGTGGCCCGCCTCGTGACGGAGGATGCGCATGCACCACTCGTGCTCGCCGCCCTCGACCTCGAGCATCTGCGCATTCTCGAGCTTCTCGAGCCGCGGGTGCGCGAGGTAGAAGGGCACGGCCATCGACACCGTCCCGTCGGGCGTGAACCACTCGGCCGCGAGGTAGAAGTGAATCGGGAGGGTGAGTCCGCGCGCCTCCAGTTCGGCACGGAGCTGGCTGATGCGCGTCTCGACCACCGTGCCCTCGAGGGTGATCGGGAGGTCAGCCAGCCGGAGGTTCAGGAGTTCCTCATCCGGCAGGTCCGGCCAGTTGGCGGGCACGGCGGC
>CAZNOC010000335.1:0-4391 GCA_964574545.1 uncultured Bifidobacteriaceae bacterium | reverse complement strand
CCCCCGGGTCGCCGTCTGGAAGCCGAACGTGCCGAGCGCCTTCAGGTTGCGCTGCAGCGCCATGAGGTCGAAACGGCGCCGGAACAACTCGTCGCTCCCCGGGGTGCCCGGCGGACGGCCCGTGAGGGCGAGGTAGTACGCCATCAGCTCGGCCACCGTCGCCTCATCGAGATCCACATAGGAGTCCCGCAGCAGCGACACCAGGTCGTACGTGTCCGGGCCGAGGCGGGCGTCCTGGAAGTCGATGATGTGCAATCCGCCCCCGTGCAGCATCAAGTTACGGCTGTGGTAGTCACGATGGCAGAGCACGCGCGGTTCCGACGCGAGCTCGTCCACGATGAGGCGCCACTCCTCGCGAAGCGCCTCCCGTACACGCTCGGGCGGCGCCTGGCCGCGGTAGGCGATCAGGAAGTGGCGCACGAAGAACTCGAGCTCCCAGGTGAGCTTCTCGACGTCGAAGGCGACGGCGTACGGCGAGTAGTCCGGCGAGGCCAGCTCGGCGCCACGGGTCTGCAGGCGCGCAATGAACGACACCGCCTGGCGGTAGAGCGCCGCGTGTTCCTCCGTCGTGGACGCGCCGAGGTGCGCCTGCAGCGTCACGTCGCCGAGGTCCTCGAGCGCGATGATGCCGAGCGGATTGGAGTGATGCAGGATCGCGGGCACCGGCAGAGGCACCTGCCGCATCAGCGCGGCGACCGACACGAATGGCATCGTGTCGAATTCGATCGCGCCGGCGTGAAGCGCCAGCACAATCGAGGGGGCGTTCCGCTGGTGGACCCGGAAGTACTTCCGGTCGGAGGCGTCGCCGGTCAACGGCAGCACGTGCGTCACGCCGGGTGCCAGGCCCTGCGCGTCGAGGTACTCGGAGATGCGCGTCTGCGCGTCGGCGGTCACGCCAAGGATCTTACGTCGAGACCGCCAGGGCCGCCTACGATCGTGGACGCGGCGTAGCTCACGCCCGCCGGCACGGTCACATCGTCAGCCACGATGCAGCCGTCGAGCACCGCCCCGGCGCCCACAATCACGCGGTCCCACAGCACCGAACCGGTCACGCGCGCCGTGGGATGGACGACGGTCTGTGTCCCGGCATCGAGCGGCCGGTCCTCGCGCGCAGCGATGCGGCGAACCGTGTCCAGGTAGTCGCGTGGCGTGCCGATGTCGAAGAACTCGGCCGGGCTGCGGAACGCGTGCACCGACCCTGGCTGTCGTGCGATCAGGCTCGGATAGAGTTCCCGGACGGACTCGCTCGCGACATCGTCGGGCACACTCGCAAAGGCGGCGGCCTCCGCCGCCTGCACGCCGACGAAGTGCCACACCCCGTCCCCCTGCGACCCAGGGTCGGCCGCGTCAGCGGGGGCCGCAGCCCGCGCAAAGCCCGTGACCCTGTCCCGGACGTCGGCCCGCACCCCGCCGTACCGCGCGGTGTCGCCCTGCGTGACCCCCATCGTGACGAGCGCGCCCCGGGCGACATGTTGCGCGGCGATCCCCGCCAGGTCGAGATCCGTCAAGGTATCGCCGTTGATGATGAGAAACCGGTCGGCATCGAGGAGCGGCAGCGCGCGTCGTGGTCCGCCAGCGGAGCCGAGGACCGGATCCTCCCACGAGTACCGGACCTCGAGTCCAAGTCCGCGGCCGTCTCCGACGAGGCGCGTGATCGTGGCGGGCAGGTGGTGCAGGTTGACAACGACGCGGCGCACGCCGGCGCGGTGCAGCCATCGCAGAATCCGCTCGATGAGGCTGAGCCCGGCGACCGGCAGCGCCGCCTTGGCGCGCACGGACGAAAGCGGCTGCAGGCGGGTGGCGAGGCCCGCGCTGAGTACCAGCGCCGGCCACTCCGCGAGCGAGGCGCCGGGAGCGGGGCTCGTCACTCGGCGTTGACGGCCGGGACCGCGAAGACCATGTCGCGTCCCGTGAGGCCGCACGCCTCACGTGCCTGAAGGAAGATGCCGCGATAGGACTCGGTCACGTAGTCCGCCGGTGTCCGTCCGAGGGCCGCGGCCATCTCGTGGATGCGCGTTTCGCCGCCCTCGACCTCGACGAAGGTGCCGACCGGCGTCTCGTCCACGGCGATGACGAGGTCTTCGGCCGAGAACTCCTCCCTGAACTTCTCGTAGCGAAACCAGACGTGCAGCCCAAGCTGACGAAGGATGTGCCGCAGCACATCGCCGTCGGCGACGATCGTCTCGTGTTCCTCCCGGACCTTGAGGTCGGAGACCTGCACGGGTCCCTTGTACGTCAGCAGGCTCTTGCCTCCCTCCGACCGGATGCGGAGCACGCACCGTTGCCGCCGCAGCCGCTCATCGTCGGTGTCGAAGAGGCTGTCCTCCTGGAGGCGTCGTCCGCGAAGGGGGATCGCGCCGGCCGCCAGAATGCGCTGCCGGGCCTGCGCCGGGTCGTCGAACCGCAGCTTGACCTCGCGTTCGATCTTGGACATTTAGATAGATAGATTATCTGACGATCTTGTGATGTGGTGATGTGGTGATGGATCTGTCGATCTTTCGATCCTGGGAGCGCTTCGCGCCGCGATCTATCTGCTGATCGGAAGATAGATCAAGAGATCGTGACCTCGCACATTCCATCGCGAGGTCACCACATCACGAGATCACCAGATTAACAATCTATCTGTCTATCTATCTATCTATTCGCGTCGCACCGTGACGAATGTCTCCTGGCCGTTGCGGAGGATCAGCAGGAAGGCCGTGCTGCCCGGGTCCACGCGGCCAAGCTCGCGGCTGGCCTCGGCGGGAGAATTTACCGGGTTCCGGTTGACCTGCAGGATGATGTCGCGAGGCACGATCTGGGCGCGCGCCGCCGGGCTGCCGGGCTCGACGTCGGTGACCAGAACGCCGACGGTGTCGGCCGGCAGGCGCAGGCGCCGGGCGATGTCGGGCGTCAGGGCGCCGAGCGTGATGCCGTAGCCCACACCCGTGGTCTCTTCGGGCTCCGTCTGCCGCGACGAGGTGGTGCTCTCCGCCTCGAGGTTGAGCTCGTCGACGGTGAGGGTCAGGGTGCGCTCCTGCTTGTCGCGCAGCACCTTGACGGGAACCGTCGAACCCGGTTTGGTGGCCACGACCGTCCGCACGAGCTCGTCACGGTTGCGCACGGACCTGCCATTGAACTCGAGGATGATGTCGCCCGGCTCCAATCCGGCCCGCGCCGCGGGCCCGCCGCGCGTCACCGTAGCGACGAGCGCACCCGCGCGCTCGGTGAGCCCGAAGTCGGCCACCGCGTCGAGCGGGATGTTCTGCACGCTGACGCCGATGACGCCGCGGGTGACCTTGCCCGTGCGGAGCTGCGGCAGGAGATCGGCCACCACATTGATGGGCACGGCAAACCCGATGCCGATGTTGCCCTGCTGGCGGGGATCCGTGTAGATGGCGGTGTTGATGCCGACCACCTCCCCGCGCACGTTGAGGAGCGGGCCCCCGGAGTTGCCCGGATTGATGGCGGCATCGGTCTGGAGGACGTCCTGCGTCCGGCCGTCAGCGACCGGGAAAGGCCGCTCGGTCGCCGAAATGACGCCGACGCTCACCGTGTGCGCGAGGCCGAACGGATTCCCGATGGCCATCACCCAGTCGCCCGGCTGCATCTGGTCGGAGTCGCCGAACTTCACCTCCGTCAGCGCGGTGCGCGGCGTGTCCGTGAGCTGGATGAGGGCGCTGTCGCTCAACGGATCCCGGCCGACGATCTGCGCCAGGTACGACACATCCGGGTCCTCGCCGTAGAGCGACACTTCGATCTTCGTCGCGCCCTCGACGACGTGGTTGTTCGTGAGGATGTAGCCGTCCTTGCTGATGATGAATCCGGTCCCGGCCGACTGCGTCACCTGCGGACGACCCTGGCGCGGCTGCTGCGGCTGCCCGAAGAAGCGCTCGAACAGGTCGCCGCCCCCGCCAAAGAAGTCCGTCATCTCCTGGGCCCGCTGCCGCGACTCGGTGCGGATGTTCACGACCGACGGGCTCACCGACGAGGCGATGTTGCGGAACGTCGAGGCATCGATCGGGCCGCCGAGGGGGGCGCTGTTGGTCGGCGGGATCTGCAGCGTCTGCGCCGACGAGGCGGGTGACAGGTCGAGACGCGACGCGATGACCATGCCCACCGCCAGCGACGCGACCGAAATCAACAGCGCATAGAAAAACGTCGTCTTACCAGTAGACATCTCGATCCTCCAACACCCCTACACGAGCGGGACTATCGCCTGCTGGCGGGGGCCGGTCACTTCGGGACCCTGGGCCGTCCACGCCATGTCAATTTCCGTGCGCACGCCAAACGTCTCGAAGTAGAGCCCCGGTTCGATCGTGAACCCCGTGCCCGGGAGCAACCGCCGCTCGTCGTGCGTCTCGTAGTCGTCGAGGTGCGCGCCGTTGCCGTGCACCTCCTCGCCGAGGCTG
>CAZNOC010000334.1:0-4396 GCA_964574545.1 uncultured Bifidobacteriaceae bacterium | reverse complement strand
GCAAACCACGAGAACGAATGCCGCGACACGAATGTCACGAAGCGGCGGACGATCACGAGCGCGGTGAGAAACGACACAATCAGCCCCACCGCGAACATCGGCACGTCCTCCGCCGATAACACGTCCCGGCTGGCGACGACGTCGAAAGTCGTGGCCGCGGCCATGATGGGGATGGCCAGGAAGAACGAGAACTCCGTGGCCGCGCGGCGCGACAGCCCCAGGCAGTAGCCGCCCAAGATGGTGGCGCCCGACCGCGACACGCCCGGGAAGAGCGCAAGCACCTGCGCGATCCCCACGCCGAGCGCGAGCCGCCGCGGGATGTCGTCTACGGTCGTCACGCGTGTCGGCGGCTGCCAGCGCTCGATGACCAGAATGGCCACCCCGCCGACAATCAGTGCGCCGGCCACCGTGAGCGGATTGTAGAGGTACCCCTTGATGACCGTGCTGAAGAGCGCGCCCACGATCGCCGCCGGCATGAACGCCACCGCCAGGTTCGTGAAGAACCGCCACCCGGGCTCCTGGTTCCAGCCCATAACGTTTGCGACGAGCGTCGCCCGGTAGAGCCAGACAATGGCCAGCATCGTGCCCAGCTGAATGAAGATCACGAAGGTGTCGGCCTTGTCGCCCACGTAGCCCAGCCAGTCGCTGGCGACGATGAGATGGCCCGTGGACGAGACCGGGAGGAACTCGGTCGCTCCCTGAACGATTCCGAGGATGACGGCGGTGATGAACCAGTGCAAGCCGACATGATATCAGCCTGTAAACGCCGGCTCCCGGGATTCCCGTATACTCGCCAGCGGCGCCGGACAAGGTGTCGATCGGGGTCATGGAGGAGGGCGCGTGCGTAGCAGGCTAATCGTCGCGGCGGCGGGAATGGCGCTGGTGTGCGGCCTGGCGGGCCCGACGGCGCAGCAGACGCGTCTGAACCCAGTGATCGCCCTGCTCGAGCAGGGGAAGCCCGTCTTCGGGCTGTATGCCCCGAGCAATCGCCGATTCGGGGGGCCGCAGGCCGCGGCGGCCACGCCCGCGCCGGAGAAGGCGCCGATCGAACTCGCCCGCGAGGCGATGGGCTTCGCGCACAGCGACTACGTCTTCGACGGCAGCCTCGAAGGCAACTTCGACCGCGCGCTGCCCGTCTTCACGGCGTTCGTCAAGGGGCTGCACGACGCGGGCGCGCGCATGCGCACGCACCCGATCATCATCAAGACCCCGGATCTTGGCCCGCAGATCGGCGCGCAGATCGCCACCGAGCTGAACCTCGGCGTCAGCGGCCTGATGTTCCCGACGGTCGAGAGCGCCGGGGAGCTGCGCGAGGCGATTGCCGCAATGCGCTTCACGTCCAACGGCGGCACTCGCCCGGACGACGTCGGGATGGCCCCCGCGTACTGGGGGATGTCCGAGGCCGAGTACCGGCAGAAGGCCGACCTCTGGCCGCTCAACCCGAACGGCGAGCTGATCAACTGGACGATCATCGAAAGCAAGGAGGGCCTGGCCAACGTCCGCGCCATCGCCGCAGTGCCGGGCGTCGGCGTTCTCTGGCCCGGCGCGGGCACGCTGCGCGGGGTGTTCTCGACGACCGACGCGAACGGCACGCGCGTGCTTGACGAGGCGGCCTGGGAAGGCGCGATCCAGCAGGTGCTGGCCGCGTGCAAGGAGTTCAAGGTGGCCTGCGGCTACCCCGCCAACGCCAACGACATCGAGATGCGCATGAAGCAGGGCTTCAGTGTGTTCGTGATGGGCTGGGGCGACGCCGGCTTCAAGGCCGTGGACGTCGGCCGTCGCGCCGGCAACCGCGCCACGAGCGATCAGTAGAACCCCCGAAGCCGAGGCTCAGCCAGCCACCTTCGTGAATACGTCGTCGGCCTTGCCGTAGTTGGAGGTGCCGCGCAGCGAGTAGCCATGCTCGACGATCAGGATCGACTCGACCCGCATCTCGTTGGTGGCCGCATCGAGGGTCCTGCGCTCGCGGGTCTGAACGGTCTTGCCTTGCACGACGACGACGCCCTCCGTGACGAGCGTGGCACCGTCCCAGTAGGCCATGGACCGTCCCGAGCCCATGCCTCGGGCCGCGGCAGGAGCCGCATCGCGGAACTCGTAGGTATGCGTAGTGGTGTTGCCCTGGGCGCCGCGCCGTGTTTCGATGCGGACTTCAGAGGGCATCTGGGTGATAACCACCGTCACCGGGCCGACGAACTCGGGATACGTGGCCGACTCGCTTCGAGTCAGGTCCATGGTCCAGGTGCCGGAGAAGTCGGGGGGAGCCTGAGCGGAAGCCGCGAGGGGAAGCGCGAGGGCGACGAGGAACGTGACCACGAACTGCGTCATGACGTGTCCTCCTTGTCTCGGCAGCATACTCGGATTTCCTCCCCGCAAAGCTCGACCGTTTTGTGACGGTGAGGCCGAGGCGGTACACTCAGTGGCTCATCCATTGTCCCGGAGAACGCCATGACGCGCCGCCGCTCGATTGCCTCCGTCACCCTGATGCTGGTCGCCCTGGCCGCCGCACCCGGCTTCGCTCAGGAGGCTCAGACCGGGCAGAAGCCGTACGACCCACAGGTCGGCCAGGAGGGCAAGGATGTCGTCTGGGTGCCGACGCCGCAGGCGCTCGTGGAGCAGATGCTGGACCTCGCGAAGCTGACGCCGGGGGACTTCCTCATCGACCTCGGATCCGGCGACGGCCGCACGGTGATCGCCGCGGCGAAGCGCGGCTCCCGCGCGCACGGCATCGAGTACAACCCCGACATGGTCGCCCTCGCGACGCGCAACGCGGCCGAGGCCGGGGTCAGTGACCGCGCGACGTTCGAGAAGGCGGATCTCTTCGAGAGCGACTTCTCGAAGGCACAGGTCATCACCATGTTCCTGCTGCCGTCGATCAACCTGAAGCTGCGACCCACGCTCCTCGATCTGGCGCCGGGAACGCGCATCGTGTCGAACTCCTTCACGATGGAAGACTGGGAAGCGGACGAGACGGCGGAGGTCGAGGAGGATTGCTCGAGCTGGTGCACGGCCCTGCTCTGGATCGTGCCGGCACAGGTGGCCGGCATCTGGCGCATGCCGCAGGGCGAGCTGCGTCTCACACAGGAATTCCAGATGGTGGCCGGCACCCTTGGCGCCGACACTCTCACGGCGGGACGGCTGCGCGGTGACGAGATCGGCTTCACGGTCGGCAACATCCGCTACACAGGCCGCGTGGAGGGCAACACCATCCGCGGCACCATGACAGGCGGCGGGCCGTGGACAGCCACGCGGCAGTAGGGCGTCTCGGTGCGGCCCTTGCGGCCGTGCTCATCGCCGCCGCCCTGCCTCTGGCCGCGCGGCAGACAGACATCTTCTTCGTTCCGACACCACAGCACGTGGCCGACCGCATGCTCCGGCTTGCGGGCGTCGGCCCGGACGATCTGGTCTACGACCTGGGATCGGGAGACGGACGCCTGCTGGTGATCGCGGCCCAGAAGTACGGAGCGCGCGGCGTCGGCGTCGAGATCGACCCGCGCCTGGTGGCCCTGTCGCGGGACGTCGCCCGCGAAGGCGGTGTCGGTGATCGGGTACGCATCATCGAGGGCAGCCTGCTCGAGGCCGACCTCTCACCTGCGACGGTCGTGATGCTCTACCTCTCGACCAGCCTGATGCGCGCGCTCGAGCCGAAGCTGCGGGCGGAGCTTCGACCGGGGGCGCGGGTCGTGTCGCACCAGTATCGGATGCGCGCGTGGGAGCCCGACGAACACGTCACCGAGGACGGCCGGGATCTGTATCTCTGGCGCGTGCCCGCTTCGCCACCCGCCCCGGCAACCCCGGAGGTCCCGCGCGCCCTGGTCGCCGCCCGTCGCGTCGTGGCAAGATAGCGTGTTTCCCGTGGGTCCTGGCAGAGAGGCGCGTGCATGGCCGGTCTGATTGAAGCGATCGATATCAAGCGCAAGATGTACTTCGAACACGAAGGCGCGCCGTATCACTGCATCGACGTCGAGATCTCGAAACCGACCGCGCGCGGCGGGCAGACGCTGGTGCGCCTCAAGATGCGGAATCTGCTGACCCGTGCGGTCTTCGACAAGACCTTCAAGGCCGCCGAGAAGTTCGGCGAACCGGATCTCGTGGTCGTGACGGCCTCGTTCCTCTACAACGACGATGGGTACCACTTCATGGATCAGGAGTCGTTCGAGACGATCACCTTGTCGGCGGACATGGTCGGTGACGATCGTGAGTGCCTCGTGGACAACGCCCTGGTCCAGATTCAGAAGTACAACGGCAACGCCATCGGCATCCAGCTGCCGCCCCACGTGGAGCTGACGGTCACGTACACCGAGCCGGCGACCCGGGGCGACACCGCCAGCGGGGGCGCCACCAAGCTGGCCACCCTCGAGACGGGACTGGAGATTCGCGTGCCGCTCTTCATCAAGGA
>CAZNOC010000333.1:0-4401 GCA_964574545.1 uncultured Bifidobacteriaceae bacterium | reverse complement strand
CTCTCGGCTTTCGGCTTTCGGCTCTTGGTTCTGGGGTTGCGACGGGGGCGGCCAGCCGGCGGCGGGCCTCAGGGCTGGCGGCAGGGATCGCCGAGCGGGAAGTCGAACGGATTGAAGGACGCCGCCGACGCACTCCAGCCGTCGTGGCCCGACAAGCCAATCCGCACGAACTCGAGACGTCGTTCGGATCTGCACCATCGGACCGACCACGACGCCGCTCCGTGCGTGCGGACGATGGCATCGAGGACGAGGATCGGCGTGGTGGCCGTCTGCATGAACGTCAGCGGTTGTGCGGCGCCGGCCGTCCGGGGCGAGAACTCCCAGGGCTCGCGTCCCCGCGCGCCGGTGAGCCTCACGTTCAGTCGGTGGGCCAGGACAGCGGCGTGCTCCTCGTCGGCGCTGAACTCGCCAATCGGCTCGTGCAACGGGTGCTTCTCGTCACCCCAGGCCTCGAGTGGCCGCATGAGAATGACGCCGTCGGACTCGATCCAGTGGTAGCGCGGGTCGAAATCCTTGAGCGTGTCCAGGGCCTCACGCACGGACATCCCGATGAGCGGGACCCACGATCCGGGATCGGCGTTCGGTGACCGCCGGTAGTCACACGCACCCGGCAGGTACTCGACGCCTGCAGCCATACCGACGTCGCGGGCGATGCTTCTCACCAGGGACGGGACGAGGCAGTGATCGTCGGCGGGCCGCAGGATGATGTTGCGTGCGATGATGCGCTCGAGCGGCGGGATTTCCCGCGGCTCCTGCGCGGCGGGCGCGGCGAAGAACGAGACGGCAATGAGCGCGAGGGCGAGTCGCATATATCCCTCCCGGTTGGTCGCTCTCTGACGTTGGCCCGGTTGCTCTTCAGACGCTCATGGTCATGATACTGGCGGCGCCCGGCAAACCGGCAGGCGCCTGCGTCGCCCCGCCCCCAGCCCTTGACTTTGTATAAGTATTAACTTATATAAGTGAAGGCTGATTTATCGATTCAATGCCCAGGGGGAAAAGAACATGACATTCGACGTGGCGGATTATCTCGGGGCGGTGGAGCGGTCGGTGGCGTCGCTGGAGCGAGACGGCGCATCCGCGAAGGCCGTCACGCTCAGCCGCAGCTACGACACGACGATGGAGGACCTGTGGGACGCCGTCACGAACCCGGAGCGGATCCCCCGCTGGTTCGCGCCGGTCGAGGGCGACTTCAGGGTAGGCGGGCGGTACCAGATCACGGGCAACGCGGGCGGCACGATCACGCGCTGCGAAGCGCCGAAGACGTTCGACCTGACGTGGGAGTTCGCCGGCGACACGAGCTGGGTCGAGGTGCGGCTGGCACCCGAGGGAACGGCGCGTACGCGGCTCACCCTCGTTCACACCGCGCTCGACAGTCCTCACTGGGAGCAGTTCGGGCCCGGCGCAGTGGGGGTGGGTTGGGAGCTTGGCCTGCTGGGGCTCGCCCTGCACCTGACGGCCCCCTCAGCGCCGAAGGTGGACGAGGAAGCGTTTGCCGCGTCCCCCGACGGCAAGGCATTCGTGCTCGGCTCGGCGGCAGCGTGGGGCGAGGCGCACGTCGCGTCGGGCGCGGACGCAGAGGCGGCGCGTGCGTCGGCGAGGCGCACCGGCGCCTTCTACACGGGCGCCCCGGCGCCGGAGAACTGATGCACGCCTTCGACGTACTGGGCGACCCGGTGCGGCGCCGCATCCTCGAGCTGCTCGCCGCGGGCGAGCAATCGTCGGGCGAGGTCGTCGAGGTCATTCATCGCGAGTTCGGCATCACCCAGGCCGCGGTCTCGCAGCACCTCAAGGTGCTGCGCGACAGCGGCTTCGCGACGGTGCGGCCCGAGGGCACGCGCCGTGTCTATCAGGTGTCGCCCGCGCCGCTGCAGGAGGTCGACCTGTGGCTCAACGCGTTCCGCCGGTTCTGGGAGCCGAAGCTGGACGCGCTGGCGACGGAGGTGGCGCGGGGGAAGAGGAAGAGGGCCCAACGGGCGTCGCCGTAACCATTCGCGCCCCCGTGAGTATATTCACCGAGCGGCCATGATCGCGGATTCCCACGAGCTCTACGAACGGTACGCGCGCGACGTCCACCGGTTCGCCCTCTACCTCTCGGGCAACCCGGCGCTTGCCGATGACATCACCGCAGAGACATTCGTCCGGCTCTGGACCGCGCCGGGTGCGATCCGCGCGCGGACGGTGAAGTCGTACCTCCTGACCATCGCGCGAAATCTGTACCTCTCCGGACAACGGCGCCGGCGCCGCGAGACGGATCTGGACGCGTCGTGGCCAGCCACGACGCCGAGTCCCGAGCACCTCGCGATCGTGAGAGATGAGGCGCGTCACGTCATTCAAGCGCTCAGCCGCCTGCCAGAGATCGATCGCGCCGCGCTGCTGCTGCACGCGCGTGAGCAACTGCCCTATCAAGAGATCGCGTCGATCCTTGGCCTGTCGGTGTCGGCTGTGAAAGTGAAGGTTCACCGTGCCCGCGTGAGACTCCTCACGTGGTGCCAGGAAACGGAGTCGCAGTCATGAAGATCACCCGCGACGTCATCACCGACCTGCTCCCGGCGTATGTGTCCGGCGAGGCGAGCCGTGATACGCGAGCCCTTGTCGACGAGTATCTGGAGACAGATCCAGCCTTCGCATCGATCGTGCAGGACGCTCGACGCGAGCCCGAGGCGCTCCTGCAGGCGCAACCACGGGCGATGGCGCCTGATCAGGAGCGCGAGGCCGTCGGGCGGACGCGTGCCGTCATCCGCCGTCAGAGCTGGACGCTCGCGTTCGCGATCCTGCTCACGTTGCTGCCGCTGTCCGTGGCCGGCGACAGCGGCGGGGTCCGTTTCTTCATGCTGCGCGACGAGCCCCTGTCCGCCCTGCTGTGGATTCCCGCGGCGGGCCTCTGGCTGAGCTACGTCCGGACGCGGCAACGGCTGGGTGCGGCGGGGCTGTAGGAGCGAGCCGCCTAGCAGCTCACGCAGCGGTGGTTGTTCTTCGCGCCCAGCTTCTCGAGCAGCGCGATCGTCTCCGGGAAGGGCTCCACGCGCTGGACGGGGCCGTTGGCCATGTCCACGGTGGTCTGGCCGCGGCGGTTCACCACGGTGGGATCGGCGCCCTTCGACACGAGATACAGGATCATCTCGTTGTCGCCGCGCGCGGCGGCGTGGTGGATCGTGGTGTTTCCCTCGTGGTCCGCGGCGTTCACGTCCGCGCCGAGCTCCTCGATCAGGTACTTCACTGCCGCCATCATCCCGCCTGGGGCGACGTGGTGCGAGTTGCCCGCGAAGCCCTTCCCGTAGCCGACGCCCGCCGCCGCCTGGAGCGGCGTCACGCTCGGCCCGCCGGGCGGCACGGGCGGACGAGCCGAGATGTCCGGCCCGCCCTCGTCGCCATCCGCCGGCGGCCCCCGCCTCCCCGGCACCGCCATCGTCGTGATGTTCGGGTCAGCCCCGGCCGCGACGAGGATCCTCATCAGCGTCACGTCGCTCGCATACGCGGCGCGCCAGAACGGCGTGGCGCCGATCTCGTCCACGTTCGACTGGTCGAAGTTGTAGGACGAGAACCAGACCTTGCGCGTGAGGCGCGCGTTCGGGTCGGCGCCCTTCGCAAGCAGCGCCTGCACGAGGTCGATGTAGGTGTGCTGCTGCTGCAGATGCGCGCGCGGCTGCGGATAGGCGGCGATCGGCGCCCACTGCACGTTGATGGCGCCGTAGAGCGGCGTGACGCCCGCCTGGTTCGCCAGGTTCGGGTCCGCGCCCCGCTCCAGCAGGTACATCGCGATGTCGAAGTGGCCGTTGATGGTGGCGATGACGAGCGGCGAGGTGCGATCGCCGGGGCTCGTCTGGTTGACGTCGGCACCGCCCTCGACCAGCGCCTCGACGCTCCGGAACCCGCCCTGCCGTGCCGCGAAGTGCAGCGCGGTCAGCCCGCCCTGCGCGCCGATCAGCTCGTTGTAGCGGAACCCGCGGGTCACGCCGGGGATCTCCCGCGCCGCGGCGGCGGCAGCCGCCGCCTGCGCGGGCCGGCCGGTACCCTCGCCCTCGGCGCTCAGGGCGGCCAGGTCGGTGAACTTCGACGTCGCGGCCCCGTTCGCCCCGCGCGCGAGGAGCGCGCGCACCACCTCGTGCCGGTCGCGTGCCGCCGCGAACATCAGCGCGGTCTGCTCGTGCGCCGATTCCGTTGCATTCGGATCCGCCTTCGCGTCGAGGAGAGCCGTCACCGCCTCGACGCTGCCGGAGGCCGCCGCGAGCATGAGCGGGGTCGCGCCGGTGGACGTGCGGGCCTCGACGTCAGCGCTCGCGCCGACAAGCCGGCTGACGATGTCCGCCGCCCCGTTGCGGCTGGCCACGTGCAGCGGCGTGAACGCGCCGAGCCGGGTCGTGGCACGCGCATTGGCGCCCGCGTAGAGCAGCATCTCGGCCA
>CAZNOC010000332.1:0-4424 GCA_964574545.1 uncultured Bifidobacteriaceae bacterium | reverse complement strand
CCCACATCACCACATCACCACATCACCAGATTCTGACTGAGTCTCCCAGGGTCGGCGTAGTGGCGCAGCAGCAGATCGGCGCGCCGGATGGCTTCGACCATGGCCGCACGATCCAGGACGCGGCCCCCGCCGCCGGCGACGCGCGCGGCCTCGATACGCGCGACGGCCAGGGCGCGCGCCACCGCCGTCACCACCGCGGTCAACGTCTCGCCCTGATAGGCGGCCCAGGCGCCGAAGGCATGCGCCGCGGCGTAGCGACGCAGCTCGGCGTCGAACTCCGGCCAGGCTGGCGACACGAGCCGCGCGTCCACAGACTCGAGGTCATCGGGTGGGCCCGGCCAGGCCCATTCGTCTGGGCAGGCGGCTCGGGCGGCGTTGCAGAGCTCGAGCCGGGACGGCACGTCGCCGCGTGAGCCGTGCGGCGCGTGCCCGAGTCCGCGCACCGCGTCCGCGAGCGTCGGGCCACCGGGCCGCCAGGCGGCAAGGGTCGTCGCCTCGCCGGCGAGGAGCGCGATCGCGTCGTCCACGGAACGCCCGCGCGGCTTGACGCCCGCGAGCGTCTCGACCATGTGCCGCTCCCACTCGGCGTAGGCGTCGAGGTCCATGAGCACGCGGGACGTCAGCAGCGGCGGAAGGGCGGCTCGGGCATCGAGTCCTTCCGGCACATCGCGGCCCGGCACCGCCGGCGGCCCCGAGACGATGGTGACCGGCCCCTGGGCGTCGAAGAGCAGGCCGGCGGCGGTCGGGCAGTAGTGGGACAACGTGACGTGCACCCCCCTCGCATCGGTGAGGCAGACGCGGGGAAAGTGCTGGCACGAAGAAGGCAGGGCTCCGTGTCCGAGGGCGGTGTGCACGGCGCAGGCGCCGCCGGCGCTCCCGGCGCGATGGTGGAACACGCAGTGGCCCGCAGGCGTGAGGCGCAGATGCCCTGCCATCCCTGGAGGCGCTCCGGCATGGTTCAGCAGCCAGACGCGGTGGCCGTCAACCGTCGTCACGCGTCCGGCGTCGACGGCGCGATCGATGGCGGCGACCCGATCGGCCTCGACGGGCAGGGGCCACCCGGCACCGCAGCAGACGCCACTCTGGCGGCAGGCGTACGGGAGGTGCATCGAGAGCCATCGTGTCATCGGCCCATCATCTCAGGTCTCCTGCCCGACCGCCGGTCGGTCGGACCACGCGCGTCGCGGTGGTCGTGAACGGATGCACGGTGCGCCGGTGGAGTCAGAGAATCGTCATTTCTCTCTCTGAGCGCACGCGCTTTCGTGAGATGCTGTTGCGCGACGCTCCGTGCGTCCTACCGTCCTACCAGGAGAGCAGATGGCAAAGAAAGCCAAGAAGGCAACGAAGAAGGCCGCCCCGAAGAAGGCAGCCAAGAAGACGACGAAGAAGGCCGCCCCGAAGAAGGCCGTGAAGAAGACGGCCAAGAAGGCCGCCAAGAAGCGCACCGCCAACGCCGCGTTCATGCGGCCGGTGTCGCCGAGCGCCACGCTGGCGGCGGTGGTCGGCGACAAGCCGCTGCCGCGCACCGAGGTCACGAAGAAGCTGTGGGCCTACATCAAGAAGAACGGCCTGCAGGACCAGAAGAACAGGCGGATGATCAACGCCGACGCCGCGCTCAAGGCGATCTTCGGCGGCAAGTCGACCGTGAACATGTTCGAGATGACGAAGCTGGTCGGCAAGCACCTCAAGTAGATCGGCGCAGGGGCTGGCCGCCGCCCACGCGGCGGTCAGCGTCGTTTCCCCTCCTCAACCCGCCTTCCCGGCCTTCGCACGGGCGCGTGTCCTCGACGCGATCACTTGGTTCTTGACGCACCGAAGTCGCACGGGTTCTCATGGCGCGTGCTGTTCGACCGCAACCCCCATCCCATGTGGGTGTACGACGCGGCGACCCGGAGAGTCCTGGCCGTCAACGACACTGCCCTCGCGCGGTTCGGCTACAGCCGCGACGAGGTATTGCGGATGCAGGCGGAAGATCTCCTGGATCCGTCGGCCCGGTCCACCTTCGCCGAGCGGGGCGCCAACGGGGAGGCCGCCCGCGGATCGCCAGGCTCGTGGCCGGTGCGCTGCCGGGACGGCACCATCCTGCACGCAGACATCGCCACCCAGACGCTCGTGTTCGAAGGCCGCCCCGCTCATCTGGCCCTCGCGGTGGACGTCACGGACCATGTGCGTACCGAGCAGGCGCTGCGGATCAGCGAACAGAAGTTCGAGGCCATCTTCCTCGCCAGCCCCCTGGGCATCTACATCGTCGAGCCGGTGAGCCAGCGGATCGTCGAGGCGAACCCGAGCTTCTGCGCGATCGTCGGCATCGAGCGCGCCGGGCTCGTGGGCACCTCCACGATCGACAGCGGCATCTGGGACGATCCCGGACAACGCGACGCGCTCGTGGCCGAGTTGCTGGCCGGCCGGCCCGTGCGAAGCATCGAGGCGCGGCTGCGCACGCCGGCCGGCGAGCGGCGCACGGTGCTTGTCTCGATGGACCTGCTCGCGCTCGATCAGGCGGACGAGCCGCTGATGGTGGTCCTGGTGGCGGACGTCACCGAGCGGCGGTCGCTCGAGGAGCAGTTCCGGCAGGCGCAGAAGATGGAGGCCATCGGCGTCCTGGCCGGCGGCGTGGCGCACGACTTCAACAACCTGTTGAGCGTCATCATCGGGTACAGCCAGCTGCTCGAGGAGGACTCGTCGCTCGACGAGAGCGGCCGCGAGGCCATCGAGCAGATCCGGCGCGCCGGAGAGCAGGCGACATCGCTCACCCGCCAGCTGCTCGCGTTCAGCCGGCGCCAGGTGATGCAGCTCCGCGTGCTCGATCTCTCGGACGTGGTGCGGCACATCGAGCCGATGGTGCGGCGCTTCATCGGCGAGGACATCCAGGTGCGCGTCGAGGTCACGGGCACGCCGGGCCAGGTGCGGGCAGACCGCGGACAGATCGAGCAGGTCCTGATGAACCTGGCCGCCAACGCCCGGGACGCGATGCCCACGGGCGGCAGCCTGACCATCCGTGTCGGCAACGCCGATGTGGATGCGGCGTACGCCGTGCAGCATCCGGGACTGCGCTCGGGTGCGTACGTCCGGCTGACCGTCGAGGATTCCGGGGTCGGCATGAGCGAGCCGACGCGGAGGCGTGTCTTCGAGCCGTTCTTCACGACCAAGCCCGTCGGGCACGGCACGGGCCTCGGGCTGGCCACGGTGTACGGGATCGTCAAGCAGAGCGCCGGCCACATCCGCGTGGAGAGCGCCCCGGGACGCGGGGCCACGTTTCACATCGATCTGCCGCGCCTGGATGAGGAAAGCGCCGCGCCGGCCCAGGTCGCCCTGCCCGACGTGCGGGGCGGCACCGAGACCATCCTCCTGGTCGAGGACGAGGACGTCCTGCGCGAACTCCTGCGCGAGGTGCTCACCCGCCTCGGGTATCGGGTGATCACCGCCCGCTCCGGCCAGGCCGCCATCGAAGTCGCGGCGGACGGCGAGACGTTGCACCTGCTGCTGACCGACGTGGTGATGCCGGCCATGAGCGGACGGGAACTCGCCGAGCACCTCCAGACGACGCGTCCGGGCCTGAAGGTGCTGTATATGTCGGGCTACACCGCCGACGCGGTGCTCCGGCACGGCGTCTCGACGGCGACGGTGAACTTCATCGAGAAGCCGATGGCGCCAAGCGCCCTGGCCCGGAAGGTGCGCGAGGTGCTGGACCAGTAGGCGCCAGCCGCACGGCACTCTCCTTGCAGTGGCTTGTGGAGTGCCTGCCACCCTTCGGTCTCGAACCCGTGTGATCGCCGGGCCTGGGCGTCGGATTCGTGACGCACAGGCCACGACCGACGCCCTGATCTCGGGCCAGATCGACGCAGTTTCGGGCATCCATCCCGGGACGCCCTTCCACGGGAGGTCTACCCCGGCGGCCCTTTTGGCGCCGGGGGCCGGGCTTGCCGACGCTGGGGCGCCGTGGCAGCGTGTGGCGGAACAGCCGTCGGCCGGCCGCGGCCGGGCTGATATCGGAGCCCGCGATGCGTGGCGGCGCTGAAACCATCCTGCTCGTCGAGGACGAGGACGTCCTGCGGGAACTCTTCCGCGAAGTGTTGACGCGGCTTGGCTACCACGTCCTCACCGCCTCGTCAGGACTGGCGGCGATCGAGATGGCGGCGTCGGGCGATCCGATTCATCTGTTGCTGACCGACGTCGTGATGCCGTCCATGGGCGGGCGTGAACTGGCCGAGCGCCTGTTCGTGAGCCGTCCCGGACTGCCGGTGCTGTACATGTCCGGCTACACGGCAGACGCGGTCCTCAGACACGGGTTCTCCGGCGCGACCGTCAATTTCATCGAGAAGCCCATGTCCCCGAGCGCGCTGGCCCAGAAGGTGCGCGACGTGCTCGACGCAGCCGCCTCCTGAACCCGTCAGGCGCCCTGGTTCCCGTGTCGCGGCACCCGT
>CAZNOC010000331.1:0-4428 GCA_964574545.1 uncultured Bifidobacteriaceae bacterium | reverse complement strand
ATCGACGACTACCGCGCGATGGTGGAGCCGTGGACGCTCGAGCGCGGCGAGGCCGAGACGGGGGTCCCCGCGGCTGTCATCCGTGAGATGGCACACGCCTTCGCCACCGCGCCGCGCGCCATGATCTGCTGGACGCTCGGCATCACCGAGCACCACACGGCCGTGGACAACGTGCTCTCGCTCATCAACCTCGCGCTGCTGACCGGGCACGTCGGACGCTGGGGGTCGGGATTGAATCCGCTGCGCGGCCAGAACAACGTGCAGGGGGGCGGCGACATGGGCGCGCTGCCCGACCGGCTGGCGGGATTCCAGCACGTGGAGAACGACGAGGTCCGCGCCAAGTTCGATGCGGCGTGGGGCGTGCCGGTCCCGCCAAAACGGGGCTGGCATCTGTCCCAGATGTTCGAAGCGATGGAGCGCCGCGACCTGCGTGCGTTGTACGTCATCGGCGAGAACCCCGCGCAGTCGGAGGCGGACCAGCATCACGCGACGGGGCTGCTCGAGGGGCTCGACCTGCTCATCGTGCAGGACGTGGTGATGACCGGCACCGCCCGGTTGGCCGACGTGGTGTTCCCGGCAGCCGCCTCGGCGTTCGAGGCCGAGGGCACGGTGACCTCCAGCGAACGCCGCGTCCAGAGGGTGCGTCGGACGCTGGCCCCGCCCGGCGAGGCGCTCGACGACCTGGCGATCATCTTCGCCCTCGCCCGGGAGATGGGCCACGACTGGGGCCCGCCGGACGCCGAGGCCATGTGGAACGAGGTCCGCCGGCTGTCACCGGTGCACGCGGGGATGAGCTACGCGAGGCTCGAGGCGCTCCAAGGCCTCCAGTGGCCGTGCTACGACGACACGCACCCCGGAGAGATGTTCCTGCACGCCCGCTTATGGGAGCGGCCTGTCGTCGGGCCGCGCGCGCCGTTCTCGCGCGTGGAGCACAAGCTGCCGGTCGAGGGGCTCGACGAGGAGTTCCCCCTACGGCTCACCACAGGCCGCCGGCTCGCGGAGTACAACACCGGGGTGCAGACCGGGGCCTACGCCTCGCCGACCCGTCGCGGGGAGACGATCGACGTCTCGCCCGAGGATGCCGCGCGTCTGGGGATCGCCGAGGGCGAGCGCGTCCGCGTGCGGTCGCGCCGCGGCATGGTTGAAGCGCCCGTGCGCCTCGATCGTACGCTACGCCCCGGCCTTACGTTTATGACCTTTCACTTTCCCGAGGAAGTGGCGACGAATCTCCTGACGATCGACACGACCGATCCGAAGGTCGGCACGGCCGAGTTCAAGGCCGCGGCCGTCCGCATCGAGCGCCTCGAGGCCTGACCGCGTGGACCTGCACATTGCCGGCGCCGAGGCGACGGCCGACGAACGGGCGGCGGTTGATGCGCTGCTTGGCGCCCCGACGACTGGATGGGCCGGCGGCGCCCACGACATCGCTCGCGACGGGCGCTCGTCCCGTGGCGGCCGCGAGGCATCCGCCCGCAGGGATCTCCTGCTGCCGGCGTTTCATGCCGTGCAGGATCGCCTCGGCTGGATCAGCCACGGCGCCCTCAACTACATCTGCCGTCGCCTGTCGGTGCCGCCGGCAGAGGCGTGGGGCGTGGTCACCTTCTACCACCTGTTCTCGACCCACCAGGCGCCGCCGCTCGTCGTGCACGTGTGCGACGACATCGCGTGCCGGGCTCACGGCGCGGAGGCGCTCTGTCGCCAGATGGAAGGGACGCTCGGCGCCCCCATCACGCACGCGACGCACCGCGCGGACGCCCACGTGCCCGGATCGCCCGGTCAGGCGCGCACCGCCCCAGGCTGGATGCGCAGCCCGTGCCTGGGGCATTGCGAGCGGGCGCCGGCGGCGCTCGTGATCCAGGCCGGTGAGCACGTGCGGCGGCGGGAGATCGCCCCGGTGACGGGCGCGACGCCGCTCATCGCCGCGCTGGACGCGACGGCGGCGGCGGATCGCGAGCGCGCCCGAAGCCTCGTGCTCGCGGACGAGGCCGCGGCCGTGCCGCAGGCCGGTGATCCCTCGCTGCGCATCCTCCGGCGCATCGGCGTTGTCGATCCGCGGAGCCTCGACGAGTACCGCGCGAGCGGCGGGTACACGGCGCTCGCGCGCGCGCTCACGCTCGGGCCGGCGGCGACCATCGCCGAAGTGACCGCGTCGAAGTTGATGGGGCGTGGCGGGGCGGCGTTTCCGACGGGCCGCAAGTGGGAAGCCGTGGCGCGTGAGCCCGCGCTGCCGCGCTACGTGGTCTGCAATGCCGACGAATCTGAACCAGGCACGTTCAAGGACCGCGTGCTGATGACCGGCGATCCGTTCGCGATCGTCGAGGCGATGACCATCTGCGGCTTCGCGACCGGCGCGTCGTGCGGCTACATCTACATCCGTGGCGAGTACCCTCTGGCGGAGGCGCGAATCGGCCACGCCATCGACGCCGCCCGCGCCGCCGGCCTGCTGGGCGAGGACGTGATGGGCCGCGGCCTCGTGTTCGATATCGAGGTCCGGCGCGGAGCGGGCGCTTACATCTGCGGTGAGGAGACCGCCCTGTTCAACTCGATCGAAGGCAAGCGCGGTGAACCGCGGTCGAAGCCGCCGTTTCCGTCCCAGGTCGGTCTCTTCGGCAAGCCGACGGTCGTGAACAACGTCGAGACGCTCGCCAATATCCCCGACGTCGTACTCGAGGGCGGCGAGGCCTGGGCACGCGTCGGTACGGAGGCATCGACGGGGCCGAAGCTGTTCTGTGTCTCAGGCCACGTCGCGGCACCCGGCGTCTACGAAGTGCCGTTCGGGCAGACACTCGGCGACGTGCTCGCACTGGCAGGGGGCGTGCCCGAGGGGCGCGCGCTCAAGGCCATCCTGCTCGGGGGCGCGGCCGGGGTGTTCGTCGGGCCTGACGCACTTGACATGCCGCTCACATTCGAGGGCGCCAGGTCTGCCAGTGCCACCCTCGGCTCAGGCGTGATTCTGGTGTTCGACGACACGACAGACCTGCCCGGCATGCTGCAGCGCATCGCGCAGTTCTTCCGCGACGAGTCGTGCGGCCAGTGCGTGCCGTGCCGCGTGGGCACGGTGCGTCAGGAGGAGCTGCTCGCGAGGATGGCGTCCGTGCCACCAGGGCCGGAGCAGGCGTCGTTATTGAACGAACTCGGACAGGCGATGCGCGACGCGTCGATTTGCGGTCTTGGCCAGACGGCTTCGTCCGCGATCGAGACGGCGGTGGCCCGCCTCAACGTCTACGGTGCCGGAGCGCGACCATGAGCACAAGCCCGATCTGGTTCAACCTGCCGCCGCCCTCGACCACGATCCCGCAGCCGCCCGACGAAGAGTCCCGTCCGCGTGTGACGCTCACGATCGATGGCCAGGATGTGGAGGTCGCGCAGGGCCGTACGGTGCTCGATGCGTGTCGCGCCGTGGGCGCCGACGTGCCCACGCTCTGTTACCTCGAAACGCTGACGCCGGTGAACGCATGCCGCGTGTGTGTGGTGGAGCAGGAGGGCGCCCGCGTCCTCGTGCCGGCGTGCTCGCGGAAGGCCGAGCCGGGCATGAAGATCCGGACGCGGTCGGCCCGCGTGGATCTGGCCCGGAAGGTCGTGCTGGAACTGCTCGGCTCGTCGGTGGACCTGTCGACGGCCCCTGAGCTGGGGCCGATGATCGCGGAGTATGGCGCCGTGACAGACCGCTTCGGACCGGCAGCCGCGACGGTCGCCCAGCCCGTGAAGGACGACAACGAACTCTACGTGCGCGACTACGGAAAGTGCGTGCTCTGCTACAAATGCGTCGAGGCCTGCGGCACGGACGCGCAGAACACGTTTGCCATTGCCGTGGCCGGCCGCGGATTTCATGCGCACATCTCGACCGAACTCGATGTCCCGCTGCCCGACTCCGCGTGCGTCTACTGCGGCAACTGCATTGCGGTCTGCCCGACGGGCGCGCTGATGGCGAAACCGGAGTTCCTGCTGCGGCAGGCGGAGCAGTGGGCACCCGAGCGGCAGACCGCGACCGACACGATCTGCCCGTATTGCGGTGTCGGCTGCACGCTCACGGTCCACGTGCAGGACCAGCAGATCGTGAAGGTCACGTCACCGATCGACAACGGCACCACACGCGGCCACCTGTGCGTGAAGGGCCGATTCGGCTTCGAGTACGTGCACGCCGCAGGGGAAGGGGGTCGGGATTGATTTCGCGCGACCCTCCAGGTGCGAAATCAATCCCGACCCCCTTCCCCCGCTACTTGCCGGCCGCGCCGCCGTCCGGGGCGCGGCGATCGACTCCGCCTTCCAGCACGTTCTCCTTCTGGTTGAAGACGATCACCTCCGCGGCGCCCTGGTTCCCCGCCTCGTTCAACGTGTGGCCCATGTCGCGGAGGATCCGCAACGTATCCGGCGAGAAGGCGTGACGCTCGTAGCTCAGGCGGTCGGGGAGCCACTGGTGATGGATGC
>CAZNOC010000330.1:0-4440 GCA_964574545.1 uncultured Bifidobacteriaceae bacterium | reverse complement strand
AGCACACCCGCGACACCGACGACGGCGATCATCAGCGCCACGCCAGCGAAGCCGCCGAACACCAGGGCGTTCAGGCGGTCCGGCGCCAGCACTTCGGCGCGCACGTCCTCGAGCGTCGCCGCGCGCTCCACCGGCTGATCCGGCGCCAGGTCGCGGATGATGCGCGTAACGGGCGTCACCAGCGCATACGGATCGCCCAGGGCGTGGACGAAGATGCGGCCGCCTCCGATCTCCTGTTCGAACGGGTGATACACCGTCATCGCCGGCCCCGGCACCACGTTCTCGTCGTCCACATCGGCGGCGACGCCGACGATGCGGCGGCCTTCGGTGTGGATGCCGACAAACGCCATGACCGGATCGGTCCACACGAGCCGGCGGTTGACCGCATCCTGCGTGTTGAACATGCGCCGCGCCACGCTCTCGCTCACGATGACCACGGATTCCTCGCCGCTCCGATCGTCGTCGTTGAAGTCCCGGCCCGCGACGATCGGCACGCCGAGGGCCGCGAAGAACCCGGGCGAAATGGTGCGAAAGCGCGCGCGCGGGTCCTCTTCGCCGTCTGCTTTCGCATAGCCCTCGACCGAGTACTGGAACCCGGGTCCGAACACGCCGGCGTCACGCCAGGGGACGGCCGTTCCGACGGCGACGCGCTCGACGCCCGGCTGCTCGCTGATGCGGCGCATGATCTCGCGATAGAGCGCCCGCGTGTCTTCCGCGGGACGGTCGAACGACACCGGGACGTGCAGCGCCAGGACGTTACTCAGGTTGAAGCCGGTTGGCGCGGTCTGGAGCGCGATGAGTGCGGTGACGAGCGCGCCGGCGCCCGCCAGCAGCACGAACGACGCGGCGATCTGCGTGACGGCGAACACGCGCAGCCGGCGGCTGGTGCCCGTGGTGATGCGCACGCTGCCGCTCGACAGGCCGAGCCCGTTGGCCGCCTCCGCCGACGGGAGCCTCGGGACGAACGCCAGCAGTACGGCCGCGGTCATCGCCAGCCCCACACCGACCCACAGCATGCTGGCGTCCACCGTCAGGTCGAGCGCCCGCACCGAGAACCGCGACGCATAGCGTGCCAGGACGTCCACCATGGGCCTGGCGATCAGGATGCCGAGCAGCGCACCGCCGCCGCAGAGCAGCAGGCTTTCGGCGAGCAGCGTGCGGCGCAGCGCGCCGCGGTTCGCGCCAAGCGCCGCGCGTATGGCGAGTTCACCCTCTCGGCGCACCGATCGCGCGAGGATCAGGTTGGCGACGTTCGAGCAGGCGATGACGAAGATCAGCCCGGACGCCGCCAGCAGCACGAGGAGGACGGTACGCGCAGGCGCCGTGATCTGGTCGCGTAGCCGCACGGCGTTGATCTGGAAACGCGCGCGTTCCGGATACGCCTCCGGATGTTGCCCGACCATCGCGCTGTGCGCGGTGCGCAGCTCCGCCAGGGCCGTGTCCAGCTCCGCTCCGGGGGCCAGCCGACCGAAGAGCTCCGTCATCCGGTGGACGCGGCCATCCACCATCGTGGCGTCGAGATGATGAGGGCTGGTGACGACGTTGGCGATGATCTCGGTTTCGGACGGGTACGGCACCGAAGGCTCGAGGACGCCGACGATGGTGGCCGCGCGTTCGCCGAGTCGGATGCGCCTGCCGACGAGCGCCGGGTCCGCTCCGAGCGAGGTCCAGAACCGGTGCGTCAGCACCGCCGCCCCGTCGGCCTGCGGTCCATCGTCTGCCGGGCCCAGGAGCCGTCCGAGCGTGGGACGGAGGCCCATCACCTCGAAGTAGGAGCCGCCGACGACACCGGAGCGCACTACGCGCGGCTCGCCGAGGCCCACCATCGTGAACTCGATGACCGAGAAATCACCGAAGGCCGCAACCGACGTGACAGATTGCTCCAGGTCGCGCAGTTCCGGCACCGAGAAGGCGGCGTTCTCCATCTCGAGGCCGGGCGCGCTCTGCCGGATGTAGATGAGCCGGTCCTCGTCCTCGTTGACGAGAGGCCGCAGGAGCACTCCCTGAACGACGGTGAAGATGGCGGCGTTGGCGCCGATGCCAAGGGCGAGGGTGAGCACCACGGTCGCCGCCAGCCCCTTGACCCGGGACAGCGATCGCAGGGCGTGTCGCAACTCGAGAATCATCGTCATGGTCGTGTCCCGCGAGCGAGGGCAACGCGCGCCCCCAATGATCTGGTTTCAACGTTCGCGCGCGTGCCTTTATACCCCGGTCCCAATCGGTTCGCGTCTCTGTTGTCGCCTTCTGTAACGACGTCGAACGGGACGGGGCCGGATGGACACGGTCGCGCGCGCCGGAGAAGAAAAATCCTCTGCTACCCCGCGAACTGCACGTTGCCCGCGTAGTTGACCATCCACTGCACGCCGAACTTGTCGGTGCACATCCCGTACTTCTCGGCCCAGTCGGTCTTGCCCAGAGGCATGTCCACCCGTCCGCCGTCGGAGAGCGCGTCGAAGAGCCGGTCAGCTTCGGCAGCGGTGTCCGGGTCGAGGGTGATCGAGAAGTTGTTGCCGACCGTCAGCACCCTTCCGTGAGAGGCGACCGCATCGGTGCCCATGAGCGTGGCGTGGGGAGTGAGTGGCAGGGACACATGAGCGATCTTGTCGAGTTCGCTTTCGCCGACGCCCATCGCGTTGTCCCCGAAGTCCCGATATCGGAGGATGGACTGAAACTCGCCGCCAAACACGGATCGGTAGAACGCAAACGCCTCCTCGGCGTTGCCGGGAAAGTTGAGATACGGATGGGCTGCCTTCATCGTGATTGTCCTTGGATGGCGGAGCGGCACTCCGGGAACGAAATGGTCGGAATCATCATATAGACGAGCGGAGCGGCCGGGAATCATCGGCGGCGCGATCCAGATGCGGCAAGCCGAGTGCCGCTGCCGGGTTCACGGCGCTGCACAGTGATGCAGGCAGGGCCCGGAATCGTGCCGATACGCACGCTATACTCGCGGCGATGCGTCATCCCCCTACGCGTCGCCGGTCGTCTCCATGAGTCCGCCTCGGGTGAGCCAGGCGGTGGCGCTCCGGCGCGCCTGGCCGCTACTAGCTGTTCTGCTCGTCGCGGCCGCGACGACACTTACCGCGTTGCTGGGGGTGCACAGCGCCGCCACGCCCTACGCGATCTACTACCTGGCGGTGTTCGTTGCGGCCGTCTACGGCGGCGTCTTTGCCGCAGGCCTGGCCATGGGTCTGTCGGCGCTGACGGCGAACTACCTGTTTGTGCCGCCGCGCTTCGCGCTGGCGCTTGGCACCGACGCGCTTCTGTCTGCGGGGTTGTTCGCCGTGGTGGCGACGCTGCTCGCACTGCTGGTGCACCGGCTCAGGCAGCGGGACCTCGCCGTCCGTCAACTCAACCGCCTCTACTCCGCACTCGGCCGGATCAATCAGGGCATCGTCCGGCTGCCCACGTCCGACGAACTCTTCGATCGCGTCTGCCACGTGCTGGTGCAGGACGGGGGCTTCCGCCTGGCGTGGATCACGTGGCACGACGCGGAACGACGGGTCCTCGTGCCTGTGGCCCAGGCAGGCGACACTGACGGGTTTCTCGACGCGATTCACATTGCCAGCGACGACCGGCCGGAGGGCCGCGGCCCGTCGGGCACGGCCTTCCGTGATGGCCGGGCCGTCATCTGCAACGACCTGCTCGACGATCCGGCGACCGCGCCGTGGCGGGCGGAAGTGCGGTCGCGTGGATTCCGGGCATCGGCGGCGCTGCCGATTCGGGTCCACGGTGAGCCCGCCGGCACCTTGACGGTGATCGCCGACAGTGACGGCTATTTCGGAGAGAAGGAGGTGGCGCTGCTTGAACAAGCCGCGGCCGACCTGTCGTTCGGCCTCGACAACCTCGCGCGCGAGGAGGCGCGCCGGGAGGCGGCGCGGGCGGCGGAGCGCGAGCGGCGCTTCTCGACCACGCTGCTGGAGAGCGTGCCGGGCATCCTCTACCTCTACAACGAGCAAGGGCGCTTCCTCAGGTGGAACCGCACCTTCGAGGACGTGTCGGGGTACACGGGCGCCGAGATCTCGGGAATGCACCCGCTCGCATTCTTTTCCGAGGGCGACCGGCCTCTGCTGGCCGAGCGAATCGGCCGTGTGTTTGCGGGTGGCGAGGCGTCCGTCGAGGCGTCGTTCGTCGCCAAGAACGGCACGTCGATCCCTTACTTCTTCACGGGGAAGCGCATCCTGTTCGAAGGCGAGGTCTGCCTGGTCGGGATGGGTATCGACATCAGCGAGCGGATGCGGGCCGAGGCCGAACTGCGAGCCACCGAGCAGCGGTTCCATGCCTTCATGGATGCGTCGCCGGCCATTGCCTGGATGACCGACGAGGAGGGGCGGCATCTCTACATGAACCGCGCCTGGAACGAGGCGTTCGGACTCGACCGCGGTGACTGGATCGGGAAGACCGCCTTCGACCTCGTGCCGACCGAGGCCGCCGAGCGGA